>JALSRI010000053.1 GCA_026984835.1 Thiohalobacter sp. | reverse complement strand
CGCTCGCATCGCAGCGACACCTTCCAGCCGCTGTTCAAGCGGGTGCTGGAACTGTGCGAGAACGGCAACGAGGAGATCGCCTACGAAATGCTGTGGTCCGGCAAGGCCTACAGTGCTGAAGAGGCGAGGGCGGCGCGCGAGGCCAAGGAGAAATACCGGGCCGCCTAAATCGAAATCAATGAATCAATGGGGTCAGACTCGATTGAACCAAGAACCAAGGTTCAATCGAGGCTGACCCCATTGATTCCTGTCCCCCAGGCGACCCACCTTGCCGGGCAGACGTATTTTACCCTGCAAATTTGTGGGAAAAGCCAAGGCTTCTCCCTGTTTCGATCGGCTCGCATCTGCGCAAATTTGGTCTAAGCTGACTTGGCGGGCTGACGGTTCATCGCGAGCAGAGGATCAGGTTCGTGGTCGCATGCGGATGGCCGGGTGCGCGGTAGCGGGGCGCAGGCGGCCTGCCCGGCGGGCACGGCGACGGTGAACCCGAGGTCATGGTCTGTTACGCAATAACCAAAGGAGAGCGGGCTGATGATCACCTACAATCCCATCGCGGATCTGTCTTCCTTCATCCCCCCCATCGCCATGCAGATCTATATCGTCGCCATGGTGATCCTCGTGATCGGCGGCACCATCCTCGACACCCTGCACAAGAAGAGCGCGAAGTATTTCTTTGCCTCCGCCCGCGAGGCGGAGGCCCGGGCCAGGCGTCCGCTGGGCAGCGCCGAGAAGGTCTCCATCGCGGTCAAGACGGCGCTGCACGACGTGGCCGCCTCCGGCGAGTTCTGCAATACACGCCGTCGCGTGGCCCATTTGTTGACCATGTACGGCTTCATCTTCTTCGTGCTGGCGACCGCAGTACTGGTGTTCGCCTATCCCACCCCGCAGACGCCGGCGCCGGCCTACGTGCCCCTGTTGTGGCACCTGGGTGCACTCATGGTCTGCATCGGCGGCTACTGGTTCTGGTTCAGGATCCGGGTGGACGTCGCCGCCGAGGGCCATCCCTGGTACCGCGTCGTGCGCGCCGACCTGTTCATTCTCTCACTGCTCGCGACCAACACCTTCGCGCTGATCTGGTCCGTCCTGCAATGGGCCGGCGCCGGTACCTGGGCGACGGCGTTCTTCTGGCTGTTCGTCCTGTCGGCCACGGTGCTGTTCGGCACCGTGCTGTGGTCGAAGTTCGCGCACATGTTCTTCAAGCCGGCCGCGGCCTACCAGCGGCGGGTGGCCGAGGCCAACGGCTATCTCGACGACCTGCCGCCGCCGGCCGACGAGCCGGCGCAGTACGGCCTCGGCATCAACCGCGAACTGCCGCGGCATTACTGAACGGATCACCGGTCCCGGGGTGGCCGACCGCTCCGACGGACCCAGACACCGCAACCACGGGAGAACAGAGATGCCAACATTCGTGTACATGACGCGCTGTGACGGCTGCGGACACTGCGTGGACATCTGTCCCTCCGATATCATGCACATCGACCCCACCTACCGACGGGCGCTCAACATCGAGCCGAACATGTGCTGGGAATGCTACTCCTGCGTCAAGGCCTGCCCCCAGAACGCCATCGACTGCCGCGGCTATGCCGACTTTGCGCCGCTGGGGCACAGCGTGCGGGTGCGCCGCGAGGAGGAGAAGGGCACCATCTCCTGGAAGATCCGCTTCCGGGACGGTCGGGAGAAGAACTTCGTCTCCCCGATCACCACCAAGCCCTGGGGCCAGGCCATCGAGCGGCTCGCGGACCTGCCGGCGCCAAGCCAGGCGGAGATCAAGTCCCCGCTTCTGTGCTTCGAGCCCGACGCCCTGCTGGTCGATGGCGGGCTGCCCGCCGTTTCCAAGGACAAGTTCAAACAGGGGGTGTACTACTGATGGCCTTCAACACCGTTCACGAAGACTGCGACATCCTGGTCGTGGGGGGCGGCATGGGCGGTTGCGGGGCGGCCTTCGAGGCCCGCTACTGGGGCCGTGACCTGCGTATCCTCGTCGCCGAGAAAGCGAACATCGACCGCAGCGGCGCGGTCGCGCAGGGCCTGTACGCCATCAACTGCTACATGGGCATGCGCTGGGGCGAGAACCAGCCCGAGGACCACGTCCGCTACGCACGAAACGACCTGATGGGCATGGTGCGCGAGGACCTGGCCTACGACATGGCGCGCCATGTCGACTCGGCGGTGCACAAGTTCGAGGAGTGGGGCCTGCCGCTGATGCGCAACCCGGAGACCGGCCGCTACCAGCGCGAGGGCAAGTGGCAGATCATGATCCACGGCGAGAGCTACAAGCCGATCGTCGCCGAGGCCGCGCGCAAGTCGGTGGACAAGATCTACAACCGCATCATGGTCACCCACCTGCTGATGGACGAGAACCATCCGAACCGGGTCGGCGGCGCCATCGGCTTCAACGTGCGCACCGGTGACCTGCACGTGTTCAAGGCCAGGGCAGTCATCGTGGGCGCGGGCGGCGCCTCGCACATCTTCAAGCCGCGTTCGGTCGGCGAGGGCATGGGCCGTACCTGGTATGCGCCCTGGAGCAGCGCCTCGGCCTACGCGCTGCCGATCATGGCCGGCGCCAAGATGACCCAGATGGAGAACCGCATCGTCCTGTGCCGGTTCAAGGACGGCTACGGGCCCGTGGGTGCCTATTTCCTGCACCTCAAGACCTACACCCAGAATGCCTACGGCGAGGAGTACGAGTCGAAGTGGTACGATCACACCAAGGAACTCGTGGGCGAGTACATCGACCACCACCCCACGCCCACCTGCCTGCGCAACCACGCCTTCCTGCAGGAGGTGGCGGCCGGACGCGGGCCCATCCACATGGTGACCACGGAGGCCTTCCAGGATCCGCACAAGGAGACCGTGGGCTGGGAGAACTTCCTCGGAATGACGGTTGGTCAGGCCGTGGTCTGGGCCTCCCAGGACATCGATCCCAAGTACATCAACCCGGAACTGACCACCTCCGAACCCTATGTCATGGGCTCGCACGCCACCTGCTCCGGCGCCTGGGCCAGCGGACCCGAGGACGTCTCCCCGGATGAATACTTCTGGGGCTACAACCGCATGATGACCGTCGAGGGCCTGTTCGGCGCGGGCGACGCCCTGGGCGGCACCGCGCATGCCTTCTCCTCGGGCTCGTTCACCGAGGGGCGCCTCGCGGCCAAGGCCGCGGTGCAATACATACGCGATCACGCCCGCGACGAGGTGCGTATCTCCGATCAGCAGATCGACCGGTTGCGCAAGGAAATCTACAAGCCGCTGGAGACCTACCAGGTGTATCGCAACGAGATCGTAGCCGGCAGCGTGTCGCCACACTACATCCTTCCCCTGCATGGCCTGCAGCGCCTGGAGAAGATCATGGACGAGTATGTCGGCGGCATCAGCGTCAACTACATGACCAACGAGCCGCTGCTCAAGATGGGCCTGGAGAAACTGCGTATCCTGCAGGAAGACCTGGAATCGATCGGCGCCGAGGACCTGCACCAGCTGCAGCGCGCCTGGGAGCTGAAGCATCGCGCCATCGCCTCGGAGTGCGTGACCCAGCACACCCTGTTTCGCCGGGAGACGCGCTGGCCCGGCTACTACTACCGGGGCGACTTCATGAAGCTCGACGACGACAACTGGCACGTGCTGACGGTGTCGCGGCGCGACCCGGAGTCGGGCGAGTGGACGCTGGAGAAGGCGCCGGTCTACCACCTCATCGACTGAGGCGGCCGGATGCGCGGCGGTCCCTCGATGTTGCCCTTGCGATCCCGCAACGCCCCGGCTGCCGGAGGCACCGCCATGAACGCGGCACATCCGCTCGCACCAGACACCCGTCGCGAGTCACCGGACCCGGACGACGGCTACCTCGCCGAGCTGGCGGCGGCCAGCCGCCACCTGGGCGCGCCGCTGCCGGAGCTGCGGCGGTTGCTGGCGCCGATACGCGCCCGACAGATTCCCTTGCCGCAGGTCGCCGGTCTGCTGCGCCTGGGCTGGCAGCGGCTGTGCGAGCTGCGTGCACAACGGGCGGAAGTCCTGGCCCTCGCGGGATCGACGCAGGAGCTCGCAAGCTCGTGCGATGCGGCCTGGCGCGCGCTTGGGTCCGGCGACGGCTTTTCCCTCGAAGATGCGGATCGCGCCCTGGCGCGTGCAGAGGGGCTGGACACGCGAGGTGGCGCCAGCGCGGAACTGGCCGGGCGGCTGTGTGCCGCCCGGGCGCAGCTGGCCGCCGTGGCACTCGATTATCCGCGCGCCGCCGCCCGGTTTGCCGAGGCGGGCGCGACACCGGGCCTGAGTAGCACGCTGGTGCGCCGCTATTGCCTGGAACAGGCGCGCGCCTTGCAGGACCAGGGCCGCGAGTTCGTGGACGACACCGCGTTGGAGCAGGCCATCGACCTGTTACAGGGCCGTGGGATGTCGCTGTCGCCGCGCGACGAGGCGCCTGCGGCATGGGCCGAGGTGCTGGGCCGGCTGGGGAGCGCGCGGCTGACGCTGGGCCGGCGCCGCATGGGTACGCGCATGCTGGAGGAGGCGATCGAGGCCCTGGAGCAGGCGCTCGCGGTGCTGGACCGGCAGGCGCAGCCGCTGGCCCGGGCCAGGACCCGGCGGGCGCTGGGCGAGGCGCTGGGCCTCCTCGCCCAGCGCCAGGCGGACACCGGGATGCTGGAACGCGCGGCCGCGGTGCTGGAGAGCGCGCTGGCGGACTGCGATCGGCTACAGGCGCCGCACGAGTGGGCGCGCACCGGAAACGACCTGGGTACCGTACTGCTGGAGCTCGGGCGGCGCCAGAACGACAAGACCCTGCTCAAGCGGGCCAGCGAGGCCTACAGGCAGGTGCTGGAAGTCTGGACACGTGAACACGCCCCGCTGGCCTGGGCCGCCACCCTGGACAACCTGGGCACCGCGCTGCGCCTGCTCGGCGAGCACCGCAAGGGGCCGCGCACGCTGGAGCAGTCGGTGGCCGCCTACCGAAGCGCGCTCGCGGAACGGACCCGCGCCCGCGTTCCGGAGGCCTGGGCGCTGACCCGGAACAACCTGGGTGCCGCCCTGCACCGGCTCGGCGAACGCCAACAGGATCCGGACGCGCTGGCGGCCGCCATCGAGGCCTATGGACAGGCGCTCGCGGAACGGACCCGCGAGCGCGACCCCATGACCTGGGCCATGACCCTCGCCAACCAGGCCGCGGCGCGCAAGTCGCTGGCCGAGCTGCTGCAGAACGCTGAACTGGCCGGCGAGGCGCTGGCCGGGTTCCGGGCCGTGGCGGAAGTGTTCCGCGCGGCCTGCCATGCCCGGTACTACGAACTGGTCACCGAGCAGGTCGCCCTGACCACCAGTCTGGTACAGCGCCTGGCTGGGGTCCCCGCTTGTCCTGGTCAACCATAGTGTGATGCCGTACACATGGCGGGACGGGTTCTCTGGTAGACTGGAAGGCCAATGGAATGTCCAGGCGGGTCTGCGCCGATGCTGAAAAAATCCGGTCTCGTCCTTTCGATCGCTCTCGCATTGTTCCTGTTGCAAGGCTGCGGTGGCGGCTCATCGGGCAGCGGCAGCACCAGCTCGCCGGCTTTCAGTGTGGGCAACTGGTTCAAGCCGGCCGTGGCCACCACTTGGCAATGGCAGTTGCAGGGTACGGTGAACAGTGGCTATGACGTGGACCTCTACGATATCGACCTGTCCGACAGCCCGGCCAGCCTGATCGCCGACCTGCAGGCGGCCGGCAGGAGAGTCATCTGCTATTTCTCCGCTGGCAGCTATGAAGACTTCCGGCCCGATGCCGCGCAATTCCTGGCCAGCGACAAGGGCAATGCGCTGCAGGGGTTTGCCAACGAACAGTGGCTGGACATCCGCTCGGCAAATGTCCGCGCCATCATGCAGGCCCGGATCGAACTGGCGAGACAGAAGGGTTGTGACGGTATCGAGCCGGACAATGTCGACGGCTACACCAACAACACCGGCTTTCCCCTGAGCGCCGCCGACCAGTTGAGTTACAACCAGTTTCTGGCCGTGGAAGCACACACACGCGGATTGTCCGTTGGCCTGAAGAACGATATCGACCAGGCGGCCCAACTGGTGAACTATTTCGATTTCAGCATCAACGAGCAGTGTCACGAGTTCAACGAATGTGACATGCTTTCCGTCTTCATCAATGCCGGCAAGCCGGTGTTCAATGCGGAATATGCCAGCAATTTCGTCAATGACCCCGTGCAACGGCAGGCACTGTGTGCCGATGCACTGGCCCGTTCTTTCAGGACGCTGATACTTCCCCCCGCACTGGACGATTCCTTTCGTTTCAGTTGTGACCCTTAGCCCGGCAATGGCAGCATCGGGAGAGGTGCTGTCCCTTCCTGGAATCAATGGGGTCAGACACGATTGAACCACACCTGGTGGCATGCCGCAGCTTCCCTGCGATTCATTGAAACCAATCGAATCAATCGGGCCGAGCCCGACCCTGTTGATCTTGATCTCCAGATAGATCCTGTATACTATTGTCGTACAGCGCCGATTTGAAACAGATTGCGGGCGCTTTACAAGTACTGCTAAAGCGATGCAGAAGCAACACCCTGAAACCGCTTTGGCAGACGCTGGGCGGTTTTTTTGTGCCCGGGTTATATCGCCGATTTGAGTTCAGCTTGCAGGGCGATCCAGAAATTACTGCTAAAGCGAGCCTCCCTGAACATTTCGTGTGGGATGGCTCACGCCGTTCACGCGAACTGTCAGGAGGAAAAATGACCAATACCTCAGGCTCACACCCGTTCGACGGTGCCCAACAATACCGGTTTCAGGTCTGTCACCCAGCGTTATCGGAAGCCGATCCGTCATTCGTCGAATTCGCTGCTGAATCAACCTATCCACGTGCCATAAAAGCCTGTATTGCCCTTAATGAGGAGTTTGATCTGCCCTGGGTACAGATATCCCATGGCGGTTGGTCTCGAACCATCTATCGGGACGCGCTTTGGCTTACCCATTCAGGGATACTCATATCAAAGCGTCATTCCATCTTTCGTGAAGGAAGGCATGAGTCACAATTGCTGATCGATGAGCCGCTTTTGAAGAAAACTCCATTTGGATGGGGTTTCTATGGTTGTGATTCCGCCATGGATGGCATGGCGTTCAAATACATCGGCTGGCACCTGAATCCCATGTTATATAAATACTTTGAATGGCGCAGGTCGTTTGAATACCACCTGTTTGACAGACCACCTGATATACCGGACTGGCTGGATGCAGAGTACTTTGAATCTGAGCAGGCGATTGCAGTCTACGGTGAGAAAACACGTTCGAACAGGACTGGAGTAATGCAGATGAAAGACGACGATACCGAGCAACGTGGCAATGTGATTCCGTTTCCGGAGCCGTCCCCGCTGGTGGGCGAGCCTGGTTGTACCCTCCCAGCCTCAACCAAGGATACGGAAATGGTTGCGGTTCGGACGCCACTGGGCCGCAGATACGATCTCAGCGACCCCGAACAATTCCGGGAATACATGGCCGCCGAGATGCACATCGCGCTGCAGATTCAGGCTGCCTTCGGGAAGGAGGAAGCCAACGAATGGGTGAAGTTCCATCGTGCACAACTCCAGAGTGAAGATAGCTACAAACCGGAAGATGAGTAGCGACCCGGGGAATCTTGGGAATCTATGGGGTCAGACACAAATCAATCGGAATCAATCGAGTCTGGACCCATTGATCTAGAAGGGGTGATGATGGCCAGTACGCCGAAGCGGGGGTGGTCGAAGTAGTGGAGTTCACGGGTGCGCATGCGGCGGGATTCGGTGAGGCGGAACTGGGGGATTTCGAATTCGTCCAGGCCGGCGGCTTCCAGGTCGGCCAGGCCGGGGTGGAGTTGCAGGTTCAGGGCCAGGTGCAGGTAGCGGCCCAGGCTGACGGTGGCGGTGCCGCCGACCCAGGCGTGTTCGCCATCGCGGCCGGCGTCCGGGGGCGGCAGGTCGACGGGCCGGCCCTCGGTGCGCGGAGGCACGGCCTGGCGCCAGGCGAGATGCAGCAGCGGGCGGTAGTTGGGGGCGCGTTTCAGGGCGTCTTCGGCGTTCTTCAGTTGCCAGGCGTCTGCCGGCAGCCAGGCGGGCGCCGGGCCGGCCGGCGGGGTGGTGGTCTTGGGCCGGCTGGGGGCGATGTCTTGCGGGGCGGCCGGTGACGGCTCGCCGGCGGCGCTGTCGCCGAAGGCGTAGTCGCTGAGATCCAGCGGCCAGGCCTCGCCGTCGTCGCTGTTGACCAGGTTGCGGAAGATCAGCAGTTCGATGTCGTACTGGCGTGCTTCGTCCGGGGCGGCCGCAGGGACGGCGGGGGCCGACAGCATGGCCAGTATCAGCAGGACGGCGCAGGGCCAGGGTGTCGCGGTCTTCATGGTCCGCACAGGGTGCCTCATTGCGCCGCGCCCCTCAAGCGCTCCAGCAGGGTGCGCACGGTCTCGATGCGCTCGTCGCCAGCCTCGGTCGCCAGCCGGAAGCGCAGTTTCTGCGCGCCGTCGAGGCTGTAGATCTGCGGTTCGTTCTGGATGAGGTCGACGATCACGGCCGGGTCCACCTTGGGTTCGTCGCCGAACACCAGCCGCCCGCCCGGGTCGCCGACATCGATTCGCCGGATATCCATGGGTGCGGCCATGAGTTTCAGTCCGGTGACGGCGAACAGGTTCTTGAGCGGCTGCGGCAGCAGGCCGAAGCGGTCGATCATCTCCACCTGCAGTTCGCGCAGGGCGTGGGCGTCGGCGGCGCCGGCGATGCGCTTGTAGAGGATGAGGCGCGTGTGCACGTCCGGCAGGTAGTCGTCGGGGATCAGCGCCGGCAGGTGCAGGTCGATCTCGGGGCCCTGGTGCAGCGGCCGGTCGAGTTCCGGCTGGCGGCCGGCCTTGAGGGCGGCGACGGCGCGTTCCAGCAGTTCGGTATAGAGGCTGAAGCCGATTTCATGGATCTGGCCGCTCTGTTCGTCGCCCAGCAGTTCGCCGGCGCCGCGGATCTCCAGGTCGTGGGTGGCCAGCGTGAAGCCGGCGCCCAGGTCTTCCAGGGATTCGATGGCCTCGATGCGCTTGACGGCGTCGGCGGTCATGGCCTTGCGGGGCGGCACCACCAGGTAGGCGTAGGCACGGTGGTGCGAGCGGCCGACGCGGCCGCGCAACTGGTGCAACTGGGCCAGGCCCAGCTTGTCGGCGCGGTTGATGATGATGGTGTTGGCGGTCGGCACGTCGATACCGGACTCGATGATGGTGGTGCACAGCAGCAGGTTGAAGCGGCGGTGGTAGAAGTCCAGCATCACCTGTTCCAGCTCGCGCTCGCGCATCTGGCCGTGGCCGATGCCGAGGGTCGCCTCCGGCACCAGTTCGCGCAGCTCGCGCGCCATTTTGTCGATACTCTCGACCTCGTTGTGCAGGAAGTAGACCTGGCCGCCGCGCTTGATCTCGCGCAGGCAGGCGTCGCGGATGACGCTCGGGTTCCACTCGCTGATGAAGGTCTTGATGGTCAGCCGGTGGGCGGGCGGCGTGGCGATGATGGACAGGTCGCGCAGGCCCGACAGCGACATGTTCAGCGTGCGCGGGATGGGCGTGGCGGTCAGGGTCAGCAGGTCGACCTCGGCGCGCAGGGCTTTCAGCTTTTCCTTCTGGCGTACGCCGAAGCGGTGTTCCTCGTCGATGATGACCAGGCCCAGGTTCTTCGGCTGTATCTCCGGCGTCAGGATCTTGTGGGTGCCGATGAGGATGTCCAGCGTGCCGTCGGCGAAGCGTTCCGCGATGGCCTGCTGCTGCTTTCTGCTGCGGAAGCGCGACAGGACCTCGACCTGGACCGGCCAGTCGGCGAAGCGGTCGCAGAAGTTCTGGTAGTGCTGCTGGGCGAGCAGGGTGGTGGGCACCAGCACCATCACCTGGCGGCCGCCCTGCACGGCGACGAAGGCGGCGCGCATGGCCACCTCGGTCTTGCCGAAGCCGACATCGCCGCACACCACCCGGTCCATGGGCCGCGGCGAGGCCATGTCCTCCAGCACCGCTTCGATGGCCCGGGCCTGGTCGGGCGTCTCCTCGAAGGGGAAGGCGCTGGCGAAGGCGCGGTATTCCTCTTCGTGCAGGGGGAAGGCGTGGCCCTGGCGGGCGGCGCGGCGGGCGTAGATGTCGAGCAGTTCGGCCGCTACGTCGCGCACCCGTTCGGCGGCGCGGCGGCGCGCCTTCTGCCACTGGTCGCTGCCGAGCCTGTGCAGGGGCGCGGCTTCGGGCGAGGCGCCGGTGTAGCGGCTGATGAGGTGCAGCGAGGACACCGGCACGTAGAGCTTGTCGCCGCCGGCGTATTCCAGGGTCAGGAACTCGGTCTCGGCGCCGCCGACGGCGAGTTTCTGCAGGCCCAGGTAGCGGCCCACGCCGTGGTCCTCGTGCACGACCGGGGCGCCGATGTTGAGGTCGGTGAGGTTGCGGACGAGGGCCTCGGTGTCGCGGCGCGGCTTGCGGCGCCGACGCTGGGCGGCGCGCTCGCCGAACAGCAGGTTCTCGGTGACGACGGCGATGCGCGGCGCCGTCTCCAGCAGCAGGCCGGCCTCGATGGGCGCCGCCATCAGGCCCAGGGGTTCGTCGCCGGCCAGGAAGGCGGCCCAGGAGTCGAAGCGGTGCGGCCGCAGGCCGAAGCCGCGCAGCTGGTCGTCCAGCGTCTCGCGGCGGCCGGCCGACTCGGCGGTGATCAGCACCCGGCCGTCGAAGCCGGCCAGGAAATCCCGCAGGGCGCCGGCCGGTCGCTCGGCGCGCGCCTGCACGGCCAGTGCCGGCAGGCGGCCGGTGCCGAAGTTGACGGCCTCCGGACCGGTCTCGATCAGTTCGGGACGCTGCGCCAGGACGCGGGCGCAGGCATCGAACTGGTGCGCCAGTGCGGCCTCGTCCAGGTACAGCCGCGCCGGTTCCAGCAGTGGCCGCTCGCCGTCGTGGCGCAGCGACTGGTAGCGCGCCTCGATCTGCTCGCGGAAGACATCGGTGGCGGTGCGGCTGTCCTCGCTCTCGATCACCAGGCAGTCCTCCGGCAGGTAGTCGCCGAGGGTGGCGGTCTGCTCGAAGAACAGCGGCAGGTAGTATTCGACGCCGGCCGGCGCCAGGCCGTTGCTGACGTCGCGGTACACCGGCGAGCGCTGCGGGTCGCCCTCGAAGCTGGCGCGCCAGGCGTGGCGGAAACGGGCGATGGCGTCCTCGTCGAGCGGGAACTCGCGGGCCGGCAGCAGCCGCACCTGCTCCACCGTGTCCAGCGACCGCTGGCTGTCGGGGTCGAAAGTGCGGATGGACTCGATTTCATCGTCGAACAGGTCGATGCGGTAGGGAAGCTCGCTGCCCATGGGATAGAGGTCCAGCAGCGAACCGCGCACCGCGTACTCGCCGTGCTCCACCACTTCCGACACGCAGCGGTAGCCGGCCTTCTCCAGGCGCCGGCGCATGGCGTCCAGGTCCAGGGAGCCGCCGGTATCCAGCACCAGGCTGTGGGCGTCCAGGTAGCTGCGCGGCGGCAGCCGCTGCAGCAGGGTGGCCACCGGCACCAGCACGATGCCGCACTGCATGGCAGGCAGGCGATGCAGGGCCTCCAGGCGCTCGGAGACGATGTCCGGGTGCGGCGAGAAGCTGTCGTAGGGCAGGGTCTCCCAGTCCGGGAAGCAGAACACCGGCAGCCCGGTGCTGGCCGCGAAGAAGGTCAGCTGTTCCTGCAGTTGCTCGGCCGCCTGGCTGTCGGTGGTGACCACCAGCAGCGGCCCGGCATGGCGGCGCGCGGCGCCGGCGATGGCCAGCGCCAGGCTGTCGTCGTACAGGCGCGCCCAGGTCAGCCGCCGGCCGGCCCGCGGCAGCGGTGGATCGAGCGGGCTGGCGACGGGTACGGCGGAGGATTCGGGCTGGATGGCGGTACGGGACATGAACGGGCTTGCCGGAAAAGCGGCATTATCTCAGATAGTTTCGGGTGCGGGTAGGGTGGGGAATGACCACGGAAAGCACGGACAAGACTTGTCAAGAGGGGCGTTTGATTCACCGCGAAGGACGCGAAGGACGCGAAGGAATCCCCGTTTGGATGGAAAATATGGCGCTGTCCGGAGTATGGAGTTTTCCTGAGTCCCCGGCTTGCAGACTTTGTCCCCTTTGCATCCTTCGCGTCCTTCGCGTCCTTCGCGGTCAATCAGGCTTCCCCCTAGGTCTTGTCCGTGTTTTGTGTGGCCATAAAAAAACCGGCGCAGGGCGCCGGCAGGAGGGTGGGTGTCGAGGGAGATGGTCAGATGAACAGGCAGACGTCGGATTTCTGCGCCACCGGCAGAAAATACGTGGCGCCGACGTACTCGCTGACTTCGGGGATGAACTCGTCGCGGCTGAAACCGAACACGTCGACCGTCATCTGGCAGGCGACCATCTTGACGTCGGCCTCCAGGCACAGGCTGCGCAGCTCCTCGATGGTGGCCACGCCCTTGTTCTTGAAGGTCTTCTTCATCAGGCCGGTGGCCACCTTCTCGAATCCGGGAATGCCGGCCATGATCAGGTTGGGCATGGGCCAGGATATGTTCTGGAACCACTTGGGGCCGAACGGCATCTTCATGGGCATGGCCGGGTTGCCCAGCGGGCTCACTTCGCAGGGCAGCTCCTTCTTCAGCAGCAGCAGGCCGTAGAAGGTGAAGAACACGGAGGTGTCCCAGCCCAGCGCCGCGGCGGTGGAGGCCAGGATGAAGGGCGGATAGGCCCAGTCCAGCGTGCCCTTGGTGGCGATGATGGCCATGGAAGGGGTCTTGGCTTCCTCGATCTGCTGCAGCTTGTCGGGCAGCATCTCATCGAGTTTTTCGCTGAGCCATTTGTCCATGTCTGTGGTGCTTGCGTCGGTATTCATCATAGCCTCCTGTCGGGTCGTCTGGGGTTACAGGTAGCGCGAAAAGCCGTATTCGCCCTTCCAGCCACTGCGCCGGTGATCGATGGTCAGCCAGTCGGGCACGAAACGGTGTGGCTCCCGAATGGGCATGGCCTCCACGGGCGGCTTCGCGCCGGGGTCTTCGATGCGGCAATGGCTGGTGGTCACTGCCCGGAAGGTGGCGTAGAGTCCGGGCAGGATGCGACTGCTGTCGCGGGATTCTGGCCGCGGTTCGGTCAGTTCGCTGAAATAGACCTGTTTTCGGATCAGGCAGCTGAAGTAGAGTTCCATTTCGACCATGACGGGGTGGCGGTTGCGGGTCAGCGCCCGCAGCGCCGCGGCCGAGATGTCGATGCGTACGGGCTTGCCGAGGATATCCACGTGACCGGAATAGGCGCCGCCGCGGGGCAGGTCGAAATCGGCAGGGGCCAGTCTGTTTTCGAGGTGTCCGTCCAAGTCGATTCTCCCGATGGATTTGCCCGGCAGGGGGAATACACCCGGCTGTCGAGGCGTCCCGCCTTGTATACATACTGCTTGGTCTGTACAATACCGACCGACCAACTGGTTTGTCAAGGTGGGTCCGGCAAAGTTCCGTATTTTTGAAATCAACCAGGTAGATCAAGGCGTTATGGAATCTTCTGCAAAACACGAGCGGTCCGGGCGCAATCCCGACCAGACCCGCAGCCGGATACTCGAGTCTGCGTTCGCCGAAATGTACCGCAAGGGATTCCAGGGCATGCGTCTGGACGACGTTCTGGCGGCGACGGGCCTGACCAAGGGCGCCTTGTATCACCATTTCCCCAACAAGCAGGCGCTCGGCTACGCGGTGGTCGACGAGGTCATCCTGCCCATGGTGGAGGCCATGTGGGTGCTTCCCCTGCGCCAGGCGCCCGATCCGCTGTCAGGACTGGTGTCGGTGATCGAAAAGCTGCCCGACGCCAAGCCCGCCGAACTGATCCGCTACGGTTGTCCGTTGAACAATCTCGCTCAGGAGATGTCACCTCTGGATGAAGGATTTCGCCAGCGTCTGGACGCGGTGTTCAGACTCTGGCACGGTGTCACCCACGAAGCCCTGCAGCGCGCGCGCGACCAGGGTCGCATCAGACCGGATGTCGACTGCGGGGCCGCCGCCATGTTCGTGATGGCTGCGCTGGAGGGCTGTATCGGCCTGGCCAAGAATGCCCAGAGTATCGATCGTCTGAAACAGTGTAACCGGGGGTTGATCCAGTACCTGCTGTCGCTCGCGAACGGAATGGATCAGAAACAAGCATAAGGAAATACGAAGGAATGGCGAAACAGCTGGCGGATCAAATTCTGCGCTGGCGATGGCTGGCGTTCGTGTTCGCGATCGGGCTGCTGGTGTTGTCGGCCAGCGGCGCGCGCTTCCTGGGGTTCTCCACCGACTACCGCGTGTTCTTCAGCCAGGAGAACCCGCAGTTGCTCGCTTTCGAGGAACTGCAGAACACCTATACCAAGTCCGACAACGTCCTGTTCGTCATCGAGCCGCCGGACGGCGACGTGTTCACGCCACGTACCCTGGCGGCGGTGGAATGGCTGACCGAGCAGGCCTGGCAGATCCCCTTTTCCATCCGCGTCGACTCGGTCACCAACTTCCAGCACACCTATGCGGAGGGCGACGACCTGGTGGTCGAGGACCTGGTCACCGACGCAGCCGCGCTGTCGCCGCAGCGACTGGCCGCCATCCGCGACGTGGCGCTGCACGAACCCCTGCTGGTCAGCCGCATCGTCTCCAGGGACGGCCGTGTGACCGGCGTCAACGTCACCATCCAGCTTCCGGGGCGCGACACCGCGGCGGAGGTGCCGGAGGTGGTGGAGTTCTCCCGCCGTCTGGCGCGCCAGTTCGAGACGGACCATCCGGGCTACCGGGTGCACCTCACCGGCGTGGTATTGCTCAACAACGCCTTCAGCGAAATGTCCATGCACGACATGAAGACGCTGGTACCCATCATGTTCGCGGTCATCGTGCTGGTGCTGGCGCTGCTGCTGCGTTCGTTCTGGGCGACGCTGGCCACACTGCTGGTGATCCTGTTCGCCATCGTGACGGCCGTCGGCGCCGCCGGCTGGATGGGTATTCGCCTGACGCCGCCCTCGGCCAGCGCCCCGACCATGATCATGACCCTGGCGGTGGCCGACTGCGTGCACCTGCTGGTGACCTTTCTGCAGGGCCTGCGCAAGGGCGCCGACCGCCACGGGGCGATGTACGAGAGCCTGCGCATCAACCTGCAGCCCATCTTCCTCACCAGCGTGACCACCATGATCGGCTTCCTGTCCATGAATTTCAGCGATGCGCCGCCGTTCCGCGACCTCGGCAACATCGTCGCCGTCGGCGTGCTCGCGGCCTTCGTCTATACGGTCACGGTGCTGCCCGCGCTGATGCTGTGGCTGCCGGTGCGGGTGCGTCCGGTCAACGACCGTTCGGTGGCCGCCATCGACGCCTTCGCCGATTTCGTGGTGGCCCGGCGGCGGCCGATCCTGGCGCTCATGGCCGCCCTGGTCGCCGGGCTCGTCGCCTTCATTCCCGCCAACCAGCTCAACGACGAATTCGTGAAGTATTTCGACGAAAGCGTGGCGTTCCGCCGTGATACCGACTTCACCACCCGGAACCTCACCGGCATCTACAGCATTTCCTATTCGCTGCCGGCCGGCGGCAGCGGCGCCATCAGCGAGCCGGACTATCTCAACCGGCTGGAGGCCTTCGCCACCTGGTACCGCGCCCAGCCCGAGGTGCTGCACGTCAGTGCGCTGTCGGACACCATGAAACGGCTCAACAAGAACCTGCACGGCGACGACCCGGACTGGTACCGCATACCGGACCGGCGCGACCTGGCGGCCCAGTACCTGCTGCTGTACGAGATGTCGCTGCCCTACGGGCTGGATCTCAACAACCAGATCAATGTCGACAAGTCGGCTACCAAGCTCGACGTGTATGTCAAGAGCCTGTCCAGCAACGAGCTGATCGGTCTGGAGGAGCGTGCCCAGCACTGGCTGGAGCAGAACGCCCCGCCCTACATGCGGGTGCACGGCGCCAGCCCGGCGGTGATGTTCTCGCACATCGGCGCGCGCAACATCCGCAGCATGCTGACCGGCACCACGGTGGCGCTGGTGATCATCTCCTTCCTGCTCATCTTCGCCCTGCGCTCGCTGAAGATCGGCCTGATCTCGATCATTCCCAACCTGGTGCCGGCCGGCATGGCGTTCGGCCTGTGGGGGCTGCTGGTGGGGCAGGTGGGCCTGGCCCTGTCCATCGTCGCCGGCATGACGCTCGGCATCGTGGTGGACGACTCCATTCATTTTCTGAGCAAGTACCTGCGCGCCCGCCGCGAGGAAGGCATGTCGGCGGAAGACGCCGTACGCTATGCCTTCCATACCGTGGGCACCGCGCTGTGGACCACCTCGGCGGTGCTGATGGCGGGGTTCCTGGTGCTGACCACCTCGCCGTTCGAACTGAACGCAGGCATGGGACTGCTGACCGCCATCACCATCGGCCTGGCGCTGCTGGCCGATTTCACCCTGCTGCCGACCCTGTTGATGACCCTGGACAAGAAGGAGTTACCGCGTGAGAAACTGGCTGCTGATTCTGCTTAGTCTGCTGTCTGCCGGCGTCTTCGCCGACACACCCGAGGAGCGCGGCCTGGCCATTGCCACGGAGGCGGACAACCGCGACCGGGGTTTCCACGACAGCACGGCGTCGATGAAAATGGTGCTGCGCAACCGCCAGGGCGACGAGAGCACGCGCCTGCTGCGGGTCAAGACGCTGGAACAGGACAACGACGGCGACAAGAGCCTGACCATCTTCGACGAGCCCGCCGACGTCAAGGGTACGGCCTTTCTCAGTTTCACCCACAAGACAGGGCCGGACGACCAGTGGCTTTACCTGCCGGCCCTGAAACGCGTCAAGCGCATTTCCTCGCGCAACAAGTCCGGGCCCTTCATGGGCAGCGAGTTCGCCTACGAGGACCTGTCGTCGCAGGAGGTCGAGAAGTACACCTACAAGTACCTGCGTGACGAGCCCTGCGGTGAGCTGCAGTGCTTTGTCATCGAGCGCGACCCGGTGGACAAGTACTCGGGTTATACGCGCCAGGTGGTGTGGATCGACAAGGACGAATACCGGCCACAGAAAATCGACTACTACGACCGCAAGAACGTCTTGCTGAAGACGCTGACCTTCAGTGACTACCACCAGTACCTGGGCCGCTACTGGCGGGCCCACCGCATGTTCATGCAGAACCACCAGACCGGCAAGAGCACCTTGCTGACCTGGAGCGACTACCGGTTCCAGACCGGCTTGACCGACCGCGATTTCGACCGCAACAGCCTCAAGCGGGCCCGCTGAGTCCCCGTACCCCCCCGGGGCAAGTGCCGGAACAGGGAATAATTTCCGTTCCAGCGCATCGACTGGGCATGGGTGGCCTTTATCCCCGCCGGGGATGGCCGCTAACCCGGGAAGGAGCCATTGAGGGGGGCGCCATGGTGGTTTGTTCGATCGATGCGGGGAGGCTGCGGATGGCGGTCTGCCTGCTGCTGTTGTCCTGCTCGTATCCGCTGGCCGCCGAACTCTGGACGCAGATGTTCCGCGACCAGCTCGCGGAAGCCAGGGCCGGCGATCCCGAGGCCCAGTACGAGGTCGGCATCATGTACCTCAAGGGCCAGGGCACGCGGCCCGACCGCGACGCCGCCATCAAGTGGCTGCGCGCCGCGGCGGCCGAGGGCGTGGAACAGGCCCGCGAACGGCTGCACCGTATGGCGGAGAACGAGCGACGTTTCGCCCGGCGCCTGGAAAAGGCGCAGGCCGGGGACGCGGACGCCCGTTACGACGTCGCCCTCATGTTGATCAAGGGCAAGGGCGTGGCCGTCGATCGGGCCCGGGCGCGCAAGTGGCTGGAGCAGGCCGTCGCGCAGGGATACAGCAAGGCCGCCAGCCGGCTGGGCATACTCTATTACAAGGGTGAGGCCGGACGGCCCGATTACGCCCGGGCGCGCAAGCTCTTCGAGAGCGTGGCGGCGGACAATGTCCTGGCCCAGTACTATCTCGGCGAGATGTACGCGACCGGCAAGGGCGTGAAGCAGGATGCCCGCAAGGCCATCGACTGGTACCGCAAGGCTGCTGCGGGCGGCTTCCACCGGGCCATGGGCAAGGTGATCAACCTGGAAGAAGAGCTGAAGATGCGAGAGCGGCGCCGGCAGCGGCTGGCACGGGAGGCGGTGCACGAACCGCCGACCCCGGAGCTTGGGGCGGCGCCGCCAGCGCAGGCGGTCGGGTCGGCGAAAAAGGCGTCCAAGCCGGCTGTGCCGGCGGCTTCCGGCAAGACATCCGTTTCCGCCAAAAAGGGCAGGAAGGCACCCAGGAGGGCCGTTCCCGCCTCGCCGCTAGACCGGCTCGCAGCCCGCCGCTGGACGCGCAACGGCAAGGACGTGGACTTCCTGCCTTCCGGCGTGACCGAGTGCGAACGCGACAAGGCCGGCCTGGTCTGCTTCAGCAAGGAACTGGACCGTGTCAGCGGTGGAAACCGGGTGCACTACCGGGTCAAGTCGGTGATCACGCCGGCCGGCAAGGGCTTCAGGATCGCCTACCAGAACCTGGTTCTGGACGTCACCGCCCCGGAGACGGACGGGGAGGACGACGTGCTCGGCTACGACGACGAGACGGCGCAGGGCTACCGCATACGAACCGGCTGGACCAACAAGCACCAGGTCCGCTGTACAACGAAAGGCGCCAGGGAGCTTGCGTGCGTGAAGGACGGCACCCACCACCTCGGACTCATGGCGCGCTGAATGTTCAGCGCAGTTCCTCGATCGAGAACTTCTTTTCCATGACAATGGGACGGATGACGGCGTAACCCTGCAACTGCCAGTGCGCCAGCTCGGTCATGGCCGAGGGTGTCAGCAGGATGAAATCCTGAAAGTCCTGCAGGCGGTAGCCGTAGTCCTCCGCTGCCAGCCCGCAGACGCGGAACTCCACACCCAGCGCATGGTAGTACTTCATGCGTTCGACCGCGTCCCGGTATTTCTCATAGTTCTTCTTGGCCAGGGTGACGATCTCGGTGCCGTGGATCAGTACCTTGATATCGAGGAACTCCGGTGCCATGTCGTAGGGCGAGTCCATCAGCGGGCGGATGAGCGAGCGTACCCAGTACAGGGCCGAATCGATCTTCTGCGGATCGTCGAAATAGAAGTCGAACAGTACCTTCTGCTCGGTGTAGGGCGTCTGCACGAAGCGGGCGCCGTCCCCGCCACGCGCCGGCAGCCAGGCCAGCGCCAGCAGCAATGCCAATGCGTATCTCATGCCTCACTCCTCGCGGCCACACCAGGAGTATAGACCCCGGCCGCCATACCCTGGAGGATATTCCTGCGAACGGGCGGGATGGCTTCGCTCGCAACACCGGGCCAGCCCTTGTCCGGATGGGCGGTCTGGCGGGGAAGGGCGCGGTTCAACCACGAAGGCGCACGAAGGGGCTTTCGTCAACCGCGAAGGACGCGAAGGGAACTCCACAAGGCCTTTGGGTGGGGTTCGCTGCGCTCACCCCACCCTGCGGGCTGCGGCGTTTGCGGCGCGTTTTTCGTAGGCTTCGCGGGCGATCTGCACGTCGTCCAGGAAGGCCGGCAGTTCTTCCAGCGTCAACGCCTGGGGGCCGTCCACCAGCGCCTTGCTGGGTTCCGGGTGGAAATCCACCAGGATCATGTTGGCGCCGGCGATCACGCCCTGGGCGGTGACGTGCAGGACGTCCAGCAGGCCATCGGGGGCGCGGTCGCGCGAGCCCACCGAGTGCGAGGGGTCGATGCACACCGGCATGCGGGTCAGGCGTTTGACCACCGGCACGTGGGCGAAGTCGACGAAGTTGCGGTGCGGGTCACCCATGTTGGTCTTCATGCCGCGCAGGCCGAAGATGACGCGGCGGTTGCCCTCGCTGGCCAGGTACTCGGCCGCGTTCAGGGATTCCTCCAGGGTGATGCCGAAGCCGCGCTTGAGCAGCACCGGGAAGTCGCGCTGGCGGCCGACGTATTTCAACAGCTCGAAGTTCTGGGTGTTGCGGGTGCCGATCTGCAGCATGACGCCGGTCGG
Source organism: Thiohalobacter sp. (assembly GCA_026984835.1). Lineage (GTDB taxonomy): Bacteria > Pseudomonadota > Gammaproteobacteria > DSM-19610 > DSM-19610 > JALSRI01. Next base: position 55,523 of record JALSRI010000053.1, on the reverse strand, counting down.
ATGGCCGGTCTGCTCCAGCGCCTCACGGACTTCCTCGACATGCGTTTCGTGGGTGACTTCCATGGCGATGACGCGGATACCGTACTTGCCGGCCAGCTCGAACACCCAGGGCAGACAGGCCTTGCCGTAGCCCTGGAAGGAATAGGGGCTGGTGCGCGGCTTGTAGGCGCCCATGCGCGTGCATACCTGGCCGTGCACCTGCAGCGCCCGCATCATGGCCTCCACGTGTTCGCGGGTGCTGACCGCGCACAGTCCGGCGAACACGTGCAGGTTGTCCTGGCCGAAACGCACGCCGTTGTACTCGAAATGGGTGGGACGGGTGTCGTCGCGGTGGCGGCCCAGCACCCGGTATTCCTCCGACACCCGCACCACGCGCTCCACCGCCGGCAGGCTGCGCATGTCTTCCAGGGACAGGGCAGCGGTGTCGCCGATGAGATAGACCTCGGTGAGCAGTTGCTGGACGCCGGTCTCCTGGTGGACGCGGTGGCGGATGTTGGGCAGGTTGTCGAGGTAGTCCAGCAGCTGCCGGAACTCGGGGCTGTCGGTGGTGGTGTCCGGTTCGAGGATGAGGATCATGTCGGTTTCCCGTTATTCGCGAAATCTCAGGCGGAGGTCGGTGTAGGCGTCGATGCGTCGGTCGCGCAGAAAGGGCCAGATGCGGCGCACCCGCTCGCTGCGCGCCAGGTCCAGGTCGGCCACCAGCAGGATCTCCTCGTCGTCGCCGGCTTCGGCCAGCAACTCACCCTGCGGGCCGCAGGCGAAGCTGCCGCCCCAGAAGTCGATGCCGGCGGTGGCGCCCGAGGGGTCGGCCTCGAAGCCGGTGCGGTTGGCGGCCAGCAACGGCAGGCCGTTGGCCACCGCGTGGCCGCGCTGCACGGTGCGCCAGGCGTCGAACTGGCGCCGGCGCTCGGCTTCGTCGTCGTCCGGGTCCCAGCCGATGGCGGTGGGGTAGAGCAGCAGGTCGGCGCCGGCCAGCGTCATCAGGCGTGCCGCCTCCGGGTACCACTGGTCCCAGCATACCAGCACGCCGAGGCGGCCGACGGCCGTGTCGATGGGCGTGAAGCCCAGGTCGCCGGGCGTGAAATAGAACTTCTCGTGGTAGCCCGGATCGTCGGGAATGTGCATCTTGCGGTAACGCCCGGCCAGCCTGCCATCGCTGTCCAGCACCACCGCGGTGTTGTGGTAGAGGCCGGCGGCGCGCTTTTCGAACACCGAGCCGACGATCACCAGCCCGTGCCGGGCCGCGAGGCCGCCCAGCCAGTCGCTGGCGGGGCCGGGCACGGGTTCGGCGTGGTCGAAGTTGGCCGGGTCTTCCACCTGGCAGAAATAGGGGCCGTCGTGCAGTTCCGGCAGCAGCAGCAGTTGCACGCCCTGCCCGGCGGCCGCCTGCGCCTGCGCTTCGATGCGGGTGCGGTTGGCGGCACGATCGGCGCCCGCGCGCATCTGCACCAGCCCGGTCCTGAGCGTGGAAGTGGCGTTCATGGCAGGGATTATCCGGTCACCGGCGGTCGCAGCTCAACACCGGCCGGGAACTGCAGCGTCGCGCAGTGCAGGCTGCCGTTCTGGTACAGCAGTGGCCGGCAGGGCACCGGCACGATGTCTCGGTCCGGGAACAGGCCGGCCAGCACGGCGGCGGCCTCCCCGTCGCGGGCGTCCTCGTAGGCGGGCACCAGCAGGGCGCCGTCGACGGGCAGGAAGTTGGCGTAGCTGGCCGGCAGGCGCCGCCCGTCGTCGTCGTGGACGGGGGCCGGCCAGGGCAGGGCGACCAGGCGGTAGGGGTTCCCCTTGCGGGTGCGCAGCCCGGCCAGTTCGGCTTCCAGGGCGCGCAGCTCGGCGTAGGCGCCGTAGTCGGGTTCGTCGCAGGACTGGTAGACCAGGGTGTCGGGGCCGGCGAAGCGCACCAGCATGTCGACGTGGCCGTCGGTGTCGTCGCCCTCCAGCGCGCCGTGTTCCAGCCAGAGCACCCGGCGGGCGCCCAGGTGACGGCGCAGCAGCGTCTCCATGCGCGCCTGGTCCATGCCGGGGTTGCGGGCGGCCGACAGCAGGCAGCGGCGGGTGGCCAGCAGGCCGCCCTGGCCGTCGCTGTCGATGGCGCCGCCCTCCAGCACCAGGTCCACCGACTCCAGCGGTGTGGCGCCGAATACCCCCTGCGCATGCAGCCGCCCGGTGACGGCGGCGTCCAGGTCGGCGGGGTACTTGCCGCCCCAGCCGTCGAAGCGGAAGTCGACCAGCCGCGGTCGCCCCTGCACCAGCACGGTCAGCGGACCGTGGTCGCGCGCCCAGCTGTCGTTGGAAGGCGCGACGGCGAGAATGACCGCTGCCATCTCCACGCCCCCGGCTTCGAGCTGTCTACGAACCTCGTCCCGGTGAGCGGCGTCGAAACAGACCACCAGCAGGGGCTCGCGCCGCGCGATCTCGCGCGCCAGCGCCAGGAACACGGCCTCGGCCGCGGCCAGCCGCGGCCCCCAGTCGGAGTGGGCGTGCGGCCAGGTCAGCATGACGCCGGACTGCGGCGCCCGTTCGGCGGGCAGCAGGGGGAAGGGAAAGGACATGGGGGACGGAGTCTACTGCCCCGTCCCCGTCAGGACTAGTGCGGAACGACGGAGTGGATCACCCGGTCGTATTCGAAATAGGTCACGAAGCCCGGGTAGATCCACCGGGTGATGGGCGGATCGCCCACCGGGCCGCGCTGTTCGACCGGGTCGCCGAAGCGGGCGCGCACCGCGTCCATGGTCATGCCGCGCACGGGGCGTTCCACGGATGCGCTCTGCTGCACCGATTCCACCACCAGGGTGTCGGCGATGGCGACCTGGCTGCCCGCCAGCAGGCCGAGGGCGGCTAGCAGGGTTCTGAAATGACGCATGGCATGCTCCTTGGTCGGAATGGGCGGGTCATTGCCCGCTGTGTCGGCCCACTGACGGGATTCTTGACGTTGTGCGGGCCGGTTCCGCGAACGGCGTCTCAATCCGGCGCGCAGTATACCCATGGGGCAGGCCATGTGTTTTAATCCGGCTCCATGTTTCGCCCCCTCGCCCTCTGCATCGGCCTGCGCTACACGCGCGCCAAACGCCGCAACCATTTCATTTCCTTCATATCCCTGATTTCCATGCTGGGCATTGCGCTGGGCGTGGCGGCGCTCATCACCGTGCTGTCGGTCATGAACGGCTTCGAGCAGGAGCTGCGCACCCGCATCCTGGGCATGGCCTCGCACGCGTCGGTCAGCGGCGTCGAGGCGCCGCTGACCCACTGGCAGGTGGCCGCCAGGATCGCACGCGAGGATCCGCAGGTGGTCGGCGTGGCGCCCTACGTGCGGGGCGAGGTCATGCTCACCCACGGCAGGAAGGTCAGCGGCGCCCTGGTGCGCGGCATATTGCCGGCGCTGGAACCGCAGGTATCGACGGTCGGCGAACACATGCGCCAGGGGCGCTTGTCGGACCTGGAGCCGGGCGGTTACGGCATCATCCTCGGCAGCGAGCTGGCCTGGAACCTGGGCGTGCGGGTCGGCGACACCGTGACCGTGATCACGCCGCAGGCGACCTTCAGCCCGGCCGGCGTGCTGCCGCGCCTGCGGCGCTTCCGGGTGCGCGGCATCTTCGAAGTGGGCATGTACGAGTACGACCGTGGCGTGGCGCTGGTACACCTGGAGGACGCCGCCCGGCTGTTCCGGCTCGGCGACGGCGTGACCGGCATACGCCTGAAGCTCGACGACCTGTTCCAGGCGCCGCGCGTGGCGCGGGAACTGGCCCGGCGCCTGGGCGGTGACTACCGGGTCGAGGACTGGACCCGCCAGCACGCCAACTTCTTCCGCGCCGTGCAGACCGAGAAGCGCGTCATGTTCATCATCCTGACCCTGATCGTGGCGGTGGCGGCCTTCAATATCGTGTCGACGCTGGTCATGGTGGTGACGGACAAGCGCGCGGACATCGCCATTCTCAAGACGCTGGGCGCGACACCCGGCGTGATCCTGCGTATCTTCATGGTGCAGGGCACCCTGATCGGCGCGCTGGGCGTGTTGCTGGGCATCGTCGGCGGGGTGGCGCTGGCACTCAACGTGGAGACCATCGTGCCCTGGATAGAGCACACCTTCCATGTGCAGTTCATGCCGGCCGACGTGTACTACATCAGTGACCTGCCGTCGAAGCTCAACTGGCCGGACGTGTGGCGCATCGGCGGCGTCGCCTTTGCGCTCAGCCTGCTGGCCACCCTCTATCCCGCCTGGCGCGCCTCGCGCACCCAGCCGGCCGAGGCCCTGCGCTATGAGTGAGACTGTCCTGGCCTGTCGTCACCTGGCACGCGTCTTCCGCGAAGGCGGGCTGGACGTGCGGGTGCTGACCGACGTCAGCCTGGCGGTGAAGGCCGGCGAACGCGTCGCCATCGTCGGCGCCTCGGGCAGCGGCAAGAGCACGCTGCTGCACCTGCTCGGCGGCCTGGATGCGCCCAGCAGCGGCCGCGTCGAACTGGCGGGGCAGGATTTCACGCACCTGGGTGAAGCGCGCCGGGCGCGGCTGCGCAACCAACACCTGGGCTTCGTGTACCAGTTCCACCATCTGCTGCCGGAGTTCACCGCGCTGGAGAATGTCGCCATGCCGCTGGTGATCCGCGGCGTCGCCGTGGCCGCGGCGCAGCGCCAGGCCCGCACCCTGCTGGAACGGGTGGGCCTGGGCGAGCGCGCAGCCCACAAGCCGCCCGAACTGTCGGGCGGCGAACGCCAGCGGGCGGCAGTGGCGCGGGCCATCGTCACCCGGCCGTCCTGCGTCCTGGCCGACGAACCGACCGGCAACCTGGACCGGCGCAACGCCGCGCAGGTGTTCGAGCTGCTGCTGGAACTGAACCGCGAGTTCGGCACCAGCCTGGTCGTGGTCACCCACGATCCGGGGCTGGCGGCGCGGCTGGACTGCGTCTATGAGCTCGCCGACGGGGTGCTGTCGCCGGCGGCGCTCAGTCCGGTTTGACGACGGTCAGGCCGAGCGACTGCCAGGCCTGCATGCCGCCGCGGTAGTAGCGGATCTTCTCCGGCGGGTAGCCCAGCGCCAGCAGGTTGCGGATGGCGCGCGGCGACTGGCCGCACCACATGCCGTTGCACCACAGCAGCAGCTCCCTGGCCTGGGAGAAGTCCCAGTGGTGGCTGGTCTCGTCGTTGGCGCCGGCCAGATTCCTGACGCTGTTCCACATGCCTTCCACGACCGACCGGCGGCCCTTGCGGGTCACGCCCAGCCGTCCCAGGATGGCGTCCAGGGCGGCCGGCTCCTGGCTCAGCTCGAAGGCGGTGAAGGGGATGTTGACGGAGCCGGGAATGGTGCCTTCCCTGTGCCAGGACGGGGTGCGGGCGTCGATCAGCAGGCCGGTACCCTGGTTGACCCGGTTTTCGATGAAGTCGAGCACCTCCAGCTCGCCCACGGTGGCGACCCCCGGGGCGACCTGCATGGGCTGGATGCAGAACGGCGGGCACTTGCGCGAGGTCTTGGCATAGGTGCCGCTCAGGACGTGGCTCTGGTCCTGGTTGCGCTGGATGGTCACCATCCGGCCCTCGTGCAGGGTCTTGACCACGGCCTTGCCGGGCGTGATGTTGACTTCCAGCGCCTGGCCGTCGGCGACGGGCAGGGCGGCGAGAACGAGGGCGGCGAGGCGGCCGGCGAGAGATGGCTTCATGGCGGTCATCCTTTTCGTGTCGGGTTGGTTGCGGTGGCTGCGGCGCGAGTGGAGGCGCTACCTCACCGGGTACAGTTCGATGATCTTGCGGGTGGCGGCAGGCAGGCTGCGCTGTTGCGCATAGGTCTCGGCCACCTGCCTGCGCTGCTCCGCGCTCAGCCGCCGGTACAGGTGGTAGCTGGACGGATGGCCGTCCTGCAGGGCCTGTTCGAGCTCGCGGCGCAGTGGTGTGCTTCGATCCGGCCGGCGCGCGGCCGGCGAACCGCTGTCCGCCTCGGCTTCGAGAGCCTGGAGGTAGGTGTCGTCCACCGCGAAGGCGGCGGGTGGGAAGGCCGCGGCCAGCAGCAGGCACAGGGCGACCCCGGGCAGTCGGGTGATGTCATCCATAACGATCCCTTCTTGTTGTTGGTTGGGCAGCGGGCGTTTCGGCACATGCCACGCGGACTTGACGGCCGGAAGGCAGGGTCTGGACAAACGTCCATGCCTCAGAAGGGCCACCACCAGTGGCCGCGGCGCAGTTCGGCCTCGCAGCCCTTGAGCTGCGCCCGGTAGCGGGCCGCGCGCGCTTCCACCCTGCGCGCCACCTTCAGCAGCCAGGGCTTGCGCCGGTAGGTCCCGCGCTGCCAGCCGCCGTGTCCTTCGTGGTAGGCCAGGTACTGGTTGTAGGCGTCCTGGCGGGAGATGCCCAGGCGGCGGTGTGACTGGTCGCCGTACCAGCCGATGAAATCGGTCACGTCGTCGAAGTCGTCGCGGTCCGCCCAGCGGTTGCCGGTGGAGCGGCGGTACCAGTCCCAGGTGCTGTCCTTGACCTGGCCGTAGCCGTAGGCGGAACTGGGGCGCAGCCAGGGGATGAAGCCGAGCAGCCGCCGGCGCGGCGGCCGGGCGTCGTCGTCGAAGCGCGACTCCTGGTAGATGATGGCGAGCTGCACATGGATGGGGATGCCCCATTTCTCATAGCTGTCGCGGGCGTATTCATACCAGTCGTCCTTTTCGTCGAACAGCGCACAGCCATTCGCCGTATTGCGCGGCGGGGTGCTGGAACAGGCGCTGAAAAGGCCGCTGCCCAGGGCAACAATAGACAGGAGTATCGGCAACTTGCGCATGTTTTCTCCAGTGATGTGGAGCTCTATGCGCATTGTGCGCCATTCCCGCGCCGACGACCAGCCCGCTATACTCGCGGGTACCGACCGGACTCAGGGAAGAGGCCATGGTGATCGAGGGACTGGCGTTCGCCGCCGGCGTGGTGCTGTTGCATGCCTGCGCGGCAGTGCCCGCGCCGGGCGTGTTGCTGATGCTGCTGCCGTTGGCGGCGTCGCTCTGCCTGTGGCCGCGGCTGCGGCCGCTGGCCTGTCTCGTGACCGGTTTCCTGTGGGCCGGCTGGCAGGTGCAGGCATTGCAGGCGCGGCATCTGCCGGCGGAGCTGGCGGGCCTTGACCTGCAGGTGCAGGGCGTGGTGTCCGGTCTGCCCCGGCGGCCAGCCAGGGGGAGCGCCCGTTTCACCTTTCACATCGATCGCTACCGGCATGCCGGTGGCCACTGGCGCGCCCTGCGTCTGCCCGCGCAGCTGTACTGGTACCGGCGTGCGCCGGCGCTGACGGCGGGACAGCGCTGGCAGCTCGAGGTGCGCCTGAAAGCCCCGCGCGGCTTCGCCAACCCCGGCGGTTTCGACCGCGAGCGGCACCTGCTGGTGGCGCGCATCCGCGCCACCGGCTATGTGCGCGCCAAGGGCGCCAACCGGCGCCTGGCAACCGGGGCCTGCTGTTGCGTCGACCGCTGGCGCGCGCGGCTCTCGGCCTTCGTCGACACGCACCTCGAAGGGATGCCGGCCGGCCTGGTCAGGGCGCTGGCGGTCGGCGATCGCGGCGGACTGGACAGTTCCGCGTGGCGCGTCCTGCGGGCCACCGGCACAGCCCACCTGATGGCCATATCCGGTCTGCACATCGGCCTGGTGGCGGCGTTCGTGCTGCTGCTGGTGCGCAGGCTGCCCGGGGTGGGCCGGCTGGCCGGGGGGCGGCCACGGGTCGTGATCGGGGCGCCGGCGGCCTTGCTGGCGGCTACCGGCTACGCCCTGGCGGCCGGTTTCGGCCTGCCGGCCCAGCGGGCGTTGCTGATGGTGGCCGTATTCACGGTGACGGCAGTGCTGCGGCGGCCGGCCGGGCTCGGCCGGGCCCTGGTGCTGGCGCTGGTCGTGGTGCTGCTGCGCGATCCGCTGGCGGTGCTGGCGCCCGGCTTCTGGTTGTCGTTCGGGGCGGTGGGCTGGATCCTCTACGCCACGCTGGGGCGCTACGGCCGGCGCGGCCGGTTCGCGGCGCCGCTGCACCTGCAGGGGGTGCTGGCGCTCGGCCTGCTGCCGGTGTCGCTGGCCGGCTTCCAGCAGTGGCCGCTCCTGTCGCCGCTGGCCAACCTGGTGGCGGTCCCCTGGACCGGCCTGCTGGCGGTGCCCCTGGTGCTGCTGGGTGTCACGGCCTTCCCGCTGTCGACCACCCTGGCGGCGGCGCTGTTCGACGCCGCCGGCGCGGTACTGGCGCCGCTGTGGGCGCTGCTGGCCTGGCTGGCCGCCTGGCCGGCCATGCTCTGGCATCAGGCGCTGCCGGCGGCCTGGGTCCTGCTCCCGGTCGCGGCCGGCCTGTTGCTGGCGCTGGCACCCGCCGGTGTGCCGGCCCGCGTCGCGGCGCTCGGCCTGCTGGCGCCGCTGCTGCTGGTGGCGCCACCGCGGCCGCCCGCCGGGGCGGTCTGGCTGAGCGTGCTGGACGTCGGCCAGGGACTGGCGGCAGTGGTGCGCACCCGCGATCACGTACTGGTCTACGACGCAGGGCCTCGCTTCGCCTCGGGTTTCGATACCGGTGCCGCGGTGGTCGTTCCCTTCCTGCGCCAGGCCGGTGTGCGCCGGGTCGACCGCCTGCTGGTCAGTCATTCGGACAACGATCACATCGGCGGCGCCCGTTCGCTGTTCGAGGCGCTGGACACTGCGTCCATCCTGTCCGGCACGCCGGCCGCCATCGGCTGGGCGCGGGCCCGGGCCTGCCGACGCGGGCAGGCGTGGCGCTGGGACGGGGTGCGCTTCGAGATCCTGGCGCCGGCGCAGCGGCGCAGCGGCAACAACGCTTCCTGCGTGCTGCGGGTCACCAGCGCGGCCGGCCAGCGGCTGCTGCTGCCGGGCGACATCGAAGCCGCGGTGGAACGGCGGCTGGTGGCGGAGGAGGGCGAGGCCCTGCGCAGCGAGGTGTTGGTGGCGCCGCACCACGGCAGCCGCACGTCGTCGACGCCGACCTTCGTGGCCGCCGTGCATCCCCGCCAGGTCATCTTCGCCGCCGGCCACCACAACCGTTTCGGCTTCCCGAGGCCCGAAGTCGTGGCGCGCTATCGTGCGCTGGGCGCCCGGGTCCACGCGACCGGCGAGGAGGGTGCGGTGCTGGTTCGCCTGAATGCGCGCGGCGGACCGCCGGAGCTCGTTTCCTGGCGGCGGCGGCAGCCACGCCACTGGCGGTCGCCCGCCGGGCCGTGACCTACGCTATTGCATGAAAATCACGTATGATCCTGCCTTTGACAGACACCGGACAAAAGGGACGACCACACGTGTTTGAACTCGTAGTTGCAGGCGGCTGGCTGATGCCGTTCATCATCCTCTGTTCCATCATCGCGCTGGCCATCATCGCGGAGCGTCTCTGGTCGCTGCGCGAATCGCGGGTGCTGCCACGCAACCTGGTGGCGCAGGTGTGGGACTGGGCCAAGGAGAAGCAGATAGACGTCGAGCGCCTGCAGTCGCTGCGAGCCGGGTCGCCGCTGGGCCGCATCCTGGCCGCCGGCCTGGTCAACCGCAACGCCAGCCGCGAGATCATGAAAGAGGCCATCGAGGACACCGGCCGTTACGTGGTGCACGAGCTGGAACGCTACCTGAACACGCTCGGCACCATCGCTTCCATCGCGCCGCTGCTGGGCCTGCTGGGTACGGTCATCGGCATGATCGAGGTGTTCTCCGCCATTACCACCCAGGGCGTCGGCAACCCCGCCGCCCTGGCGGGCGGCATCTCCCAGGCCCTGATCACTACCGCTGCCGGCATGGCGGTGGCCATTCCCAGTCTCATGTTCTACCGCTTCTTCCGCGGCAAGGTGGCGCTGCTGGTGCTGCGCATGGAACAGCAGGCGTTGCGCATGGTGGAAGTGCTGCAGGGTCAGCGGGCCAGGGAGGGCCTGATGGAGGAGCAGCTGTGAACCTGCGCCGCAGCCGCACCGAGGAGCCGGACGTCAACCTGACGCCGCTCATCGACGTGGTGTTCATACTGCTGATCTTTTTCATGGTTTCCACTACCTTCCAGCGCGAATCGCAGATCAAGATCGAACTGCCGGAAGCCAGCGCCGAGCCGGCCGAGACCGAGAAGGACACGCTGGAGATCGTCATCGACGCCGACGGCCGCTATTTCATCGGCGACCAGCAGGTGGTCAACACGGAACTGGATACGCTCAAGCAGGCCATCGCCAAATTCGTCGGCGACCGCAAGGAACTGCCGGTGGTGATCCGCGCCGACCGCCATACACCCTACGAGGCGGTGGTTCGCGCCATGGACGCCACCTCGCAGCTGGGCCTGGTGCAGATGTCGCTGGCCACCAGCCAGCCGGCCGACGGCGGCGAGTGACGCCCGGCCCGGGCGATACCTCCGGCGCGGCGCTGTACCGGCGCCTGCTGCGCTACGCGCTGCCCTACTGGAAGGTGTTCGTGCTGGCGGTGCTGGCCATGATCCTGTTCGCCGCCACCGACACCGGCTTTGCCGCCCTCATGAAGCCGATGCTGGACGGCAATTTCGTCGACCGCGACCCGCAGGCCGTGAAACTGGTGCCGCTGGCGCTGGTGGCGCTGTTCCTGTTCCGCGGCCTGGCCGGTTTCGTGTCGCGCTATGGCATGAGCTGGATCGGCCGGCGCGTCATCCAGACCCTGCGCGAGCAGATGTTCGAACGCCTGCTGCGCCTGCCCTGTGCGCATTTCGACCGTTCGAACGCGGGCCGCGAGCTGTCGCGCCTGACCTTCGACGTCGAGCAGGTGGCCGAAGCCAGCACCAACGCCGTCACCATCCTGATCCGCGACAGCCTGACGCTGGTCTTCCTGCTCGCTTACATGCTCTGGATCAGTCCCTGGCTGACGCTGCTGTTCCTGGTCATGGGCCCGGTCATCGTCGGCCTGACGCGTTACGTGGCGCGCCGTTTTCGCCGCATCAGCCACCGCATCCAGGATTCCATGGGCGAGTTGACCCAGTTCATCGAGGAGGCCATCGGCGGCCAGCGGGTGATCAAGGCTTTCAACGGCCAGGCCTGGCAGGCGCAGCGCTTTCGCGAGGTCAACGAGCACAACCGGCGCCTGCACCTGAAGATGGCCCTGACCAGCGGCGCCAGCACGCCGGTGGTGCAGTTCATCGCCGCCTGCACCCTGGCGCTGGTGATCTACCTGGCGACGCTGGAGCCGGTGCTGCGCGAGATCACGGTCGGCGAGTTCGTCTCCTTCATCACCGCCATGCTGCTGCTCATGCAGCCCATGAAGCGACTCACCAACATCAACGCCTCGCTGCAGCGCGGCATCGCCGCGGCGCGCAGCATCTTCACGCTGCTGGATGAGCCGCTGGAGCCGGACACCGGCCGCCGGCCGCTGGCACGCGCACGCGGCGACATCGAGTTCCGCGATGTCGGGTTCGCCTACGACGAACGCAAGCGGCCGGTGCTGGACGGCGTGTCGTTCTCGATCCGGGCCGGCCAGACGCTGGCGCTGGTGGGGGCCTCGGGCAGCGGCAAGACCACCCTGGCGCACCTGCTGCTGCGTTTCCACGATCCGCAGCGGGGCGACATCCGCCTCGACGGCGTGCCGCTGACCGACTACCGGCTCGCCGACCTGCGCCGCCAGGTGGCGCTGGTGGGGCAGGACGTGCTGCTGTTCAACGACACCATCGCCGCCAACATCGCCTACGGCCGCCCCGGCGACGCCACGCCGGAACAGATCGAGGCGGCGGCGCGCGCGGCGCACGCGCTGGAGTTCATCGACAGGCTGCCGCACGGCCTGGATACCCGCATCGGCGACCGCGGCATCCTGCTGTCGGGCGGCCAGCGCCAGCGCATCGCCATCGCCCGCGCCCTGCTCAAGGATGCGCCGGTGCTGGTGCTGGACGAGGCCACCTCGGCACTGGACAGCGCCTCGGAGCGGCTGGTGCAGGAGGCGCTGGAGCGGCTGATGGCCGGGCGCACCTCGCTGGTCATCGCCCACCGGCTGTCGACGGTCGAGCAGGCCGACCGCATCCTGGTGCTGGAGGCCGGACGCGTGGTGGAAGCCGGCAGCCACGCCGAGCTGCTGGCGGCCGACGGTGCCTACGCCCGCCTGTACCGGCTGCAGTCCGGTACGGCCCCGGAGGCATGAGCCGGGCGCGGCTGGAAGGGCTGCTCCACCGGCTCTGGTACGGCGGCTCGCCGCTGGCCTGGCTGCTGGCGCCGCTGTCGTTGCCCTACTGCCTGGTCGCGACCGCGCGGCGCCTGGCCTACCGGCGCGGCTGGCTGGCGTCGCAGACGGTGGGGGTGCCGGTGGTGGTGGTGGGCAACCTGAGCGTCGGCGGTACGGGCAAGACGCCGCTGGTGCTGTGGCTGGCGCAGTTCCTCGGCCGGGCGGGCTACCGGGTCGGCATCGTGGGCCGGGGTTACGGCGGCCGCGACACGCGCCGGCCCCAGGATGTCGCCGCCGGGAGTGATCCAGGCCGGGTGGGAGACGAAGCCGTGCTGCTGGCCGCCCGCAGCGGCCGGCCCGTGGTGGTGTGCCGCGACCGGGTGGCGGCGGCGCGGCGGCTGGTGGCGGCGCACGGCTGCGATCTGGTGCTGGCCGACGACGGCCTGCAGCATTACCGCCTGGCGCGCACGCTGGAGATCGCGGTCGTCGACGGGTGGCGCGGCCACGGCAACCGGCTGTGCCTGCCCGCCGGTCCGCTGCGCGAACCCGTCGGCCGCCTGCGGGATGTGGATTTCGAGATCGTCAACGGTGGCCAGGGCGCCGGCGCCATGCGGCTGCAGGTGACCGGTGTCGAGCCGGTCGGCAGGGCGGGGGAGACCGCCCGCCTGGCGGATTTCGGGGCCGGACCCGTGCACGCAGTGGCCGGCATCGGTCATCCACGGCGTTTTTTCGCCCTGCTGCGCGCCGCAGGCCTGAGCGTCATCGAACACGCCTTTCCCGATCACCACGCCTACCGCGCCGCGGAACTCGATTTCGGCGATGGCCTGCCCGTGTTGATGACGGGCAAGGACGCGGTAAAATGCCGGGCATTCGACCAACCCGGCCTCTGGTCGGTCCAGGTCGAGGCCCGGCCCGACGCGGGCTTCGAAGCGGCCCTGCTGGCGCGCCTGCAACGAATACGACACGGGGAATGACCTCTTGGACAAGAAACTGCTCGACATACTCGCCTGCCCGGTCTGCAAGGGCCCGCTGGAATACCGCAAGGAACAGCAGGAGCTGGTCTGCAAGGCCTGCCGTCTGGCCTACCCCATCCGCGACGGCATCCCGGTGATGCTGGAAGAGGAAGCCCGTCAACTGCCCGCCGAAGAAGAAGTCTGACGCCGGTGGACACCGCCTTCACCGTCGTCATTCCGGCGCGTCACGCCTCGTCGCGCCTGCCCGGCAAGCCGCTCCGGGAGCTGGCCGGCAAGCCCATGCTGCAGCACGTCCACGAGGTGGCCCGGTGTTCCGGCGCCGCGCAGGTGATCGTCGCCACCGACGATGCCCGCATCGAGGCCGCGGCGCAGGCGTTCGGCGCCGACGTCTGCATGACCTCGCCCGAACACCCCAGCGGCACCGACCGGCTGGCCGAAGTGGTGGAACGGCGCGGCCTGCCGGACGATACCCTGGTGGTCAACCTGCAGGGCGACGAACCGCTGATGCCGCCGGCCCTGCTCAGGCAGGTGGCGGACAACCTGGCCGCCAATCCCGATGCCGCCATCGCCACCCTGGCCACCCCCATGGTGGCGGCCGGCGAGTTCTTCGACCCGCACGTGGTCAAGGTGGTCACCGACCGCGCCGGCTTCGCACTCTATTTCAGCCGCGCGCCCATCCCCTGGGACCGCGACCTGCTGTGCGACGGTGACCGGGCGCTGCCCGTCGGCATCGTGCCGCTGCGCCACATCGGCCTGTACGCCTACCGCGCCGGCTACCTGCGTCGCTACGCCGACATGCGGGCCTGCCCGCTGGAACAGGCCGAGCAGCTCGAACAGCTGCGCGCGCTCTGGTACGGCGAACGCATCCACGTCGACGAGGCCGTGCAACGCCCCGGCCCCGGCGTCGATACCGAGGACGACGTGGCGATCGCCGAACAACTGCTGCAGGCCCGCTCCACCGCGTAGCGTGCGACCCCTCGAAGGCCGCCTGTCACCCGATCACCGGCGAAGAACGAGAAGGGGTATTGTTCGTGCCGGGGTGGAATGGGGGTATGGCCACGGAAAGCACGGAAAGCACGAAAAAAATGTGTGTTGCAGGGTGCGCTCTGCGCGCCCTGCGAGAAACGGCTCTTCGAAGGCCCCCTTCGTGCGCCTTCGTGGTTGAACCGCCCTCTCGCTGCCAAAGCGGCACCAGCCAGGCAAATCCACCCACCCGACAAGGGGCAAAAACAAGGTCCGTGCTTTCCGTGTTTTCCGTGGCCATTCCTGCCCGGCAGTGGCTGGCGCCCCCCGACCGTGCTAGGACACGGCGCTGTCCAGCCAGGCGGCGATGACCGGATCGAGGCGGTCGCTGCCCGGTTCGAACAGGGCCAGGTTGACGATTTCCGGCACGCGCCGGTTGGCGTCGCCGAACTGGTTGGGCTGGATGACCTGTCCACCGCCGGCCTGCTCCAGCACCAGGATGCGCTCCGAGGGCAGGTAGTCGATGATCCGGCAGGGCATGCCCAGGTAGTCGACCCGGCGGCCGACGAGCGCCGCCAGGCGGGCGTGCACTGTGTCGCTGATTTCGGCATCATGCATGGAACGCAGCATTGCAGCACCGGCGCGGCAATACAAGCGGCTTGCCACCTGAATTACAGTGGATTCTGCGATAGTTATCTGAACAGGTTGTAAAAAATGGAAAAAGTCAGCGTATTGTTCGTCTGCATGGGTAACATCTGCCGGTCACCGACCGCCCAGGGCGTTTTCGAGGCGATGGTGCGGGAAGCCGGGCTGGAAGCCCACATCCGGATCGATTCGGCCGGCACCCACGCCTACCACGTCGGCGAGCCGCCGGATCGCCGCGCCAGCGAGGCGGCGGCCCGGCGCGGCATCGACCTCGGCAGCCAGCGCGCGCGGCGGGTGAGCACGGCCGATTTCGGACGTTTCGACTACATCCTGGCCATGGACCGCAGCAACCTCGACGATCTGCTGAACCTGTGTCCGCCTGGTCATGAGGCCAGGGTGCGCCTGTTTCTGGACTACGCGCGGGATATCGATCTGCAGGACGTGCCCGATCCCTACTACGGTGGCATCCACGGCTTCCAGCAGGTGCTGGACCTGGTGGAGGCGGGGGCGCTCGGGCTGCTGGAGGACATCCGCCGGCGGATGGAGAGGCTGGACGAAGCCTAGCGAGAGTCGGCGGGTGGCGGCCTTCCGGTGCCCGGGGTGTGCCTCGACCCCGCACCGGCTCATTGGCATAATGGGCCGCCGCAGACTTTGCGAAATCTTCACCTTTGTTTGTGTAGAGTAGCCGCGCCGTCCCCGCCGTCGGACCCTCATGGGGGGTGTGATCCGGCTGCCGCTTGCGCCCGGGGTGGCAGCAATCCCAGACGATGCACGTCTGCCGGTCGATCGGGAAATGGCCGGCGCCGGGCTCGTGCATGCTTTCGGAGAAATTTACGATGCAGATTGGCCGGAGCGAATGGCTGTTTCGCGTGTTTCCCTTCCTGTTGTGGAAGGAGCGCGTCACCGCGCGCAGCCTGCGCACCGATTTCATGGCCGGTCTCACCGGCGCCATCGTGGTGCTGCCGCAGGGCGTGGCCTTTGCCACCATCGCCGGCATGCCGCCGGAATACGGCCTCTACGCCGGCATGGTGCCGGCCATCGTCGCCGCCCTGTGGGGTTCGTCCTGGCACCTGGTATCGGGACCGACCACGGCGGCATCCATCGTCGTGCTGTCCTCGCTCAGCGTCTACGCCGAGCCGGGCACCGTCGACTACGTGAGCCTGGCGCTGACGCTCACCTTCATGGTCGGCGTCATCGAGATCGCGCTGGGCCTGGCCCGCATGGGCGCGCTGGTCAACTTCATCTCCCATTCGGTGGTGGTCGGTTTCACCGCCGGCGCGGCCATTCTCATTGCCAGCAAGCAGCTCAAGAATTTCTTCGGCGTGCCCATTCCTCGCGGCGGCCATCTGCACGACACGCTGATGAGCTTCTGGGAGCAGATACCGAACATCAACGGCTATGTCACCGTGGTTGCCCTGGTGACGCTGTTGTCGGGCATCGCGGTGAAGCGCTGGGCACCGAAGCTGCCCTACCTGATCATCGCCATGCTGGCCGGCAGCGTGCTGGGCGTTTACCTGAACAACCGCTACGGCATCGAGGTGACGGGCATCAAGACCGTCGGCGCCCTGCCCGACACCTTGCCGCCGTTGTCCTCGCCGGACTTCTCGCTCGACACCATCAAGAACCTGGCGGCGTCGGCGCTGGCGGTGACCCTGTTCGCCCTCACCGAGGCCGTCTCCATCGGCCGTTCGCTGGGCATGCGCAGCGGCCAGCTCATCGACGGCAACCAGGAATTCATCGGTCAGGGCCTGTCCAATATCGCCGGCAGCTTCTTCTCCGGCTACGTGGCGACCGGCTCCTTCAACCGCAGCGGCCTCAACTACCAGGCCGGTGCCAGGACGCCGCTGGCGGCTGTGTTCGCCGGCTCGCTGCTGATGCTGATCGTGGTGCTGGTCGCGCCGCTGGCGGCCTACCTGCCCAATGCCGCCATGGCCGGCATTCTGTTCCTGGTGGCCTGGGGCCTGATCGACTTCAAGGAGATCCGCCACATTCTCAGGGCCAGCCGGCGCGAGACCGGCATCATGGCCGTGACCTTCTTCGGCGCCCTGTTCCTGGAACTGGAAACGGCCATCTTCGCCGGCGTGATGCTGTCGCTGGTGCTGTACCTGATGCGGGTGTCGCGGCCGCGCATCATCAGCCGCGTGCCCGACCCGCGCATGCCGAACCGCGAGTTCAACACCGATCCCTCCCTGCCGCAGTGCCCGCAGCTGCACATCCTGCGTATCGACGGCTCCTTGTTCTTCGGTTCCATCAGCCATGTGCAGGAGGCGTTTGCCAGGCTGGAGAAGGAGCATCCGGAACAGAAGCACCTGGCGCTGGTCTGCCAGGGCATCAACTTCGCCGACGTGGCGGGCGGCGACGTGCTGGTCAAGGAAGCCTACAAGCGCCGCGCCCGCGGCGGCGATCTGTATCTCATCCATGTCAAGAAGGGCCTGTGGGAATCCCTGGAGAAGTGCGGCTGCCTGGACGAGATCGGTCCGCGCAACGTGTTCCAGTCCAAAACCGCGGCCATCACCGCCATATTCCAGAAACTGGACAAGTCGGTCTGCGCACGCTGCGACAAGCGGATATTCCGCGAATGCGCCAGCGTACCGCGCATCGAAACGGACTGAGCACGTCGCCATGTACGTACTGGTGATCGAGGACAACCCGGACCTGGTCGCCAACCTGTACGATTTCCTGGAGCCGCTTGGCTACGTGGTGGACGCCGCCTACGACGCCCGCAGCGGCCTGCGCTTCGCGGCCGAAAAGAAATTCGACGCCATCATACTCGACCTGACGCTGCCCGGGATGGACGGGCTGGATCTGTGCCGGCGGCTGCGCGATACGGGAGACGACACGCCCATCCTCATGCTGACGGCGCGCGACACCCTCGACGACAAGCTGCAGGGTTTCGCCAGCGGCGCCGACGACTACCTGGTCAAACCCTTCGCCATGCAGGAGCTGGAGGCGCGCCTGCGCGCGCTGGTGAAGCGCGCCCGCGGCGAGCAGTCGCGCGAGCCGCTGCGGGTGGCCGATCTCGAGTTCGACCCCGTTACGCTGCGGGTGACGCGCGCCGGGCAGCCGGTCGTGCTGCCGCCGATCCCACTGAAGATCCTCGAAATGCTCATGCGCCAGTCGCCGCGGGTGGTGCCGCGACGCGAGATCGAGCGCCGCATCTGGGGCAATGTGCGGCCCGACAGCGATGCCCTGCGCGTGCACATCTCGGTACTGCGCGCCGCCATCGACCGCCCGTTCCCGGAGGCCTTGCTGAGAACCGTGCACGGCATCGGCTATCAGCTTGCGGAACCGGATGAAGTTCCGGACTGACCTGCGCTACCGGGTGGCGCTGGCCTTCGCGCTGCTCGGCGCCTTCGTCAGCACCGGCGTCGCCGGCGTGTTCTACCTGCTCACCCTCAACATGGAACAGCGCCTGATCACGCAGACGCTGAATACCGAACTCGACAACTACGTGGCCCGCTACCGGCGTGATCCGGCCACGCCGCCGCCGGCGGGCGGCGGTATGCAGATGCGCGTCCTTGACGCCGTCGATGAGCACATGCCCCGGGAACTGGCCGGGCTGCACAGCGGCTTGCACCGGCTGCGTATCGGTGATCGTCACTACTACGTGGCGGTACGCGAACAGGACGGAAGGCGTTTCGTGCTGAGCTACGACGATGCGTTGATCCGTCACCGCGAGCAGCAGTTCCGCCTGTTCTTCCTGATCGGCGTGGTCACCATGACGCTGTTGTCGGCCCTGCTCGGCGCCTGGTTGGCCGGGCGCGTGGTGGCGCCGGTGGCCGAGCTGGCCCGGCGCGTGGCCGGCCTGAGACCGGAGGACCGGCCGCCCCCGCTGGCCGACAGTTTTCCGCACGACGAGGTGGGTGAGCTGGCGCAGGACTTCGACGCCTATCTGCAGCGCCTCGGCGCCTTCATGGAGCGCGAGCGCGCCTTCACCTCGGACGTCAGCCACGAGTTGCGCACACCGTTGACCGTCATCCGCGGCGCCACCGAGGTGCTGCTGGCCGAGACCGGCCTGGAAGCGGCGCTGCGCCGGCGGCTGGAACGCATCGCGCGTTCGGCACAGGACATCTCCGAACTGATCGAGGCGCTGCTGCTGCTGGCGCGAGAGGAGCAGGGGCCGGGTATGGAGGCCTGCTGCGAAGTAGACGCCGTGCTGCGCCAGGTGCTCGACAGCCACGCCCACCTGCTTGCGCACAAGCCGGTGGAAGTCCGTTTGGAGGTCGACGCGCCGCTGCGCATCGCCGCGCAGTGCACGCTGCTGCGCGTGGTGCTGGCCAACCTGGTGAGGAATGCGTTCTCCTTCACCCGTGAAGGCGAGGTGTGCGTGCGCCTGGGCCGGGACGGCGTGACCGTGGAGGACACCGGCAGCGGCATTGCCGAGGAGGACCTGCAGCGGGTGTTCGATCATTTCTACCGGGGCGAGGAGGGCGGTTCCGGCATCGGCCTGTCGCTGGTGCGGCGCGTGTGTGACCGCCACGGCTGGACACTGGATCTGGACAGCAGGGAAGGCCGGGGCACCCGTGTATGCCTGCTGTTCGACCAGGGGGAGCGGACGGATGACGCCGCCTGAAGGCAGCCTGGCCCGGACGCCGGCGCCGCGCGCCTCCGGGCGCGGCAAGGGCCGGCAGGTGCACGGGCGGACGGTGCTGCGCATCACCGGCTTTCTGTGCATGTTGTTCAGTACCACGCTGCTGCCGCCGCTGCTGGTGTCGCTCTGGTACCGCGACGGCGAGGCCGGGCACCTGGCCGTGGGCCTGCTGGTGATGGCCGGCAGCGGCCTGCTGCTGTGGCTGTCGGGTCTCGGCCAGCCGGTCGAACTGCGGCGCCGCGACGGTTTCCTGCTGGTGGCACTGTTCTGGTGCCTGCTCAGCCTGCTCGGGCTGTTCCCCTTCCTGTTCGGACTCGACCTGTCGCTGGTCGACGCGCTGTTCGAATCCGTCTCCGGGCTGACCACCACCGGCGCCACCGTGCTGTCGGGCCTGGACGCGCTGCCGCCGTCGCTGTTGTTCTACAGGCAGGAGATTCAATGGTTCGGCGGCATGGGACTGATCGTGCTGGCGGTCGCCATCATGCCCATGCTGGGCATCGGCGGCATGTCCATCTACCGGGCCGAGGCGCCGGGGCCGATGAAGGACGAGAAGATGACGCCGCGGCTGGCGCACGGCGCGCGCGCCCTGTGGATGCTGTATCTGGGAATCACCGTTGCCTGCGCGCTGGCCTTCTGGGGCGCCGGCATGACGCCCTTCGACGCCGTCGCCCACAGCCTGTCGACGGTATCCACCGGCGGCTTCTCCACCCACGATGCCAGCATCGCCTGGTTCCACAGCCCGGCCATCGAATGGATCGCCACCCTGTTCATGCTGCTGGGCTCGATCAATTTCGCCATCCACTACGTGGCCGCCACCAGCCACGACATACGCTGTTACTGGCAGGACACGGAGGTTCGCACCTTCCTGCTGCTGATCCTGGCGGCGGTGCTGTTGATCAGCCTGATGCTGGAACAGGCCGGCGTGGAGGAGAGCTGGCACGCCGCCGTCCGTCATTCCACTTTCGAGGTGGTGTCCGTCATCACCAGCACCGGCTACGGTGTCGAGAGTTTTGCCGGCTGGCCGCTGTTCCTGCCGGTGTTGATGCTGTTCATCAGTTTCGTCGGCGGCTGTGGGGGCTCGACCGCCGGCGGCATGAAGGTGATGCGCGTGCTGGTGCTGGCCAAGCTCGGCTGGCGGGAGCTGCGGCGTCTGCCGCATCCCAGGAGCGTGCTGCAGATCAAGATCGGCGGCCGCCGCCTGCGTGAACAGACCCTGCAGGCGATCTGGGGTTTCTTTGCCGTCTACGTCGCGACTTTCGTGATCCTCATGTTGTCGATGATGGCCACCGGTCTGGACCAGGTGACGGCGTTCTCCGCCATTGCGACCTGCATGAACAACCTGGGGCCGGGGCTGGGGGAGGTCAGCGAGACCTTCGCCGGCATCGGCGATACGGCCAAGCTGGTGGCGGTGGCGGCCATGCTGCTGGGCCGGCTGGAGGTCTTCACCATCCTGGTGCTGCTGCAGCCGGCCTACTGGCGGGGCTGACAACGAGATATAAAGATTTCACAAATTGTTAATGTTTTATTAAGATGCGGCCACGGCAGCGGCGGCCGCACCTCGATCCCTGCGTCGGCATGCCCCCCATGTGGTTGAATGAAAAGATGAAAAATACACTGTCCGCCGATCAGGAGAATGCCGCCTCGACCGATCCCGGGAACCGCCTGCCCGTCAGGGCCATCGTCGCCGCCGTCGTGTTCGCCCTGACGACCCTGTGGCTGGCGCGCCTGGTGCCCACGATAGAAATCGCCTGGGTCACGGGCTTCCTGATGCTGACCATCTACCTGTTCGCATTCGAGATCGTCGGCGTCGACGTGGCCGCCATCACGGTCATGGTCCTGCTCGGACTGACCAGCCTGTTCGCGCCCTGGATGGGCCTGGAGGAGGGGCTGGTCTCCACCGACCGGCTGTTCGACGGCTTTTCGAGCAATGCCGTCATTTCCATCATCGCCGTCATGATCATCGGCGCCGGGCTCGACCGCACCGGCCTGATGAGCAGGGTGGCCTCCTTCATCCTCGATGTCGGCGGCACCACCGAGAAGCGCATCATCCCCATCATCTCCGGCACCGTCGGCATCATTTCCAGCTTTATGCAGAATGTCGGCGCCGCGGCCCTGTTCCTGCCGGTGGTGAGCCGTATCTCGGCGCGTTCCGGCCTGCCCATGTCGCGGCTGCTCATGCCCATGGGCTTCTGCGCCATCCTGGGCGGCACCGTCACGCTGGTCGGTTCCAGCCCGCTCATCCTGCTCAACGACCTGATCCTCACCTCCAACCAGGCGCTGCCGGCGGAACAGCAGATGCACACCTGGTCGCTGTTCTCGGTGACGCCGGTCGGGCTGGCGCTGGTCGCTTCGGGGATCCTGTATTTCATCGTCGCCGGCCGCTACGTCCTGCCGGCCACCGGCAGCGAGGGCGCCACCGCGATCAATGCACTGGGCTATTTCAAGGAGACCTACGGCATCGACTACGAGCTGCGGGAAATGATCGTGCCCGACAACAGCCCGCTGATCGGCAAGACACTGGACGAGATCGAGCACGAGAACAGCAT
The DNA here is from genome assembly GCA_026984835.1 of Thiohalobacter sp. Lineage (GTDB taxonomy): Bacteria > Pseudomonadota > Gammaproteobacteria > DSM-19610 > DSM-19610 > JALSRI01. The sequence goes on along the minus strand of JALSRI010000053.1, from coordinate 33,740 downwards.
CCGCGTCATCGCTGCCCTGCGCGGCAGCGACGACCTGCGCATCGGTCCCGGCGGCCTGGCGCGCGACATCGGCATCGAGGCGGGGGCGGTGCTCGGCGTGCTGGCCTCGCCCGAGCACCTCAACGCCTTTGCGCAGAAGTACGGGCTGATCGTCCATCACCAGATCGAAGTGTTCTCCGAAGCCCTGTCTTCGTCCAAGGCCGGCATCGCCGAGGTGGTCATCCCGCCCGGTTCCAAGCTGATCGGCAAGAGCGCGCGCGATGTCTGGATGCGCAAGACCTATGGCATCTCCATGGTGGCACTGCACCGGGTCGGCAAGACCTACCGCGAGGGCGAAGGCATACGCGACATGCCGTTGCAGGCCGGCGATACGCTGGTGGTGCACACCACCTGGGAGGCGCTGGCGAGGCTGGAGACGGACCGCAACTTCGTGGTGGTGACCACCGAGTACCCGCACGAGGAACTGCGCCCGCACAAGGTGATGCACGCCCTGTTCTTCTTCGCCGTGGCCCTGACGCTGGTGCTGTTCACCGACCTGCGCCTGTCCGTGGCGCTGCTTGCCGGTGCCATCGGCATGGTGCTGTCGGGCGTGCTCGACATCGAGGAGGCCTACGAGGCGGTGAGCTGGAAGACGGTATTCCTGCTGGCCAGCCTGATCCCGCTGGGGCTGGCGGTCGAGACCACGGGCACCGCCGCCTGGATCGCCGAGCAGGTGCTGGCGGCACTGGGTGCCGACACCCCGGTATGGGTGCTGCAACTCGCCATTGCGCTGCTGTCCACCTTCTTCACACTGGTCATGTCCAATGTCGGCGCGACCGTACTGCTGGTGCCGCTGGCGGTCAACATTGCCGCGCACGCCGGCGGCGCGGCCGACCCGGCGGTGTTTGCCCTGACCGTGGCCATTGCCACCTCCAATTCCTTCCTCATTCCCACCCACCAGGTCAACGCGCTGGTGATGGGGCCGGGAGGGTACCGGGTGCCTGACTTCATGAGGGCGGGTGGTATCATGACCATTCTGTTCCTGATCGTCATGATGCTGATGATGAACCTGGTCTTCTAAGGAGTCTCACCCGGATGTCACCCCGCAATCGTCTGCCGGCGCTGGCCGGCCTGCTGGTCCTCGTCCTGCTGCCGGCCTTCGCCGTCGCCAGCCAGGCCGCAGGCCGACCCCTGGACCTGACGCGCCACGCGGTCGGTTATGCCTCGTTGATCCTGTTCGTGCTCGCCTATGCGCTGGTCATGGCGGAAGAATTCACCCACCTGCGCAAGTCCAAGCCCGTCATGCTGGCCGCCGGCCTCATCTGGGGCATGATCGGCTACGTCTATGCGGCGAAGGGCATGCCGCACCAGGCGGAGGAGGCGGTGCGGCACAACCTGCTCGAATACGCCGAGCTGATGCTGTTCCTGCTGGTGGCCATGACCTACATCAACGCCATGGACGAGCGCAATGTGTTCAATGCGCTGCGAGCCTGGCTGATCCGCAAGGGATTCGGGCTGCGCACGCTGTTCTGGATGACGGGTTTCCTTGCCTTCTTCATCTCCCCGGTCGCCGACAACCTGACCACCGCGTTGCTGATGTGTGCCGTAGTGCTGGCGGTAGGCGGCGATGACAAGCGTTTCGTCGGCGTCGCCTGCATCAACATCGTGGTGGCGGCCAATGCCGGCGGCGCCTTCAGCCCGTTCGGCGACATCACCACGCTCATGGTGTGGCAGAAGGGCGTGGTGGATTTCTGGACCTTCTTCGCCCTGTTCGTGCCGTCGCTGGTCAACTTCGTGGTGCCGGCGGCCATCATGCATTTCGCCATTCCGTCCGGGCAGCCGGCGGGTGCGGACGAAGCGGTCATGCTCAAGCGCGGTGCGCTGCGCATCGTGGCGCTTTTTCTGGCGACCATCGTCACGGCGGTGAGCTTCCACAACTTCCTGCACCTGCCGCCCGTGATCGGCATGCTGACCGGCATGGCCTATCTGCAGTTCTTCGGCTACTACCTGAAGAAGACCAGTCCGGGCAAGCGCAACGGTCTGATCGCCAGCCGCATGGGCGATGTGGTGCCCTTCGACGTGTTCAACAAGGTGGCGCGCGCCGAGTGGGATACGCTGCTGTTCTTCTACGGTGTGGTGCTGTGTGTGGGTGGCCTGGGTTTCATCGGCTACCTGTCGATGGCCTCCGAGGTCATGTACGGGGAGTGGAACGTGACGCTGGCCAATGTGGCGGTAGGCCTGCTGTCGTCCATCGTGGACAATATTCCGGTGATGTTTGCGGTGTTGACCATGAATCCGGACATGCCCGCCGGCGAGTGGCTGCTGGTCACCCTGACGGCCGGCGTGGGGGGCAGCCTGCTGTCCATCGGCTCGGCCGCCGGCGTGGCCCTGATGGGCCAGGCGCGCGGCAAGTATACCTTCTTCGGGCATCTCAAGTGGACGCCGGTGATCGCGCTGGGCTATGCGGCCAGCATCTATGCGCACCTGTGGATCAACAAGGCCTATTTCTGACCCACCGCCTTCGCGACCTCGCCCACTGCAGGAGCGGGCTCGCCCGCGATCCCGGTGCAGCCGGGGCAACCGGCCGGCGGTCGCACGACCCATCGCGGCCGAAGGCCGCTCCTACACGTGTAGGAGCGGGCTTGCCCGCGATCCCGGCCATCCGTCCGCAGGCAGGCCGCTCCGCGGCGGAGGGCCGGCGCCGTTCACCCCCGGCCGGGGGTGTCACTCGTCGCCGACGGCGGCGGGCTTGGGATCGGGCTTGCTGTCGCCGTCGGGGCGTCCCGTTGCCGGCTTGTCCGCCGCCGCCGCAGGGGCGGCGGGCCGGTCGGCACCGCGGTCCGCCGGCGCCGTGCGTCCGCCGCCGGCCGGCTTGTCTTCCGGCCCCGGTGCGCGACCACGTCCACCCCTCGGTTCCCGACTGTCGGTGGTTTCGGCCGGCTTGGGTTCCGACGCCTGTTCCGTCCGGGGCGCACGGCTGCGCTTGCCTTCCGTGTCGGTAGTCCGGTCGGCCGGGCGTTCCGCCTGCGGGGCACGGGTGTCTCCACTTCCGGCGGTGGCCGGACCGGATTCCGGTTTCCGTGAAGCGTCGCCGCCGTTGTCGCGCCCGGCCGGCCTGCCTTCCGCCACCGGTGCACCTTCGGCGGCCTTGTCGCCGTTGCCGTCCTGCCGGGACTTGCGTTCCTGCGGCTGGCCCTCGCGACGCTGACCGCCGGAACGGCGGCGGCCACCACGACGCCCGCGGCGGCTGCCGCGCGACTGGCCGGAGGGGCGGTTGCCACCCTCGGCCTTGTCGGTCTTTCCGGCGGGTGTCTCCGGTGCCGGCGTCACCACTTCCTTCACCTCTTCGGGGCGGATGTCGCGTGCCTTCCTGGCGCCGTTCTGGCCACCGCGACGCGCGCCCTTGTCCTGGCCCTGCGGGCGTCGGCGGCCGCCGCTGCGACCCCGCTCGCTGCCGGCCCGGGTGGCGGCGCCCTTGCCGCGGCCACTGCGCTCGCCCGCGCGGCCCTTCTGGCGCGGTCTGGGCTGCTCTTCCTGCGGCGCCTCGCCCTTGCCGAACAGGCTGGCCCACAGGCGCCGGATGAGACCCGGCGAGGCACCGGCGGGTGCCGGTGTCGCGGCGGCAGTCGTCGGTGGTGGCGCCGGCTGCTGGGGTGCGACCGACTGTACCGCCGCCTGCTCGGTCACGGGCGGCGCCGTCACTGCACCCAGCAACCGCTCCGGCGACGCTTCCTGCTCCTTCTCGGGTTCCGGCAGGCGGTAGCTGGCGGCACCTTGTTCACCTTCCAGCTCGTCGCTGCGCAGCCGTGTGACCTCGTAGTGGGGCGTCTCCATCGACGGCGTGGGGATCAGCGACACGGCCAGCCCGTGGCGCTTTTCCAGCGCCAGCAGAATCTCGCGCTTCTCGTTGAGCAGGTAGGTGCCGACGTCGACCGGCACCCGCGCAATGACGCGGCCGGTCTTGTCCTTCATGGCCTCTTCCTCGACGATGCGCAGGATCGACAGCGACAGCGATTCCACGCTGCGCACCGTGCCCTGGCCCATGCAGCGCGGGCACACGATCTGGCTGGATTCGCCCAGCGACGGGCGCAGCCGCTGGCGCGACATCTCCAGCAGGCCGAAGCGCGAAATGCGCCCGATCTGCACCCGCGCCCGGTCCATGCGCAGCGCCTCGCGCAGCCGGTTCTCGACCTCGCGCTGGTGGCGGGTGGGCTGCATGTCGATGAAATCGATGACGATCAGGCCACCCAGGTCGCGGATGCGCAGCTGGCGGGCGATTTCGTCGGCGGCCTCCAGATTGGTGTTGAGGGCGGTCTCCTCGATGTCGCTGCCCTTGGTGGCGCGCGCCGAGTTGATGTCGATGGAGATCAGCGCCTCGGTGTGATCGATGACGATGGCGCCGCCGGCCGGCAGCCGCACCTCGCGCTGGAAGGCCGACTCGATCTGCGACTCGATCTGGTAGCGCGAGAACAGCGGCACCGGGTCCTGGTACAGTTTCAGCTTGCCCAGGTTGTGCGGCATGACCTGCTGCATGAATTCGCGGGCGCGGTTGTAGACGTCTTCGTCGTCGATCAGAATCTCGCCGATGTCGCTGCGCAGGTAGTCTCGCAGGGCGCGGATGATGACGTTGCTCTCCTGGTAGATCAGGAAGGGGGCGGGGCGCTCCTCGGCGGCCTTCTCGATGGACTCCCAGAGATGCATGAGGTAGTCGAGGTCCCACTGCAGTTCCTCGACGTTGCGGCCGATGCCGGCGGTGCGGACGATGAGGCCCATCTCGGGGGGGTATTCGAGCTGCGCCATGGCGTCGCGGACCAGGTTGCGGTCCTCACCCTCGATGCGGCGCGACACGCCGCCGGCGCGGGGGTTGTTGGGCATCAACACGAGGTAGCGGCCGGCCAGGGACACGAAGGTGGTCAGCGCGGCGCCCTTGTTGCCGCGTTCCTCCTTCTCGACCTGGACGATGAGTTCCTGGCCCTCGCGCAGTGCGTCCTTGATGCTCACCCGGCCGCCGCCCTGGGCCGCGCCTTCGCGGAAGTAGCCGCGCGCCACTTCCTTGAGCGGCAGGAAACCGTGCCGTTCGGCGCCGTAGTCGACGAAGGCCGCCTCCAGGCTGGGTTCTATACGGGTGATCTTGCCTTTGTAGACGTTGGACTTTTTCTGACCGCGGGAAGGTACCTCGATATCAAGATCGTAGAGTTTCTGGCCGTCGACCAGTGCCACACGCAACTCTTCGGGCTGCGTGGCGTTGATTAGCATTCTTTTCATGGGTCGGTTCTCTCGAGCGCTCTACCGGCGGGCGAAGCGTGACAGCCGGGCTGCGGACCAGGGCAGGGACGATGCCTGCGACGGCGGCGCCGCGCCCCGGTCGGTACGACCAGGTCAGCGTCCCCAGGCACAGGCCCATCAAAACGGCGGTGACGATCAGCACGGGAGCGTCCAAATGTATGGTTAATAAAAACAACAGCTTGGAAGCCATTCAGGCGTCCGCACGACTTCCCGGGCTGCGTTTCCAGGCGCGTGACCGAAAAGTACGAATAGGGTACGAATCCGCTGGCCGGCAGCCGTCCGGATCGTTCCGTTGGAGCCCGTGCCAGCGCCATTGACTATAACAGCGCGATTGCGCCATATCAAACGCTTAGGCCTTGATTATGCGTGAAAACCTGTGGCCAACCCCTTGAATCCGCGCGGCTGTTGCAGGCGTCGGGGGGACGCTGCTGGTAGAATCGCGGCATGGAAAAGGACAACAGGCCGGCCGTACAGTGGGTCGAGGTGAATGCCGAGCAGGCGGGTCAGCGGATCGACAATTTCTTGTTGTGCCATCTCAAGGGGGTGCCGAGGAGCCGCATCTACCGCATCCTTCGCAAGGGGGAAGTGCGGGTGAACCGCGGCCGGGCGCGGCCGGACTACCGCCTGCAGGCCGGCGACCGGCTGCGCATCCCGCCGCTGCGCCTGAGCGAGCGCCGGCCCGGCCAGGTCCCGGCTCAGGTGCAAGCCGGCCTGGCCGACAAGGTGCTGTACGAGGACGAACGACTGCTGATCGTCGACAAGCCGGCCGGCCTGGCGGTGCACGGCGGCAGCGGCCTGGCCTTCGGGGTGATCGAGGCGCTGCGCGCGCAGCGGCCCGGGGCGCCCTTCCTGGAACTGGTGCATCGCCTGGACCGCGACACCTCCGGCTGCCTGATGATCGCCAAGAAGCGCAGCGAACTGCGCCGCCTGCACGCGCTGCTGCGCGAGGGCCGCGTGACCAAACGTTACCTGTTGCTGGCCCGGGGCGACTGGTCGCAGGGACCCTGGCGGATCGATGCGCCGCTGCGCAAGAACCAGTTGCGCGGCGGCGAGCGCATGGTGCGGGTCGACGCCGCCGGCAAGGCCTCGCGGACGCGTTTTTCGTTCCTGCAGGGTTACCAGGTCGCCAGCCTGATGGAAGCGGAGCTGGGCACCGGCCGTACGCACCAGATCCGCGTGCACGCCGCCCACGCCGGCCACCCGCTGGCCGGTGACGACAAGTACGGCGACGCGGACTTCAACCGGCGCCTGCAGTCCCTGGGGCTGCGTCGGCTGTTCCTGCATGCGCACCTGCTGGCATTCGACGACCCGGAGCGCGACCGCCACATCGAGGTGAGCGCGCCCCTGCCGGACGAGCTGCGCGCGGTCCTGGACCGACTGGAACGCAGGTAGGCTGGGGTGAGCGCAGCGAACCCCGCCGGAACGCCGCTGCGGTGGAAACGGCGGCCTGGACTGGGAGAATAATCTGTTTTCATGTACGCATCATCTGATGGAGACGACAGGATGGCCATGCGGCTGATCGTGTTCGACTGGGACGGGACGCTGATGGATTCCGAAGCGCAGATCGTGGCGGCCATGCAGGCCGCCATCGACGACCTGGGGCTGGAGCCACGCGACCGGGCGCAGTGCCGCAATATCATCGGCCTGGGCCTGCGGGAGGCCGTGGACGCCCTGTACCCGGGCCGCGACGACGCCTTCCTGCAGACCTTCGTCGATCGTTACCGGCACCACTGGTTCGCTCCCGGCCATGCCTCCGAGCTGTTCCCGGGTGTGCGCGAGACGCTGGAGCTGCTGGACGAGGCGGGGTTCCTGCTCGCGATCGCCACGGGCAAGGGGCGGACGGGGCTGGACAAGGTGCTGCGCCAGACCGGCCTCGGCGGGTTGTTCGCCGCCACCCGCTGCGCCGACGAGACGCGCTCCAAGCCGCATCCGCAGATGCTGTGCGAGATACTCGAGGAGCTGGACGTGGCCCCGCAGCAGGCGCTGATGGTGGGTGACACCGAGTACGACATGGAGATGGCTGTGCAGGCCGGGGTCGGGCCGGTCGCGGTGCGCTACGGCGTTCACCCGCCCGAACGTCTGCAGCGCCACCGGCCGCTGGTGTGCCTGGAGCGCATCAGCGAGCTGCCGGACTGGCTGGCGGGGCAGCCGCTGCGCGCCGAGCCGCAAACCGAGATCACCGACTGAACGAACGAACCAGACAAGCAAAGGGTCGATACGATGAGTGAGGAAAGACAACAGACCGGAAACCCGGGGCAACAGTCCGACGAATGGCAGCGTGAGCTGATCGAACGCCTGGCGCTGCAGGCGTCGAAGGAACAGCAGCGTACGCGCCGCTGGGGCATCTTCTTCAAGTCACTGCTGTTCGTGTACCTGTTCGCGCTGCTGTACCTCTACCTGCCCTCGGACCTGGGCACCGGGCTGACCGAGAAGCACACGGCGCTGGTCGAGCTCAAGGGTGTCATTGCGCCCGACGAGGAAGCCAACGCAGACGACGTGGCCGCCGGCCTGCGCGACGCCTTCGAGAACGAGCACAGCGTAGCGGTCATACTGCGCATCAACAGCCCGGGCGGCAGCCCCGTGCAGGCGGGTTACATCAATGCCGAGATACGCCGGCTGCGCAAGAAGTATCCCGACAAGCCCTTGTATGCCGTGGTGTCGGACATCTGCGCCTCCGGCGGCTACTACGTTGCCGTGGCGGCCGACAAGATCTACGCCGACAAGGCCAGTATCGTCGGTTCCATCGGCGTGCGCATGGACGGCTTTGGTTTCGTCGAGGCCATCGACAAGCTGGGCATCGAGCGCCGCCTGCTCACTGCCGGTGAACACAAGGGTTTCCTGGATCCCTTCCTGCCGGAGAAGGAGTCCGACGTGCAACACGTCAAGGGCCTGCTGAACGACATCCACCAGCAGTTCATCGCCGCCGTGCGTGAGGGACGCGGGGCGCGCCTCAAGGAGACGCCGGAGCTGTTCAGCGGCCTGGTGTGGACCGGCGACCAGGCCGTGGAACTGGGCCTGGTGGATGCGCTCGGCAGTGCCGGCTACGTGGCGCGCGAGGTGGTCGGCGAAGAGACCATCGTCGACTACACGAAGAAGGAAGAGCTCTGGGAGCGTGTCAGCAAGCGCCTGGGGACGGCGCTGGGCAAGGGTGTCGGCAAGGTGCTGGTGGGCGCCTCGACGCAGATCCGCTGACCGGCTCCACCCGGTATCCGTTCACATCCCCCGCCCTGTAGGAGCGGCCTTGGCCGCGATGGCGGTGGCCACCGGACGGGTCCCCCCCGGCTGCGCCGGGATCGCGGGCGGAGCCCGCTCCTACAGGGGGGGCACCCCGAGCGCTGTAGGAGCGGCCTTGGCCGCGATGGCGGTGGCCACCGGACGGGTCCCCCGGCGGCGCCGGGATCGCGGGCGGAGCCCGCTCCTACAGGGGGGCGCCCCGAGCGCTGTAGGAGCGGCCTTGGCCGCGATGGCGGTGGCCGCCGGACGGTCCCCGGCTGCGCCGGGATCGCGGGCGGAGCCCGCTCCTACAGGGGGGGCGCCCCGAGCGCTGTAGGAGCGGCCTTGGCCGCGATGGCGGTGGCCACTGGACAGGTCCCCCGCCTGCGCCGGGATCGCGGGCGGAGCCCGCTCCTACAGGGGGGGCACCCCGAGCGCTGTAGGAGCGGCCTTGGCCGCGATGGCGGTGGCCACTGGACGGGTCCCCCGCCTGCGCCGGGATCGCGGGCGCAGCCGTCAGGGCAGCGTGATGCCGGCTTCGTTCAGCCAGGTGGTCAGGCGGATCAGCGGCAGGCCGATCAGCGCCGTCGGATCGTCGCCTTCCATGCGTTCGAACAGGCTGATGCCCAGGCCTTCCGACTTGAAGCTGCCGGCGCAGTTGTAGGGCCGTTCGGCCTGCAGGTAGCGCTCGATCCGGGATGCATCCAGGGTGCGGAAATGGACATGGAAGGGCACCAGGTCGACGCGCGCCGCGTCGGTGCGGGCATCGTACAGGCACAGCCCGGTCAGGAAGCTCACGCGCCGGCCGGCCAGCTTCGCCAGTTGCCGGGCGGCGCGTTGGTGGTCGCCGGGCTTGCCCAGCACTTCCTCGCCGCACACCGCCACCTGGTCGGAGCCGATGACCAGCGCCCCGGGGAAGTCGCCGGCGCCGGCGCGCGCCTTCGCCTCGGCCAGGCGCATCACCAGCTGCGCCGGCGACTCGCCGGTGAGCGGGCTTTCGTCCACCTCGGGCGATACCGTCTCGAAGGGGACGCGCAGGCGCTGCAGCAGCTCGCGCCGGTAGGGGGACGTGGAGGCCAGTATCAGTCGTGTCACGGCTTCGGTTCTCCGCTCAGTGCTGCGCGAAATAACGCGCCAGGTATTCGGGGAAACTCACGTCGTCGGCCGCCTCGCGTGCCTTCTGGTCCTCGATGGACTTGGTGGCGGCCTCCATGAAGAAGGCCTGGCGTTCGTCGCTGAGCGGCAGGTTGAGAAAGAAATGCTGGTGCTTCTCCGACATGCGGCGGGCAAAGTGATAGAAGCCCTCGCCACGCTCCCGCATTTCCCGCAGCATGCGCGCCGATGGCGTCAGCTCCGGATCCTCGATCTTGGCCTGCTGGGCACGCAGGGCGTCGCAGTAGGGCGCTCCGCGCGCGCTGCGGTCCAGCAGTTCGCACACGCCGTGCACCTCCTCGCACAGCTCCCGCGCCCAGTCGCGCAGCGCGACCGGCTGTCCGCCGCGGTTCAGCTTCAGCTTCGGATCGCGCCCGTCATGGGCGGTGCGCAGTTCGTTGTCGTCGATGGCCAGGCGCTCGTCGGTGTTGATGGGCGGGCTGTCGTGCAGCAGGCAGAACAGCAGGAAGGCCTCGAGGAAATGCAGCTGGCGGTCGTTGATGCCGAGCGGGTCGAAGGCGTTCACGTCCAGCGAGCGCAGCTCCACGTAACCGATACCGCAGCGCTTCAGCGCCAGGGTGGGCTTCTCGTTGCCACCCAGCACCAGGGGCTTGGGACGGATGGTGCTGTAGTATTCGTTCTCGATCTGCAGGATATTGGCGTTGAGCTGGCGGTATTCGCCGTCCACCACCACGCCGATCTTCTCGTACTCGGGGCAGGGCGTCTCGATGGCGCAGGTGAGGCTGTCGATGTAGGTCTGCAGGCTGTCATAGTTGGCCTTGATGCCGTGCTCGTTCTCCTTGTTGTTCTGGTAGCCGATGTCGCCCATGCGCAGCGAAGTGGCATAGGGCTGGTAATAGGTGTCGGCGTCGAACTCCTGCAGGCCGGTGGGACGGCCCGCCAGGAAGGACTTGCACACCGCCGGTGAGGCCCCGAACAGGTAGGGGATGAGCCAGCCGAAGCGCTGCAGATTGCGGATCAGGGCCATGTAGCTGGACGAGATGAAGTCCTGCAGTGTGCCCTCGTGGTGTTCCAGTTCCGAGTACACCATCCAGAACTCGGCCGGGAAGGAGTAGTTGAAATGCACGCCGGCGATCACCTGCATGACGCGGCCGTAACGGTAGCCCAGCCCGCGCCGGTAGACGTGTTTCATCATGCCGGAGTTGGAGCTGCCGTATTCGGCGATGGGGATGCTGGTCTCGCCCGCCACCACACAGGGCATGCTGGTGGCCCACAGGTATTCGTCTTCCAGGTTCTGGTAGACGAAGGCCTGGGTGTCGCGCAGAAAGTCGAGGACTTCGTCGATGCGGCTGAATGGCGGGGTGATGAATTCGGTCAGCGCTTCGGAATAATCGGTGGTGATATAGGGGTTGGTCAGCGCCGCGCCCAGTGCGCGCGGGTGCGGCGTCTGCGCGATGCTGCCCTCGGGGTTGACGCGCAGGCTCTCCTTCTCGACGCCGATGGCGCTGTCGCGCATCAGGCGCGAGTGCTGCAGGTCGTTCAGGCGCTTCAGGCGCTGGCGTGCGGTTTTATACAATTATCCAGTATTCCAATTGGTTAGCGGATCAACTTCCAGCAAATGCTCATAACATTTCAAGCGCAGCCGCCCGGCGGCAGGGGCCGGCGTCGAAAAGGCTCAACATACTCATCGACCACCTGCAGGCCGGGGTTTTGTCTTGTCCCGCACTCGCCAGAGGCTTTTTCAACGGCCTGCTAGAGGGGTTGCAGGTCCATCGGTTCGGCCGGCGGCGATACGCAGCCACTGGCGAGTTCCCGCAACGCCGGCTGCAGGGCTTCTTCGAGTACGGGGTGATAGAAGGGCATGTGCAGCAGCTGGTGGGCGGTCAGGCCCTGGTGCAGGGCCAGTGCCAGCAGGTGCCCCAGGTGCTCGCCGTGCGGGGCCACCATGGCGGCGCCGAGCAGGCGGCCGTCCCGGCGGTCGGCGTACAGCTCCAGCTCGCCGCGGTTGCGGCCCATGATCAGGGCGCGCCCGATCGGACCGAACTTGACACGGGCGGTCAGTGTCGTGGCCGCGTCCAGTTGCCCCAGCGGTGTACCGACCTGCACGATGTTCGGGTCGCAGAAGGCGATCGTCAGCGGCACCCGGCGGCGGAAGGCGACCGGTGTGTCGGCGACCGCGTTGAAACCCGCGATTCGGCCTTCGTCGCCGGCTTCGTGCAGCAGCGGCCGTTCACCGGTGACGTCGCCGGCGATGAATACCGGTTTGTCCTCGATCTGCATGGTGTGGCGGTCGTAGCGGGGCACCCCGCTGTCATCCAGTTCGATGCCGGCTGCGCCGAGGTTCAGGCCGTCCAGGTTGGGCCGCCGCCCCATGCTCGCCAGCACCCGGTCGACTTCCACGGCACGGTCCCCGGCGGTCAGGCGCAGGCGGCCGTTGCCGGCCTCTTCGATGCTGGCGGCGTGGCCGAGCCAGAGTGCGAAGTCGCGTCCAATGGTCTCGATGGCGGCGCGGTTGATGTCACCGTCGCCGAGGTGGGCGACGTGGTCGAGCTGCTCGATGCCCGTCACCTCGACACCCAGGCGGGCGATGGCCTGGCCGAGTTCCAGTCCGATGACCCCCAGGCCGATCACGGCCATGGCCGGCGGCAGGTCTTCCAGTTCGAAGAAGTCGTCGGTGGTGACGATGCGATCGCCAAAGCTGCGCCAGGCTTCGGGCACCACCGGCGACGAGCCGGTGGCGATGATGACGCGCCTGGCGCGGATGCGCTGGTCGCCGGCCTGCAGCAGGCACGGTTCCAGGAAGTGCGCGTACTCGGTGATGAGCTTGTCACCCATGTTGTCGTTGGCGCCGCCCAGCACCTTCTCGACGAACAGGTCGCGCAGGTCCTGCACATGTTCCAGTGCGGCGGGAATATGGATCTTCAGCGCATCGCCACCCTCGATGCCCTCGCGTTCCAGGATCTTGCGGCGGTGGAAGTCCTCGGCCACCTGGATGAGTGCCTTGGACGGCATGCAGCCGACCCTGGCACAGGTGGTGCCCATCTCGCCGCCGTCGATGACGACGTAGTTGTCGGTCCTGCGTTTGACCTGCGCCCAGGCATAGAGGCCGGCGCTGCCGGCGCCGAGAATGGCGACATCGACCTGTTTTTCCATCTGAGGTAGTTCCGGTTGGGTTGATTTCTAGCCGGCCACGGCGATGAGAGGTTTCTCTGCATGCGCCAGTCCGCCGCCCGTGTGGGTGCTCTTGGAATGGTACAGGGCCTTGTCCACCTGCTCCAGCAGCACCGTGAAGCTGCTGCCGTGGGTGGGGGCCTCGCCGAGCCCGAAGGTGACGCTGAAATCCATGCCATTGGCCCGGGCCCAGCCTGTAACCAGCTTCTGGATGCGGATGGCCACCTGCTCGGCCTCGGTGATGGCGGTGTCGTCCAGGAAGATGACGAACTCGTCGCCGCCGTAACGCGCCGCCACGTCACCGCCGCGCAGGGTGCGGCGCAGGATGTCGGCGAACTGCTTGAGCACCAGGTCGCCGGCGGCGTGGCCGAACTCGTCGTTGATGGCCTTGAACTTGTCCAGGTCGGCGAACAGCATGACGAAACCGCGGCGTCCGCGGCCCAGGTGGCGGAACATGCCATCGGCTATCTCCAGCAGGGCGCGGCGGTTGTACAGGCCGGTGAGGGTGTCCAGGTTGCTGCTCTGCTCCAGCTCCGTGCGGCTGCGTTCGATGCGCGACATGAGGATGTAGGCATAGACCAGGATGATGGCGCCGAACAGGTTGAGGAACAACAGGCCCGGGGACAGGGACTGTATCTCGTACATGTAGCGTATCGAGAGCACGATCATGGCCGCCGTGAAGGAGCCGGCCACGGCTTCCGCGAACAGGCGCATGCCATAGCGCATGCCGTTGCCCAGTACCACCATGATATAGACGAGAATGGAAGGCGGGATGGCATAGGGATCGTTGAATACCGCGATGGAGGTGATGAGGATATCCACCCACATCGCCAGCCGGTAACGCACGACGCTGGCCGGGTGGCGATTGGCATGCCAGAAGAAAGCCGTGTTGAGCAGGAAGTAGAGGGCAAAGGCGCCGTTGACCTGGGCCAGCGACCAGCGGGCCGGTTCGATGCCCTCGACGAAGTTGAAGAACAGGATGCCCAGGACCCAGAATACATAGCGGGTGACGAACTGGACCTGCTGCTCGGGCCAGCTGGGATAGCGCATGTGGCCGGTGGAAGGGACGGCCGCCGCACGCCGGTCCGGCCGGTGTCGCCGGTCCGGAGTGGAGCGCCTGTCAGTCGCCCGGCGTCTGGGTTCCGTCATGAAGGAGTCGCTTCCCCTGGGTTTCCAGGCGCCATTATAGCCGTTTCGCACAAGCGGGTCAGCGGCACTCCCTACCAGTAGTTTTCGACCGTGATGTGGCCGGGCCGACGCCGCCGGTTGCGTTCCAGGCCGCGCGCGCGCAGCGTCTCCGTGGTGTCGCGCACCATGTCGGGGTTGCCGCAGATCATCACCTGGGAGTCCTGCGGGGTCAATTCGATGCCGGCGCGCCGCTCCAGGCTGCCGTCCCCGATGGCCGCGGGGATGCGGGTCTGCAGGGCGAAGTCCGTCGTCTCGCGGCTGACCACGGGAATATAACGGAAGCGGTTGCCGTGCCTGGCGGCCAGCTCGTCGATGGTTTCCCGGAAGCTCAGCTCCCGCGCCAGCCGCACCGCGTGTACCAGAACGATGCGCTCGAAGCGCTGCCAGGGTTCAGGGGTCTTCAGCTGCGACAGAAAGGGGCCGATCGCCGTACCGGTCGAGAGCTGCCACAGGTACCGGCTGTCCGGCACTTCGTTCAGGGTCAGAAACCCGGAAGCACGCTTCATGACGTAGAGGGAATCACCGGCCTGCAGTTCGACCAGCCGCGAGGTCAGCGGGCCGCCGGGAACGGTCACGAAATAGAACTCGAGCGGGCGCTCGTCCGGTGCATTGACATAGGAATAGGGGCGCGAGACCAGTTCACCGTCGATCACCAGTCCCAGCTTGGTGAACTGGCCGGCCAGAAACGGCGCCACGTCCGCCTCGACCCGCACCGAGAACAGCCGCTCGGTCCACGGATGGAGTTCAGTGACAGTGCCGCTGGCCCAGCGCAGGGGATCGGGCGTCAGGGACATGCGCTTTCTCCCCGCCCGCCGTGACCGGTCGAGTCGGACGCCGCCCGGGCATGGGCCTCGATCACCGCCAGCGCCTGCCAGGCCGGCGCCAGCGCACGCTCCGGATCGCGCCCGGCCAGGAACTCGCGCGCGTCCTGCAGCAGGGCGGCGGCCTGGTCGGCATCGAACAGCGTCATGACGCGCACCAGCGTCTCCGGGGGTTCGCCGAGCAGCAGCGGCACGAGTTCGTCCTCGTCCACCGGCGAGTCGGGATGGGTCAGGTCCGCCACCAGCGGCACGTGCTGCAGCTCGAAATGCAGGCGCCGCGCTGCGTCTTCCTCGTCGAGCTGGGCCAGCGCATAGGCGTCGTTGCCGGCGCCGCGGCGGATGGCTGCCATGATGAGCGCGATGAGGCGCCGGATCGCCTCCTGGATCTGCCGCTGGTCGCCGGGAACGGTGCAGCTGACGGAGTAGGCGCGGTCGAGCTCATCCTTGAGGGCCAGCACCGTCTCGCTGTCCGCGCCGGCTTCGAGCGCGGCCGCTTTCTGCACCAGCGACTCGAAGTCCGCGCGGAAACGCGCCGCCGCCTCGCGGTCGCGCCGGCGCGCCTGCTGGAGCTGCTGCGGGTCCGCCTGCCTTTGCGACTCGTCGAGCAGCGCGTTATGCTGTCGCCTGATCCAATGTCTCTCCCAGGTGCCGGGGGCACCCTGTCTGGTTTCAATCACAATACGACCTCTTTGGATAACATGTACCTGGATACTCTTCGCCGCAGCGGCCGCCCGGCGCCACGGGGCAGGCACTGCCTGCCGATCATAGCGCGAGTCGGCGCCGAAGGCGCGCCGGCTTCCCCCCTGTTTGCAGGGTTTCCGGGCCAGCCGCCATGAACGAACCGACCCCGCTCAGCGAGATCGAGGAACGCTACCGCGACATCTTCGACAACACCAGTGACCTCATCCAGTGCCTGGGTCCCGATGGCCGCTTCCTCTATACCAACCGCGCCTGGCGCGAGACCCTGGGCTACAGCGAGGAAGAGGTCCGCAGCCTGACCCTCGACGACGTTCTGCACCCCGACTGCCGGCAGCATTGCCTGCAGCGTTTCAGGCAACTGAAGATGGGCGAGTCCGTGCCCCATGTCGAGTTCATGTTCGTTAGCCGCAGCGGCGAGACGATCCACCTGCGCGGAGAATGCGGCTCGCTCTTCAGGGACGGCAAGGCGGTATCCACGCGCGGCATCTTTCGCAACATCACCGGCGAGAAGCGTGCCGAACAGGCGCTGAAGGCCAGCGAGGCCCGCTACCAGCTGTTGTACGAGAACGCGCCGGACATCTATTCCACCGTCAACACCGAGGGTATCATCCTGTCCATCAACCGCACCGGCGCCGCCATGCTGGGCTACGCGGTCGAGGAGCTGACCGGCCGATCCGCGCTCCAGGTGATCCACCCGGACGACCACGAAGCGGTGCTCGCCTATATCGCCTCCCAGTTCGAGCAGCCGGTGCCCGGCAGCCAGATCGAATACCGCAAGCTGCGCAAGGATGGCTCGGTGCTGTGGGTGCAGCAGCGCGTGGCACTGGCGCCCGTCGTCGACGGAGACGAGCAGCAGCTGCTCATCGTCTGCCGTGACATCACCGAGACGCGCAAACTGTCCGACCGGCTCGCCTACCAGGCCACCCACGACGAACTGACCGACCTGGTCAACCGGCGCGAGTTCGAGCGCCGTCTGGGCCGGCTCATCGCTTCCGGATCGGCGGGCGACACCCAGCATGCGCTGTGCTACCTCGACCTCGACCAGTTCAAGGTGATCAACGACACCTGCGGCCACGTTGCCGGTGACGAACTGCTGCGCCAGGTCTCGCACCTGCTGGCGGCACAGGTTCGATCGCGCGACACCCTGGCGCGGCTGGGCGGTGACGAGTTCGCCGTGCTGATGGAGCACTGCCCGCTCGAGCGGGCGGAACAACTCGCCGACCAGTTGCGGCGCATCATCGAGGACTTCCGCTTCCACTGGCATACACGCCGTTTCAATATCGGGGTCAGCATCGGCGTGGTGCCGATCGATGCCGAACGCAGATCCATGCAGCAGCTGCTCAGCCAGGCCGACTCCGCCTGCTACGCGGCCAAGGAACGCGGCCGCAACCGGGTCCACGTGTGCTGGCCCGGCGACGACACCCTGGTCGGCCATGTGGGGGAGATGCACTGGGCCTCCAACATCAGCCGGGCGCTGGAGAAGGACATGTTCCGCCTCTACGTCCAGCCCATCGTGCCCAGCGACGGAGAGATGGACGGCGACCGCTATGAAGTGCTGCTGCGGCTGCAGGATGGCAGCGGCAACATCGTCGCGCCCGGCGCCTTCCTGCCGGCGGCGGAACGCTACAACCTGTCGACGCGAGTCGATCGCTGGGTACTGGCTGCCGTGCTCGAGTGGCTGGGTGATCATCCACAGGCCTTGCAGCGCCTGCGCCTGTGCTCCATCAACCTGTCGGGCTCGTCGTTGTGCGACGAGGACTTTCTCGGCTATGCCACCGATCTGCTCGGCAGCAGCGGCGTGCCGGCGGAACGCCTGTGTTTCGAGATCACGGAAACGGCGGCCATTTCGAACCTGTCCCGCGCCGTCCATTTCATCGACACCATCAGGCAGCAGGGCTGCTGCTTTGCGCTGGACGATTTCGGCAGCGGCCTGTCCTCGTTTGCGTACCTGAAGAACCTGCCGGTCGATATCATCAAGATCGACGGCGCCTTCGTGCGTGACATCGCCCACAACGAAATCGACCGGGCCATGGTCAAGGCCATCAGCGAGGTCGCCGCGCTGATGGGCAAGACGACCACGGCGGAGTACGTGGAGAGCCGCGAGGCGCTGGACGTGCTGCGCGGGCTGGGCATCGATTTCGTGCAGGGCTACTACCTGGGCCGACCGGTTCCGATGGGAGAAATGGCAGCCGTCGCCCGCGAGGCGGGCGGCCGGATATCGACTTAGGGTCGAGCAGGGGTGGGGCAGCGACCGGGACCACCGTCGGCCCCGGATGGTACAGGCGATCTCGCCCAGGCGTTTCGCCACCTTCCTGTTCCCGGGGCATGGCCTACCGGCATGCTATGCAACGTTTATTTTGTATTACATATAGTTGTAATATATTTCTAAAGTAATCAATTAATCGATCCAGCGTATCTCCCTGGCCGTCTGCCGACCGATGCGCGCCTGGCGCAGGCTGTCCGGCATCACGGCGCGCTGTTCCGACAGCGGGATGCGCCCGCCCATGATTTCGGCATAGCGCTGTGGAAACAAGGGCCGGCGGTCCGGTTCCGCGAACCCGTCGGGATACAGTGGCTGGTCGGTGACCGGGTCGTACTTGTCGCTGGCGCCGACCGTGTGCAGGAACTCATGGGCGATGACCACATTGTTGCGCTGCGCCTCACGCCGCCCGGCAAAGGCATTGACCACCCCGATCAGGCCCTTGCGCAGGCCCAGGGAATGGCGCAGGCGGGGATGGGTGGCCGGATCGAAATAGACCACGTACATCTGCACATCCGGCTGCGGCCCGTCGAAACTGTCGTGGCGCCAGGTCCAGTAGCGCAGGTGCAGGCTCCACAGCATGACGCCGAGGGTGCTGCCGTCGGCGGGCGGGGCAGGGGGCAGGGCATCGACGGGCGGCGCCAGCTTGACGGTGACGGGACGCGCCAGCGGCAGCCCGTAGCGCGCCGCCTCCTCGTGCAGGAAGTCACTCACCGCGGCGAAGGTGCTCACGTCCAGGCTGTCGATGTAGCGCTGCGAGTCCGGGCTGCCATCGCCATTGACGGGATACACGACCACCCACAGTGGCTCGTTCCAGTCGGTGCTGCGCAGGCGCGACAGCCAGCTGTTCATCGCCACGACGAACAGCACCGCCATCAGCAAGGAGACCCGCAGGGTATAGAAGAACCCGCGACGCGCCATCGTAACAACCCGTTTCCAGCCCTCTGGGAAACCTATAGTGGCGGAGCGGCTAATTTCTTGAACATGAGAGGCTTGGGCTGATAACCTGAGCCGGATACCGAGACGTTTGGAAGCCCGTGGACCGACCCGTATTGCTGTCTGTCGTCGAAATCGGCGGCTATCCCGATTTCAGGCCACTGTACCGGCAGGCCGGCTTCGAGGTCCGCCTCGAAACGCGCATGCGCAAGGCCATGGCCACCATCAGGAAGCTCAGGCCGGCGGTCGTGGTCGCCGAGTTCAACTTTCAGTCGGATTTCCGCGACCGCACCAGTTCACTCGAATCCATGATGTCCGTGGTCCAGAAGCTGCCCGAAACGCGCGTGATCGTCTTCTATGAAAAGGAATACCGGCACCAGTTCGACCGGCTGCTGGCCCGGCACAGCTTCTACCGCACGTTCAGCTTCCCGGTGCCGGAAGACGAACTGCGCGCCAGCCTCGAACGGATCGCCTGACCGCCTGGTCTGCGCGCCTTTGCCCGGCGCCAGCGACCGCGGCCCGCTAGGAAGCCGGCTTTTCCTGAGCAGACCGCGCCGCGTGCAGGTGGATCAACTGTTCTACCGTGTCCGGGTCGAGGTCCATGCCGAACTCCCAGCCCGGGTTGATGGCGATGCCGACGCCCGATCCGACCCGCTCCAGCACCCAGCCGAGTTCCGCCAGCAGGCCGCCCTGATAGGCCGGGAAATCCACCAGGAAGGGCTTGGCACGCTCCGGACTGGTGAACAGCACCAGCACCTTCAGCCCGTCCTCGGTCTCCAGCGTCAGCGGCTGGGCGCGGCTGGATTTCTGGAAACCCTGGATGCCGGAACTGTCGTCCTGGACCGGCAGGAACAGCTGCGATTCCAGCAGATGCTCCATGAACGCGTTGGGATCCAGCCGGCCTTCCTGGGCGGAGACGAGGCGTTCTTCGAGGTCGTTGTGGGGCTGGAAATCGGTCATGTGAGCATCCGTCGTTGAAAGAGGGCGCTAGTGTGCACGAGGGGCCGACGGAAGAAAATACCGGTACTGCGGGGAAATACCCGGGGGCGACCCCCCCGGCATCCGCTTCGCGGCCGTCTACCGGGTCCGGTCGCCGCGGGAAGCGTCTGCGGTTCCGGCCGGTTCCTCTCCGGGGTCCAGCTCGACACCGAAGCGGTGCGCCAGGCTGAACAGCACCGGCAGGGTCACGAATCCCATGGGCATGAGTCCGACCGCCGCCACACCCAGGCGCTTGAGCAGGCGCCGCAACGCCTTGTTGGCCGAATCGACCTCCCTGGCGCCGGCCTGATGGCGCAACATCCGCCGGTAGGTCGCCAGCACCAGGCGGGCATCGGTACCGTCCCGGGCCAGTTCGTCGCGGATGGCGTGCAGCAGGCCGGTCAGGCGCCGGCGCAATTCCCCGGGCCGGTAGCGTGAACGCCAGTGGCGCTCGAGACGCACCAGCCGGCGTCCGACATACCTGTCCTTGAGTGGAAAGGGTCTGTGCAATCCCGTGTCCTTCGATGTGTGGTGCGGACCGGTTCAGGCAGAGAACCGGACAGATTGTGATGGCCGCCGTCCCGGCACAGTGTACCCGTGTAAGGGAGGAAAAATGAT
Organism: Thiohalobacter sp.; assembly: GCA_026984835.1. GTDB lineage: Bacteria > Pseudomonadota > Gammaproteobacteria > DSM-19610 > DSM-19610 > JALSRI01. The sequence continues at coordinate 13,478 of JALSRI010000053.1, read as the reverse complement.
ATTTAACATAATATACATTATGCGGAATTGTGTGTTGAAAGGGTGCCTCCCCGGCTGCCGGGATCAGCCAGGATTAGACGGTCGTACAGGCCCGGGACCGTTCAGGTCCGGGGTGCCGCAACGATAAAACGACGTGGGCGGGGACACGCTGCGTTGGCGCGCCCGTGCCGCCGTTCGTGGGAACCCGGGGTGGAACAGGAACAGGTCGAGGATGGATCCGGTCGCGTGTATCGAGTTTTGTGAGGACGACGGCCCCGCGGCGCTGGGCCGCTGTGTCGACCGGGTGTGTCGGGCGGGCGCGCGCAGTCTGCTGATACTGGCCTGTGAGGCTGACCGCTGGACGCCCGAGGCGCTGGACGAACTGCTGAAGGCCGTCTCCGCACCGCTGTTCGGGGGAATCTTTCCGGGCATCATCTGGCAGGACAGGCAGTACCATCACGGCACGCTGGTGGTCGGTCTGTCCGGCGTCGCCGAGGTGTCCATCGTCCGTGGCCTGTCGGCCGGCGACGAGGACATGGACACCCGGGTCCAGCGCCAGTGCCGGCTCGCCGACCGGGAGCGCGACCTCATCGTGCTGGTGGATGGACTGTCCAGCCGGGTCGAACCCTTCGTCGACAGTCTCTACCGGCTGGCGGGGCCGGGACGCCGTGTGGTCGGTGGCGGCGCCGGGTCGCTGGATTTCGTGCAGCGACCCTGCCTGTTCAGCAACGAGGGCCTGCTGGCGGATGCCGCGCTGGTGGTCGCCTTCCCCTTCCCTGTCCATTGCGGCGTCCGTCACGGCTGGGAGATCCTCGACGGCCCCTACCTGGTGACCGGCGCCTGCCACAACGTGCTCGATACCCTCAACTACCGCCCAGCCTTCGATCTCTACAGGGACTGCATCGAGGGCAAGCAGGGTCCGCTGTTCGACGGCGCGGATTTCTTCGATGTCGCAAAGACTTTCCCGCTCGGTATCGAGTCGCTGGACGGCGACATCCTGGTGCGGGATCCGATCCGGGCCGAAGACCGCTCTCTGGTCTGCGTGGGCGAGGTGCCGGAGAACGCCATGGTGTACGTGCTCCGCGGACAGGCGGACCGGCTGATCGAGGCTGCCAGCCGGGCGGCCGGCGATGCCCGCCGGGCCCACCGGTCGGCCACCACCGCAACAGCGGCCGGCATGCTGGTCTTCGACTGTATCAGCCGCACGCTGTTCCTGGGCGATGCCTTCGACAGTGAACTCGATGCCATCGTGGCGCATGCGGATGCCGGCTGTCCCGTGTTCGGCACCCTGTCGCTGGGCGAGATCACCAATACCGCCAGCGGCCCGATCGACCTGCTGAACAAGTCCACCGTCATCAGTGTGTTCTGAGGCCGACTGGATGAACAGTACGCTGCAACTGATCGCCATCCAGCACGAGCTGGGCATGTCCATCGGACTGGACCTGCGGCTGGAACCCATGCTGCTGCACTTCACCCGGGTGTGCATACGGCGGCTGGGGCTGGCGGGGGTGCACTACTTCCTTTCCCGGGATGCCCTGTCGAGGCTGGCGACGGGCGAAGCCGGCGACGAGGACGGATTGAGCCATTATCTGAGCGTGCCCGGCTCCGGCCCGGAAGGGATTCTGAGCAACCCGGCGTGTTCGCGCCTGATCCGGGAGCACGACGCCCGGGCCGGCGACAGCGGCGGAATCCACGCCTTGTGCAACGGCCATGGATACCTTTATGCCTGTGATCTGCCAGGCGTGGGGATGGTGATACTGCACCGGGCACATCGACCGATGGACGAATCCATCCAGCAGTTGCTGAAACCCGTGCTGGCGCGCCTGGCGACCAGTTGCCGGGCTTCGATCGAGCACGAACAACTCGTGCACATCATCGACGCCCACAAGAAGGCCAAGGAAACCATCCTGTTCCAGCTCAAGCACGATGAGCTGACCGGGCTGCCGAACCGGCGCCTGCTGCGCGAACGGCTCACGCAGGAACTGTCCCGATGCCGCCGCCACGGCCGTTATGGCGCCCTGCTGTTCATGGACCTGGACCGGTTCAAGGCGGTCAACGACACCCTGGGGCACGCGGTGGGCGACCGGCTGCTGGTGGCCTTCGCCTCGCAGTTGTCCTCCGCGCTGCGTTGCGAGGATATGGTGGCCCGCTTCGGTGGAGACGAATTCGTCATCCTGCTGTCCGACCTGGGTTCCAGCCGCGAGCAGGCCGAGAACAGCGCGGAAGCCGTCATCGACAAGCTCTACGCGCTGTTCTCCCGCCCACTGCACGACGGGGAGCACACCTTCCACGTCGGCTGTTGTATCGGCGTGGACATATTCCCGGACGGCAACCGGGCCGCCGACGACATCATTCGCCACGCCGACACCGCCATGTACCAGGCCAAGTCCGGTGGCAGGAACAATGCGGTCTTCTATGATGGCGTGATGTCCGATGAAATACGTTCTCGCATGGAACTGGAGAAAGAACTCAAGATCGCCGTCCGTGACGGTGGCTTCGAACTCTACTACCAGCCGCAGTTCCATTCCTCCCGGGGGCTCGTCGGCGCCGAGGTGCTGTTGCGATGGAACAGTCCGAAACACGGTTTTGTATCCCCGGCCAGGTTCATACCCATTGCAGAGGAATCCGGTCTCATACTGGACATCGGCAACTGGGTGTTGCAGTCGGCCTGCGGACATATACGGCTGTTGGAGGCATCGGGCCTGCCCCCCTCCTTCCGCCGCATTTCGGTCAATGTCAGCGCCGTGCAGATGGAGCAGCCCGATTTCGTCGAAACGGTAGTGGATGCCCTGCGCTCGACCGCGGTTTCACCGGGGCTGCTGGGACTGGAGCTGACGGAAGGCTCGCTGATCGAACACGTGGACGACACGGTGCGCAAGATGCGCATCCTGGTCCACCATGGCGTGCATTTCTCGATCGACGATTTCGGCACCGGCTATTCCTCCCTCTCCTACCTGAACAACTTCCCCGTCGATACACTCAAGCTCGACCAGAGCTTCGTGCGCGGCATGGACCGGGACCGGGGCAACCAGAGCATCGTCGAGACCATCATGTCGCTGGCCCGGAGCCTCGGGCTGGCGGTGATCGCCGAAGGCGTCGAGACCCTGCAGGAGCTCGAATGCCTGGAACGCTACGGTTGCGAGCAGTTCCAGGGTTATTACTTCGGCAAACCGATGCCGTTCGCCGATTTCCTGGACATGCTCCGGGATGAAAACCCCAGAAAATCGGCTGGACTGGAGTGAGTTCTCGAGGTCGGCGTCGCAGACGGGTCAGTGTGGAGACGGGGCCGTGAGGTGGCGATCGAGCCAGGCGCCGAAGCGTTCCATCCAGCGGGCCACGGCCCGGTCGGCCGCCTGCGCGGCGGCGTAGGGGGTGCGGCCTGCGACCGGTTCGGCGACCGCGATCACCCGGCTGGCGACCAGCTCCGCCCGGTTCGTGTCCACCAGGCTGACCCGCAGGGCGAGCTGCACCTCGCTGCCGTCGCCGGTGAACACCTGCCTCAGGTACAGCAGCAGGCTGTCCAGCCTGAGATCGCTGCGCACGGATTCGCCGGGGCCGGCGACACCGCGAAAATGGCCGCTGTGCTCCAGCGCGCCGAGCAGCAGCGGCTCCAGCATGCGCGCCGGCGCATCGGCCCAGCGGTGGTGCGCGTAGTGTTCGAGCTGCAGCGGCCGGCGCATGTAGACCATGTCCGCATCCCCGAAACCGGCGGCCGCCGCCATCGGGCTCAGCCACAGGCGCGGTCCGTCGGGATCGGGACGCGGCGCTGCCGGCAGTTCGCCTTCCAGCAGGTAGACGGTATCGGCCGTGGCGGGCTGCCGGGCGAAGGGCAGGCTGCAGGCGTCCAGCAGCAGCACCAGCGCCAGCAGCGCCAGGCGGGGGAAGCGGAAATGGCACAGCCGCATCACCCTACTCTTCTCCCGGCCCGGGCGGCGGAACCGGCGTCTCCTGCAGCAGGATGCCCGGGTTGCGGCGCAGCCGGTCGCTGAAACGCCTGAGGTTGGTGGCGGCCCGGCGCAGCTCGCGCAGCGTGGCCGTCGCCTCCGGCAGCGCCTCGGTGGTGAAGGCGCGCACCTCGCGGCCGCCCGCCACCACCGTGTGCCGCACGTCCTCGCTGGTGACCGACAGTTCGTCGGCCATGCCTTGCAGGGCGTCGGCGGTGGCCTCGAAACGTTTTACCAGCCGCGGCAGGCCGGCGCTGGCCTTGCGGCTGTTGCGCAGGGTTTCACGCAGGTCCGCGAGTGCCGTCGACAGATCCCCGGCGTGGCCGGCCAGGGTGGTACTGAGGGTGTCCAGGCTGGCCAGGGTGGCGGCCAGGTGCCGGCGGTTGTCGTCGTCGAGGACCGCCTGCAGGCGCTGCGAGGTCTCCGCCAGATTCTCGATCAGCTGCGCCACGCTGCGATCCAGCCGGCCCCACACCGACGGCCGGCTCGGTATCACCGGCCAGGGTTCACCGGGCGTCTTGCCGAGCGGCGGCGAGTCCCTGCCGCCGCCGGTGAGGTTGATGTAGGCCAGGCCGGTGAGCCCCTGCGCCTCCAGGATGGCGACCGTGTCCTCGCGGACCGGGGTGCCCTTGTCGAGCTGCAGGACGAGCCGCACGCGCTGCGGCTGCTTCGGGTCGAGGCCGAGCTCCACTACGCGGCCGACGTCCACGCCATGGTATTTCACCGCGCTGTCACGGTTCAGACCGGCCACGGATTCCTCCATGTAGACGAGGTAGGTGTCCCAGGCGCGCACCGAGCCGCCGGCGCTGATCCACAGGATGCCGGCGACGAAGGCCGTGCCCAGCACCAGCACGAACAGCCCCACCAGGACGTAGTGGGTTCTGCTGATCACCGGCAGGACTCCGCCGCCCGGCCGCGCGCGGTGCGGAAGAACTGTTGTACCGCCGGATCCCCGGATGCCGCCATTTCCTGCATGGTCCCCACGGCCAGCAACCTGGCCTCCCCCATCAGTATGACACGATCCGCCACCTGCCAGAGAGAGTCCATGTCGTGGGTCACCAGCACGATGGTGGGGTCCAGCGCGGCCTTGAGTTCCAGCACCAGGGTGTCGAAGGCGTCCGCGCTCAGCGGGTCCAGCCCCGAGGTCGGCTCGTCGAGAAACAGCAGGCCGGGGTCGAGCGCTATGGCGCGCGCCAGGGCCACGCGCTTGTGCATGCCGCCGCTGAGCTGGTTGGGGTACAGCAGCCCGTCTTCCGGTCCCAGGCCGACCAGGCCCAGTTTCACGCAGGCGATCTCGTCGATGATGCGGTGGCTGAGCGCGGTGTGCTCGCGCAAGGGGGCGCCGATGTTCTCCAGGGCGGTCATGTTGCCGAACAGGGCGCCGTTCTGGAACAGCACCCCGATGCGGCGCCGCAGTTCGAGAATGCGCTGAGGGCTCATGGCGGCGGTGTCCTCGCCGAGCAGCCGCACCGTGCCGCTGTCGGGCGGCTGCAGCAGGGTCAGCTCGCGCAGCAGGGTCGACTTGCCGCAGCCGCTGGCGCCGACGATGGCCAGGATCTCGCCGCGCCGCACGGAGAAGTCCAGGTCCCGGTGCACCAGCTTGTCGCCAAAGCTCAGCGTCAGGCCGCGCACCTCGATGACGTTGTCCCCCGCCCGGTCGTCGGCCCTGGCCATGCTCACAATCCCAGGTAACTGAAGGCGACCGAGAAGGCAGCGTCGACCACGATCACGGCGACGATCGACTGCACCACGCTCAGGGTGGTGCGCCGGCCGACGCTCTCGGCGCTGCCGACCACCTGGAAGCCCTGGTAGCAGCCCAGGGTGGCGATAATGGCCGCGAACACCGGCGTCTTGCCGATGCCGAGCAGCGTGGACTCGGTGGTGAGGGCGACGCCGAGCCGGTCCACGAAGGTCGGGAAGGTGACACCCAGTTGCGCACCGGCCATGACCATGCCGCCCAGTATGCCCATGATGTCGGCATACACGGTCAGCAGCGGCAGGGCGATGACCAGCGCCAGCAGCTTGGGCAGCACCAGCAGTTCCATGGGCGCGATGCCCATGGCGCGCAGGGCATCGATCTCCTCGGTCACCTTCATGGTGCCGATCTGGGCGGTATAGGCCGAGCCGGTGCGGCCGGCGACGATGATGGCGGCGATCATGGGCGCCAGTTCGCGCACCATGGACAGGCCGACCAGGTCGGCGACGTACAGGCTGGCGGCGTACTTGTGCAGTTGGACGCCGCCCTGGTAGGCGATTACGACGCCGAGCAGGAAGGACAGCAGGCCGACCACACCCAGCGCCTTGTAGCCGGCCTCGCCCAGTTCGTGCGCCACCTGCCGCCAGCGCACCTGCGCGGGGTGCAGCAACTGGCGCAGCCAGGCCGCGCTCAGCTCGCCGACGAACGCCAGCAGGCCCAGGGTATGCAGGGCCTGCTCCAGGCTGCCGCGCCCCACGCCTTCGAGCAGGCCGGGCCGGCGCGCCCGCGGCACCTCGCCGGCGGCCACGCCGGTGCGCCGCACCAGCTCCAGCATGTGCTGTGCCTGCGGCGCGAGTCCGCCCGTCGACACCGCATGCCCCTGCCGGGCGAGCCCTTGTTGCAGCCGATGCAACAGCCAGGCGCCGGCGATGTCCAGCCGCCGTACGTCTCCCAGCTCGATGTGGATGTCCCCGGGCGGCCACGCCAGCCCTTCGAGCCGCGCTTCCAGCGGCGCCAGATTGAGCGCCGTCCATTCCCCGGCGCAGCGCAGCACGGCGCCGTCCAGTCTCAGCGTGGCCCGCTGTGTGGTCGTGCCGTGCGTCATGGTCCGCGTCCGGCGCCGCGCCCGCCTATCGCCCCGCCCCGGCCGCCAGCCGCAGCAGCCTGAGTCCGAGCAGCAGCAGCGGGGCGCCGTGCAGGAACAGGTCGAAGATGTCGACGGGACGTTCGAGGCTGCCGTCCGCCAGCATCTTCAGCTTCTGCCACAGGTGGGGTTCGGATGAGAAGGGTGCCAGCGCCAGCAACAGGGCCACCACGGCCAGCGGCGCCAGCGGCATAGGGTCCAGCCACTGCATGAGACGAATCCCGGCTCGTTGGGCTTCCCAGCATACCAGCCCCACACCGCCACGTCCCGCCCCCCTGCGTTGCAGGAGCGGGCTTGCCCGCGATCCCGGCAAACCGGGCCGCTCAGCCCCGCTACGCCGTCAACCCGCGCAGCAGGAAAGCCGGCTGACGTCCCGGCTGAAGGTCTGGGCGCAGAGCTTCAGCCCTTCCACCTGGGTCAGGTAGGGGAACAACTGGCCGGCGAGATCCTCGACCGTCATGCGGTTGCGGATGGCCAGCGCGGCACTCTGGATGATCTCCCCCGCGCCGTCGGCCAGCACCTGGGCGCCGAGCAGGCGCCCGCTGTCCTTTTCCGCCACCAGCTTGATGAAGCCGCGGGTGTCGAAGTTGGCCAGCGCCCGCGGCACCTGGTCGAGATCCAGGCTGCGCGCCCGGGTGGCGATGCCCTGCTCGCCGGCCCGCGCCTCGTCGAGACCGACGGTGGCGACGGCCGGATCGGTGAACACCACCGCCGGCATGGCCGTCAGGTCCAGCGCCGCGTCGCCGCCGGTCAGGTTGATGGCGGCGCGGGTGCCGGCGGCGGCGGCCACGTAGACGTACTGCGGCTGGTCGGTGCAGTCGCCGGCGGCGTAGATGTGGTCGACCGAGGTGCGCATGTGGTCGTCGACGACGATGGCGCCACCGCGGCCGGTTGCGACGCCGGCCCGATCCAGCGCCAGGCCGGCGGTGTTGGGCACGCGGCCGGTCGCCACCAGCAACCGGTCGCAACGCACCTCGCCCATTCGCGTGGCCAGGACGAATCCGTCGGCGTCGTGGCGCACGGCGTCCGGCACCGTGTGCAACAGGACCCGGGCGCCCTCTTCCTCGAACACCCGCACCAGCCCTTCACCCAGCGCGGGGTCTTCACGCGACAGGAAGGTGCTGCGCGCCAGGATGGTGACCCGCGTACCCAGCCGCAGGAAGGCCTGGGCCAGTTCCAGCGCCACCACCGAGCCACCGATGACGGCCAGGTGGTCCGGCAGCGTCTCCGTGACCAGCGCCTCGGTGGAGGTCCAGTAGGGTGTCTCCTTCAGCCCGGGGATATCGGGAATGGCCGGCCGCGCGCCGCTGGCGAGCAGAATGCGGTCGGCGCGGATCGCGCGTTCCGACCCGTCCGCCTGGCGCACCAGCAGCCTGTGCGGGTCGTCGAAGCGCGCCCAGCCGCGCACCAGCTCGACGCCCGGGGTGGTCTCCAGGATACGTTCGTATTTTGCGCGCCGCAGTTCCTCGACCCGCGCCTGCTGCTGGCGCACCAGCGCCGCGCGATCGACGGTCGGCATGCAGCGCGACAGGCCCTCGAAGGGGTGGCGCGCCTGCAGGTGGGCGACCCGGGCTGCGCGGATCATGATTTTCGATGGCACGCAGCCGATGTTCACGCAGGTGCCGCCGATGACGTCCGCGCCCTCGATGAGGGTCACCCGCGCGCCGTTCTCCACGGCCTTGATGGCGGCGGCGAAGGCGCCGGAGCCGGTGCCGACGATGGCCACTTCGAGCGGGCCGCGATCCGCGGCGTCTCCCTCCCTCCCCGACTCCCTGAGGCTGGCGCCATAGCCTCGGGACTCGATCGCCTGCAGCAATCGGGTGGTATCGACACCGGCGCCGGCTTCGACCCGCGCCACGGCCTGTGCGTAGTCCACGGTGGCGCGTACGCCCGGCAGCGCATTCAGTGCCGCCTCGACGCTGTCCGCGCAGTGCTGGCAGGTCATGCCGGTGACCTGCAGCACCAGACTGCTCATGGTTGCACCTTCAAGGTGGAGGGATAGCCGGCATTGGCCGTGGCGGCGGTCAGTGCCTCCACGTTGGTGCGATCCGGATCATAGGTGACGGTGGCGGTCTTGCTGTCCAGGTCGGCGCTGGCGCTGATCACCCCCGGGACCCCGCGCAGCGCCTTGCGTACCGTGATGGGACAGAAGCCGCAGTTCATGCCCGGCACGTCCAGCGTGACAGTGACGGGCTCCACGGCCTGGGCGGAGCCGGACAGGGCCAGCGCCAGGCCCAGCAGGAAAAGCAGCTTGCGGAACATGGAATGCACTCCCCGATCGAAAATCATGTCAGCCACCTAGTCGAAGAACACCGTGCCGTACCAGGGAAAGGCGAGCAGCGCGATCAACACCACCGTGACCACCCAGAAGGCGATGCGCTGGCGGCGGCGGACGGCGGGTGCGGCGCAGTGGTCGCCCGGCGCGCACGACGCCGGCACCAGGTACAGCTGGCGGAAGGCCAGGAACAGGAACACGAGCGTGACGGCGATGAAGACCGGCCGGTAGGGCTCCAGCGCCGTCAGGGAACTGATCCAGGTGCCGCCGATGCCGAGCGCCAGCAACACCAACGGACCGACACAGCACAGGGAAGCCCCGACAGCCGCCAGGCCGGCGGCCAGCAGCGAGCGGTTGCCGCCGCGCGGCCTGGCAGGTTCTGCGTCCGGCATGGTTCATCGCCTCGTGTGGATTCGACCTGCAACGAAGCCTAAACCCCGTACCATGGTACGGAGTCAAGTGCCGCAAAGGGGGGGCATGTCGCGCGCTGAAGCATGGGGGCGCGGTCCCTGGACCCGCCGGACTGGACGCCGGCGTCCAGGGTGCTAGTATTCGACGGCCCGAACCATGAAAACCCGCCCAGGGAGAAGGACTTGCCCCCGTGCTGCGAATAAGCGTCATGAACACCAAGGGAGGCTGTGGCAAGACCACCGTGGCCACCAACCTGGCCAGCTACTGCGCCAGCCAGGGTCACGGCACCGCCCTGTTCGACTATGACCGGCAGGCCTCCTGCAGCCGCTGGCTGAACGAGCGCAGCGCCACCCGCCCGCCCATCCACGGCGTGGCGGCCTTCCAGCCGCCGCCGGACGGCACGACCCGCGCCTGGCAGATGCGCGTGCCCCAGGGTACCCGTTATGTCATCACCGACACGCCGGCCGGTTACGCGCTGGTGGACATCGAGGACCGGGTCGCGGAAGCCGACGTCATCCTCATCCCGGTGCTGCCCTCGCCCATCGACATCCGTTCGACCGCCGACTTCATCCGCGACCTGCTGCTGGTCGGCAAGGCGCGCACCCACAACACCCGGCTGGCCATCGTGACCAACCGCACGCGCATCCGTACCCGTGCCGTGGACAAACTGGAGCGTTTCCTGCAGAACCTGGACATTCCGGTGGTGGCACGCATCCGCGACACCCAGCATTACGTCAGCGCCGCCGAGCAGGGACTGGGGATTCATGAGCTCAGCGAACGGGACGCCCGCAAGGACATCGAGACCTGGGCCGGGCTGCTGGGCTGGCTCGATACCACCGTCGCAGGCAGCGCGTGCGACGCCTCGCCCTTCCGGTTGCGGGGAACGGAAAGCAATCCGCTGCAAGCATGACGCAGCCAGCAACCTCAAACGGGCCCGTGAAACGGCACCTGGAACAATTCGATATCGCCCCGATGCGTGGCACCTGCTCCTTGCCGATAGTCCCAGAAAGGCCACCCGGGTCTGAGATCACATCCCGGATGCGACTCATTCATCCACGTTGCCCGGGGGTGAACCGCCAGGGTTTAGCGTGACTGGCCGTTGGTGGGGTTCAAATCGGTGTCATTGAGGGTATTGGCGGCATCAACCAACTCGTGCGCGACCTCGGCCAGCTTGCGACGGCGGGAGCGAGCGTGCATGCGCAGCTTCTGAAAGGCGTCCTCGGCGGTCAGGCGATAGCGCTCCATGAGAATACCGACCGCCTTGCTGGTGTTGCGGTCACCGTTGAGCGCATGTTGCAGATGCTGCCCGGTCTCCCGTAGCGCGCGCAGTTCCCTCGCCCGCTCCAGCGCTGCCTCGATGGCGGGCTGGATCTGGCCCAGTTCCACGGGCTTGACCAGGTAGCCGAGGGCCCCTCGCTCCACCATCGTCCGGACCAGTTCCGCCTCGCCGTAGGCAGTCAGCACCAGGAAGGGGATCTCGCGTTCGGCCAGCACGGCAGCCACCTCGGTGCCCGGTATCCCGGGCATGCGTATGTCAAGCACCACCAGGTCGAAATCGTTTTTGTCCAGCCATTCCAGCGCCTCGGCGCCGTCGGATGCCGTGGTCACGGCATAACCGGCCTTGGTCAGTCCCGTGTCCAGTGTTGCAAGCACCAGGCGATCATCCTCCACGATCAGCAGTCTGGTCTTTTCCATGGCACACCTCTAGTCGTTGTTGTGAAAACTTCATGTTGTCAGTTTGCCGGGTGGGCGGTGGCCGTTGCGACTGGCCCTTCTCCGCGCTGACGACCGGCCTTTCCAATACCAGTTCGGCCACCACATGGCCAGTGTCGTGCTGGACACGGATGTCAAGGGAAGCACCCCTGCGAGGCAGCAGGGCCCGGACCAGTTGCAGGCCGGTGCCTCCGCTCAGGTTGATGTCCAGGGAGGGGTCGGGGGCGACGTTGCTGATCCGCACCACACCCAGGTCTCCGCTGGCGGTGAAACACACATGGACATCACGCGTGCCCGCGCCAGAACCATGCTTGACGGCATTGGTGATCAGTTCATTGATCACCAATGCCAGTGGCACCGTCTCGGCGGGATGGACCCGCAGGGGCGCTTCGACTTCCATGTCAAGATGCAGCTCAATCGCCTGGCCAAGCACGTTCCGGGCGGCATTGGTGATGGCATCGACAATCTCGCACAGATAGATTCCCTCTTGGGATCCACGCGACTGCAGACCATGGACGATGGCAATGGAACGTATCTTGCCGAGCATGTTTTCTCCCACTTCCTTGAGCGTGGGGTATGCCTCGAACTCCTGCCGGGTGAGGCCGACAATGCCCTGCAGGCTGTTCTTTATGCGGTGATGAACCTCCCGAACCAGCGCATCGCGCTGTTGCCGCTCGGCCTCCCGGCGCTGCTGTTCCTCGCATTTCCTCTCGGTGATATCTTCGACCAGGCCTGCCACCCGGTATATCCGGCCCTCCTCATCCCGAACCGGGAAGGCATTCACCTCCACCCAGCGCTCGCTGTCGTCAGGGCGTATGATCCGGTATTCAAGGCGCACCGGTTCGCCGCCCTCGACCCGCCGCATGGCGGCGCGCACCCTGTCCAGGTCCGCAGGGTGGAGCAGCCGCAGAAAGCGCCGTGGGTCCTCGCGCAGCCTGTCAACGCTGTCGCCGAACAATGTTTCGTAGGCCTTGTTGATGAACACCAGCCTTGGCGGACAAATGTCGCGGATGTAAATCACGTCACGGACACTGTCGCCAAACTGTTGCAGCAGCCGGTGGCTGTCCATCAGCATGCGCTCGGTGCGCTTGCTGTCAGTGATGTCTTGTACCACGCCGATCATCCGCGTCGGGTGACCATCCTCGGCCCGCAGCGTACTACCCTGTTCCCGCATCCACCGAACCCGACCGTCGGCCAGCAGAACACGGTGGTCGAAACGGTAGGGTGTGTCGCCGGCAAGGCTGGCCTTGACGGCCTGTTCCAGTCCGGCGCGGTCTTCGGGATGGACCAGTTCGAGGAAGCCGGCATAGGTCGGTTGTTCGTGCGGTGGCAGGCCGAACATCGGAGCGATGGCTTCGGACCACCAGAGTTCCCCACTCTCGATATTCCAGTCCCAGACGCCGACGCCACTCAGTTCGCCGGCCAGGTTGAAACGATCACAGACATTGCGCAACTGCTCATCCACGCGGGAACGGCTGAACACCGTGCCGAGCAGCAGGGCGGCCGTGCGCGCAAGCTCCCGCTCCACCGACGGCCAGCCGCGCCCCGAACACCGGCCACCGATGGCCAGGCAGCCTCCGCCCTGGCCGCAACATACCACGGGGATCAGCAACACCTGCCCGGGTGCGGCCGCCATCGTGGCGCCGCCAGCGGGCTTGATGCCCACTTGCAGGCATTCGCCCCGCTCCCTGGCCTCATGCCAGCGGTCCGAAGCAAGCACTTCAAGCAGTTCCGGCGGCGGCTCGTCCAACGGTTGTGCATCGGCAGCCGGCCATGCGAGGCAGCGATCAGGGAGGCGACACTCCGGGGAAGAGGAGGAACTGCCGATGAAGCGCACGCTGGCGGCGCCCAGCAAGGCGCCTAGCTGTTGCAGGAAATGCAGGATATCCGCGTCGGTACCCTGAGAGCAAAGCAGTCGATCGACCAGCGCGCTGATCGCCCGAATGCTCTTATCACACCAACGGGTCAAGCCCCCCCCCAGCGACGCTGCTTTGCCCGCTCCCTGCATCGAACGGAGCGACTCGTCCTGACCCGCCTTATCGGCCGAGTCCCGTTCCTCAACGCTGCAAGAGGCCGGGCTCACCGGACGACAGAATCACTATACCACGACGGCCGCCAAAAAACCACACTTTTATCATGTCGTCTTTTCCGGCCGCACGGCCGGCAGCAGCTCAGTGCCTGCCCGGTTTCAGTGGCTCGCCGCGCCGCTCGTGCGCGATATAGGCCTGCAGCGCGGTCAGGCGCGGGTCGTCGGCGGCCAGCGGCTCGCTCTGAAGGGGATTGCGGATGCACCAGTTGATCATGTCGGCCAGCACC
>JALSRI010000052.1 GCA_026984835.1 Thiohalobacter sp. | reverse complement strand
CCCGTGCAGAAGCGCGGCAACGGAAGCGGGGGCGTCATTCGGCGGGCTCCAGTCTTTCCAGGCCGCCCATGTAGGGCCGCAGCACCGTCGGCACCCGGACCGAGCCATCGGCCTGCTGGTAATTCTCCAGCACCGCCACCAGCGCCCGCCCCGCGGCCAGGCCGGAACCGTTGAGGGTGTGGACCAGCTCCGGCCGGCCGGTCTCGGGGTTGCGCCAGCGCGCCTGCATGCGGCGCGCCTGGAAATCACCGAAGTTGCTGCACGACGAGATCTCGCGGTAACGCTGCTGTCCCGGCAGCCAGACTTCCAGGTCGTAGGTCTTGGCGGCGGAAAAACCCAGGTCGCCGGTGCACAGGACGACGACGCGGTACGGCAGCTCCAGCTTCTGCAGGATGGTCTCGGCGTGTCCGGTCAGCTCTTCCAGCGCCCGCCAGGAATCGGCCGGCCGCACCACCTGCACCATCTCCACCTTCTCGAACTGGTGCTGGCGGATCAGCCCCCGCGTGTCCTTGCCGTAGGAGCCGGCCTCGGACCGGAAACAGGGCGTATGCGCCACCAGCCGCAGCGGCAGCCGGCCGGCATCGAGAATTTCACCGCGCACCAGGTTGGTGACCGGTACCTCCGCCGTCGGGATGAGGTAGTAGCCGCTGTCGCCGGCGATGGCGAACAGGTCTTCGCCGAACTTCGGCAACTGCCCGGTGCCGCGCAGGCTGTCCTCGTTGACCAGGTAGGGCACGTAGGTCTCGCTGTAGCCGTGCTCGGCCAGGTGGGTGTCGAGCATGAACTGGATGAGCGCGCGCTGCAGGCGCGCCACGCCGCCGTGCAGCACGGCGAAGCGCGAGCCGGCGATCCTGGCCGCCGCGTCGAAGTCCATGCCGCCGAGGCTGGCGCCGATGTCGACGTGATCCCGGGGCTCGAAGTCGAACACCGGCGGTTCGCCCCAGCGCCGCAGCTCGACGTTGTCATCTTCGTTGCTGCCGACCGGCACCGACTCGTGGGGGATGTTCGGCACACCCATGAGCAGGGCATTGAGCTGCTCCTGCACCTCGGCGAGGGCGTGGCGCGCCTGGTCGAGCTGTTCGCCCAGGCCCGCCACCTCGTCCAGCAGCGGCTGGATGTCTTCACCGGCGGCCTTGGCCTTGCCGATGGCCCTGGAGCGGCGGTTGCGCTCCGCCTGCAGTTCCTCGGTTCGCACCTGCAGCTGCTTGCGCCTCTCTTCCAGTGCGCGGATGCGCTCTGCGTCGAGCCGGAAGCCGCGTTTGGCCAGGGCGGCCGCGGTCTCGTCCAGTTCGCTGCGTAAAAGTCTGTGGTCCAGCATGGGTGTTCCTGTGCTCCCTTGCGATCTCTAGCCGTCGTTGAGCGAGGCGGACCAGCACACGACATGGCCCGGCTCCATGATGGTCTTCAGGTGGCTGCAGATGGCGTCGACCCTGTCCGGCGTGTCGAAGAACTCGACCACCACCGGCAGGTCCAGCGACAGGTCCAGCAGCGACGAGGAGTGCATGACGCCGCTGCGGCCGAAACCGCTGATGCCGCGGAACACGGTCACGCCGCGCACCTTTTCCTCGTCGTGCAGCTTCGCCAGCAGCGGTTCCAGGCGCTTGTCGGCCTCGGTGAGATAGACGCGCACCATGGTGACATCGATCAGTTTCATAGCTGTCGTCCCAGCAGTATGCCGAAGGCTGCCGCCCCCACGCACAGCGCCACGCTCAGCGCCATGTTGAGGCCGGCCTTGAGCAGGTCGCCCGCCTCCAGCAGGTTCATGGTCTCGATGGAGAAGGTCGAGAAGGTCGTGAAGGCGCCCAGCAGGCCGATCAGCACAAAGGCCCGGGCCGACGGGCCCACGGACAGCCGGTCGAGCAGCCACACGTAGAGGAAACCCATCGCCAGGCTGCCCAGCACGTTGACGGCCAGGGTGCCCCAGGGGAAGGTGCGTCCCAGCAGGGCGTATACGCCGCTGGACATCCAGAAGCGCAGGACGGCGCCCACCGCGCCGCCGGCCGCAATGGCGAGAAGCTGGGTCACGGGCAGTACCTCGTCGCTACTGCCCAAGGGTCCGGCACGCGATCAGTCCTGCTTCCCGTTCCCCGGCGCTTCGTCCTGCACACTGTTCCGACCACTCCATTCCGATGATTTCAGCCACGCCTCCAGCGCGTCCCGGGGCATGGGCCGGGCAAAGAAATACCCTTGTGCGATATCGCAGCCCATGCCGGCCAGCTCGCGCGCCGTTTCCTCCGACTCGACGCCTTCGGCCACCACGTCGAGCCCCAGATTGTGCGCCAGATCGATCACCGATCGCACGATCTGGCGATCCGCCGCATTCTCCAGCATCTGCATGATAAAGGATTTGTCGATCTTTAGCTCACCCACGGGCAGGTGCTTGAGGTAGGCCAGCGACGAATAGCCGGTGCCGAAGTCGTCGATCGATATCGTGACACCCATTTCCGCGAGGCGGCGCAGGGTCGCCATGCTGCTCTCCGGGTCCCGCATCATGGCGCTCTCCGTCACTTCCAGCACCAGGCGCTCGACCGGCATCGACCAGATCGCCATGGCTGACTCTACATGGTGGAAGAGTTCGGGTTGATACAGCACGTTGGCGGACAGGTTCACCGCCATGCGCAGGCCGGTGCAATGGCAATCCAGGTAGACGGCATTGCACAGCGCAGCCTTCAGGCACCACTGGGTGAAAGGTGCGATCAGTGGACAGTTCTCCATCTGCGGCATGAAGCCGAACGGCCCGACCAGGCCACGCTGCGGGTGATTCCACCGCACCAGCGCCTCGGCACCTGCCACTCCACCGTTCTGCAGATCGATCTTGGGCTGGTAATACAGTTCCAGTTGCTGCGACTCCATGGCCTGTTCCAGTTCGGTGACGAGCACGTTCGTTGCATCCACCACCTCGTGGAGCCTCTTGTCGAAGAAGGCGCTGTGCCCCCCACTGGCGCTCAATCCAGCCAGTGCCGTCTCGGCGCGGTGCAGCAGGCGGTCGGCATCGGAGGCGTCGTCCGGGAAACAGGCCAGCCCGTAGCCGAGCCGGATACGCGCTTCCCGGCCGTCCACACTGATGGGGGCCTCCAGCGCCTGGTCAATCTTGTTCAGCGCCAGCCGTGCCACGTCGGCGCTGGGCAGCCGGGTGAGCAGAATACCGAAGCTGCCGCCCCCCAGGTGCCCCAGGACGTCATCCGTACGCAGTGCGGCCGCAATGCGCTCCCCCACCCGGCCCAGCAGGCGATCACCCGCTTCGTACCCATAGCGTCCGTTGATGAGACCCATCTGGCGGATATCGGCGACGACCAGCACCGTGAGCGGCGATCCACTCTGGCCGATGTATCCATTCAGCCGCGACAGGAAGGTGGCCCGGTCCAGGACCGGCGGGTTGGCGTTCACAGGTAGAAATCGGCGAGGTCGATGTCGAACTCGGCGGGGTCGACCGCACGGACGACGGCCAGCTTCATGCCATCCTCCGTCTCGGGTTCGGACAGCAGGTCGATGGTGGGTGCAAACTCGAGTGGCTGCTTGTCGCAGTCCAGCACCAGCATGATCTTGGGGCGCAGCCGGCGGACCCGGTTCTGGGCGTAGACGATGCCCACCTCACCGCTGTTGAGTTCGACCAGGCTGCCGGTCGGGTAGACGCCGAGGCACTGGATGAACTGCTCGATCAGCTCCTCCTGGAAATCGACGCTGCGCCTTTCGTACATCAGGCGTACCGCTTCGTGGGGTGTCACGGCCTCCCGGTAGGGACGGTCACTGGTGATGGCGTCATAGCAGTCGATGATGGCGGCCATGCGTCCCACCACGGGGATCTGCGCGCCGGCCAGTCGGCGGGGGTATCCTTCGCCATTGAAGCGTTCGTGGTGGGTACGCACCATCTCCAGCGTGACTTCCGGCACCTTGCCCGACTTGCGGATGAGTTCCAGGCCGAGTTCGACGTGGCCGCGCAGTTGCTCCATTTCCGCCTCGGCGAGCGGCCCCGTCCGTTGCAGGAGTTCACGCGGAACCCGGGTCTTGCCGATGTCCATCAGCAGAGCCCCGAGCGCAACCTCGCCCAGCACCTGGCGCGGCATGCCGATCTGACGGCCGAAGGCGGCGGCCAGGCTGCATGAATCGACGGCGTGGCGGTAGGTGTAGTTGTCGCTGGAACGCAGCAGGCGCAGCCACATGAAGGCATCCGGGTTGCGAAGCACACTCTCGACCACGCCTTCTGCCACCTGACGGGCTTCCGACAGCGGCAG
>JALSRI010000051.1 GCA_026984835.1 Thiohalobacter sp. | reverse complement strand
AGCGCTAAGGAAATCCATCAAGTCTTATATCGACTTTTACAACCGTACACGACTACACTCGTCATTGGGTTACCTGTCACCGATGGAGTTCGAGCAAGCATGTGTATAACTACGGGGTGTCAACTTTATCGTAGGAACTCCCCGCGCCCTTCCAGGGCGCCGGACCTCCGCTCCGCTTTCATTCCGCCACCAGCTCCACCCAGTGCCGCACCTCGGTCCGCGCCCCGGTCTGCAGGTGCAGCAGGCAGCCGATGTTGGCGGTGGCCAGGAGTTCCGGCTGGTGTTGCTGAAGGGCGTCGAGCTTGTCTTCCAGCAGGCGGCGGGAGAGGTTCGGCTGGGTGATGGAGTAGGTGCCGGCCGAGCCGCAGCACAGGTGCGGGTCGCGCACCGGCACCAGGTCGTAGCCCAGCGACTCCAGCAGCCCTTCCACCACGCCGGCCAGGCGCTGGCCGTGCTGCAGGGTGCAGGGCGAGTGGAAGGCGATGCGGCGGCCGTCGCCGCGTGGCAGGGGGCCGAGGTCGCAGTCCCGGAGCACTTCGCTGATGTCGCGCGCCAGGTGCGCGATGTGGCGGGCGCGGTCGGCGTAGCGCGGGTCGTCGTCCAGCAGGTGGCCGTAGTCCTTCACCATGGGGGCGCAGCCGCTGGCGTCGATGACGATGGCCTCGGCGCCCTGTTCCACCAGCGGCCACCAGGCGTCGATGTTGGCGCGCGCCAGGGCGCGGGCGCGGTCGGTGGCGCCCAGGTGGTGGGGCAGGGCGCCGCAGCAGCCGGCGGCGGGCGCCGTTTTCACGCCGATGCCCAGGCGGTGCAGCACGCGGACGGTGGCGGCGTTGATCTGCGGCGCCAGCGCCGGCTGCACGCAGCCTTCCAGCAGGATCAGGAAACGGCCGCCCGCGGCAGGCGCGGGTGCGTTCGTCCGCGCGCGCGGCGGAATGCGCCGTTTGAGGGCGGGCGGCAGCAGCGGTCGGGCCGCCTGCGCGAGGCGGACCAGCGGGGTGACGCGCCGGCGGTAGGGCAGCAGGGTGCGCAGCAGCCAGCGCAGCAGGCGTTGCGGCGGCGGCCGGGTCATCTGCCGTTCCACGGCCTCGCGGCCGATGTCCAGCAGCCGGTGGTAGTCCACGCCCGAAGGGCAGGTGGTCTCGCAGGCGCGGCAGGTGAGGCAGCGGTCCAGGTGGGTGCG
This sequence comes from Thiohalobacter sp., assembly GCA_026984835.1. GTDB lineage: Bacteria > Pseudomonadota > Gammaproteobacteria > DSM-19610 > DSM-19610 > JALSRI01. The sequence goes on along the minus strand of JALSRI010000051.1, from coordinate 17,715 downwards.
CAGGCTGGCGGTGGCGGGCGCGCCTTCCAGCAGTTGCTTGATCTGGTAGATGCGCCCGCGCGGGCCGTCCAGCTCGTCGCCCAGCAGTTGGTAGGTGGGGCAGGTGGCGTTGCAGAAGCCGCAGTGCACGCAGTGGCGCAGCACGCGGTCGGCTTCCTGTCCCTGCGGGGTGTCGCGCCAGGCGTCGGTGAGCCGGGTCTGCACTAGAGTCCCTCGTAGAGGCGGCCGGGGTTGAGGATGCCGGCCGGGTCCAGGGCCTGCTTCAGGCGCCGCTGCAGGGCCAGCAGCGGGGCGGGCAGGGGTTGGAAGACATCGCCGCGGTCGCCGCCGCGAAAGCGCGTGGCGTGGCCGCCGGCGGCGCGGGCGGCTTCGCGCACTTGTTCGGCCGGGGCGTCGGTGTACAGCCAGCGCTGGCCGCCGCCCCAGTCCAGCAGGCCGTCGCCGGCCAGCGCCAGCGGCGGGCTGGCGGGCGGCACCGACAGCCGCCACAGGGGCCGGCCGGCGTCGAAGAAGGGGTGGCGGTGGTCGCGCAGCGAGGTCCAGAAGGCGTCGCCGTCGTTCAGGGCTTCGCCGCCCAGTTGTTCCCGCGCCCCCCGGATGCCGCGTTCGCTGCCGGACAGGCGCAGGTACAGCCGCCCGGCGTGGTGGCAGGCGGCCGACAGTGGCAGGGGGCGGGCCGACCAGCGCGCGCAGGCCTCGATGGCGGCGGCCGCATCCCGCTCGAAGACCAGGGTGGCCTCGGTCTCCGGCCGCGGCAGTACCTTGACCGACACGGCGGTGAGCACGCCCAGGGTGCCGAGCGCGCCGGCCATGAGGCGCGACAGGTCGTAGCCGGCGACGTTCTTCATCACCCGGCCGCCGAACGACAGCGGCTCGCCACGGCCGTTCAGTATCGACACGCCGAGCACGAAGTCGCGCACCGCGCCCGCCCAGGGCCGGCGCGGGCCGGACAGGCCACAGGCGACGGCGCCGCCGAGGGTGGCGCCGGGGCCGAAGTGCGGCGGCTCGAAGGCCAGCATCTGGCCGTGTCCGGCCAGCAGGGCCTCGATGTCGGCCAGGGGGGTGCCGGCGCGGGCACTGAGCACCAGTTCCGAGGGTTCGTAGTCGAGGATGCCGCGGTGGCCGGTCACCGCCAGGGGCTCGCCCTCGACAGGGCGGCCGTAGAACGCCTTGCTGCCGCCGCCGGTCACGGCCAGCGGCCGGCGCGCCTCGAAGGCTTGTGCCACCTGGTCGCGCAGGCTGTCGAGCTTGTCGTGCGCCGCTTCGTTCAAAACCGCTCCAGTTCCGGGTGCGGCAGCCGGCCGCCGTGCACGTGCAGGCGGCCGTACTCGGCGCAGCGCGCCAGGGTCGGCACGGCCTTGCCGGGGTTGAGCAGGCCCTGGGGGTCGAAGGCGCGCTTGACGGCGTGGAACTGTTCCAGCTCGGCGGCGCCGAACTGCGCGCACATCTGGTCGATCTTCTCCACGCCGACGCCGTGCTCGCCGGTGATGGTGCCGCCGCATGCCACGCACAGTTCCAGGATGCGGGCGCCGAAGGCTTCCGTGCGTTCCAGTTCGCCGGGCTGGTTGGCGTCGTAGAGAATCAGCGGGTGCAGGTTGCCGTCGCCGGCGTGGAAGACGTTGGCCACCGGCAGGCCGTACTCTTCGGACCAGCGCGCGATGGTGGCCAGCACCCGGCCCAGGTGGTGGCGGGGGATGGTGCCGTCCATGCAGTAGTAGTCGGGCGCCAGGCGGCCGACGGCGGGGAAGGCGGCCTTGCGGCCGGCCCACAGGCGCAGGCGGTCGGCCTCGTCCCGGGCGCGGCGCACGGTGGTGGCGCCCCGCTCGCGCAGCACGGCTTCGACCCGCTCCAGTTGCGCCTCGACCTCGGCGCGGCTGCCGTCCAGTTCGCACAGCACCAGGGCGGCGGCGTCGGCCGGGTAGCCGGCGTGCACGAAGTCCTCGGCGGCGCGGGTGGCGAGGGTGTCCATCATTTCCAGGCCGGCAGGCAGGATGCCGGCGGCGAGCACGGCGGCCACGGCGTCGCCGGCCTGCTGCACGTCGTCGAAGGCGGCGATCACGACCTGGGCGTAGTCCGGGACGGGCAGCAGCCGCACCGTGACCTCCACCAGGATGCCGAGCAGGCCCTCGGAGCCGTTCAGCAGCGCCGCCAGGTCGTAGCCCGGCGCGTCCAGCGCGCGGCCGCCGAGGGTCAGCAGCTCGCCGTCGAGGGTGACCAGCTTCAGGGCGGCCACGTTGTTGACCGTCAGCCCGTACTTGAGGCAGTGCACGCCGCCGGCGTTCTCCGCCACGTTGCCGCCGATGGAGCAGGCGATCTGCGAGGAGGGATCGGGCGCGTAGTAGAGGCCGTGGCCGGCGACGGCCTCGGACACCGCCAGGTTGCGCACCCCGGGTTCCACCGTCGCCAGCCGGTTGTCCGGATCGATGGCGAGGATGCGGTTGAACTTCGCCAGGCTCAGCAGCAGGCCGTCCTCCAGCGGCAGGGCGCCGCCGGACAGGCCGGTGCCGGCGCCGCGCGCCACCACCGGCACGCCGTGGTCGCGGCAGCAGCGCACCACGGCCTGCACCTGTTCGACGGTTTCCGGCAGCGCCACCCGCCAGGGCAGGCGCCGGTAGGCGGACAGGCCGTCGCACTCGTAGGGGCGAAGCTCGGCTTCCTCGCGGAGCAGGCCGCCGGCCGGCAGCAGGCGGCGCAGCGCGGCGTCGCAGGCGCGCAGGTCGGCAGCGGGCATCAGGTAATGACCGTGGGCCGGTCGCGCCCGGTGCGCTCGCGGATGCCGGCGAGGGCGTCGGCGAGGTGGATCAGGTCGGCCAGCGCCGCCTGGGTGTCCTGCTGCTGGCGCCCGGGATCGGGCTCGTAGCGCTCCAGGTAGACGCGCAGGGTGGCGCCCTCGGTGCCGGTGCCGGACAGGCGGTAGACGATGCGCGCGCCGTCGCCGAACAGGACGCGGATGCCCTGGTGCTCGCTGACCGAGCCGTCCACCGGGTCGGTGTAGGCGAAGTCGTCGGCCAGGCTCACTTCGAGGTCGCCGAAGCGCCTGCCGGCCAGCGTGCCGGTCTGCTTGCGCAGCGCCTCCATCAGCTCGCCGGCGGCCGCGGCGTCCACGCCCTCGTAGTCGTGGCGCGAGTAGTAGTTGCGGCCGAAGCGGCGCCAGTGGCCGGTGACGATGTCGGCCACCGATTCCTTGCGCACCGCCAGCAGGTTGAGCCAGAACAGCACCGCCCACAGCCCGTCCTTCTCGCGCAGGTGGCTGGAGCCGGTGCCGAAGCTCTCCTCGCCGCACAGGGTGATGCGGTTGGCGTCCAGCAGGTTGCCGAAGAACTTCCAGCCGGTGGGGGTCTCGTAGCACTCGATGCCGAGCGTCTCGGCCACCCGGTCCACCGCCCGGCTGGTGGGCATGGAGCGCGCCACGCCGGCCAGCCCCAGGCGGTAGCCGGGCACCTGGTGGGCGTTGGCGGCCAGCACCGCCAGGCTGTCGCTGGGGGTGACGAAGAAGCGGCGGCCCAGGATCATGTTGCGGTCGCCGTCGCCGTCGGAGGCGGCGCCGAAGTCGGGCGCGCCGCTGCCGAACAGGCAGTCGACCAGCTCGCGCGCGTACACCAGGTTGGGGTCGGGGTGGCCGCCGCCGAAGTCTTCCCGTGGCACGGCGTTGACCACCGAGCCCGGCGCCAGGCCGAGGCGGTTCTCCAGGATCTCCACGGCATAGGGACCGGTCACCGCGTGCATGGCGTCGAAGCGCATGTGGAACACGCCGGTGTTGATCAGGGCGTGGATGCGGTTGAAGTCGAACAGTTGCTCCATGAGTTCGGCGTAGTCGGCGACCGGGTCGATGATCTCGACGACGGTGTCGCCGAGGCGGGTCTCGCCCGGGGCGCCGAGGTCGATGTCTTCGCTGTCCAGGCTCAGGTAGCGTTCGATGGCCAGGCTGTTGCGGTAGATGGCCTCGGTGAGCGGCTCCGGCGCCGGGCCGCCGTTGCCCGTGTTGTACTTGATGCCGAAGTCGCCGTCGGGACCGGCCGGGTTGTGGCTGGCCGACAGGATGATGCCGCCGAAGGCCTTGTGCTTGCGGATCACGCAGGACGTCGCCGGCGTCGACAGCAGGCCGTCGCGTCCCACCAGCAGCCGCCCGAAGCCGTTGGCGGCGGCCATGCGGATGATGGTCTGGACGGCTTGCCGGTTGTAGTAGCGGCCGTCGCCGCCGAGCACCAGGGTCCGGCCCCGGAATCCTTCCAGGCTGTCGAAGATGGACTGCACGAAGTTTTCCAGGTAGTGCGGCTGCCGGAACACGCGCACTTTCTTGCGCAGGCCGGAGGTGCCGGGCCGCTGGTCGTCGAACGGCGTGGTGGAAACCTGTTTCACGTTCACGGTTGTTGTTCCTTTTTGCGAGCGGTCAGTATAGCGTCAAGTAAAACAGCGCAGCGCCGATAGCTTCCCCGAAGAACGAAGGGAAGAATGCAGGGCGAATAGCCTGATTCTACTATGTTAAGATCGGACCATGCTGGATATGACCAGACAGGCGATGCACGCGGGCGTGCGGGCGCGGGATCTTCCCGGCCTGATGGAGCTCTACGAGCTGAACTATATCCAGCTGCGCCGGCTGGTGCCGGATTTCGGCGCGCTGCCGGCGCAGGCGGTGTCGCAGGTGGCGGGCGCGCTGCCCCTGTACCTGGACATCGTCGAACGTTCCCCCTATACCACCACCCTGCGGTTGACCTACCGGTTCTCGGATGAGTTGGGTGAGTTCCCGGCGCCGGACCTGCTGCTGCGCCTCTACCACGACGCGCAGGTGGCCGAGGTGATCTCGCGCGGCCGCCGCCGCGGCCGGCGCGCGGCCGAGTACGACCGCTTCCATACCCGCCATTCCCTGCAGGAGAAGTGGGAAGCCAACCGTTTCCTGCACAAGTGGTTGGGTTACTGCCTGCGCCAGGGCCATGGGTTCTCGCCGGCGCACAATGAACTTTCCAATGCTATTCAGTTAGTTGCGGATGAGCCCCTGGCGGATGCCGAATCCTGAGCCGGCGCAGCCAAATCTTGATCGGATCGCTCAGGTACTGTTAGTCTAGGTCCAACCTGGGCCCCGCCCGCCGCCGCGCGAAAGACCACCCGATGAGACTCTCCACCAAAGGCCGCTATGCGGTGACCGCCATGATGGACCTGGCGATCCACGACGCCGACGGACCGGTCACGCTGGCCGATATCTCCAGTTGCCAGAGCATTTCGCTGTCCTACCTGGAGCAGTTGTTCTCCAAGCTGCGCCGCAGCAACCTGGTCAAGGGGGTGCGCGGTCCCGGCGGCGGCTACCGGCTGGCGCGGCCGGCCGACGAGATCACCATCGCCGCCATCATCGCCGCCGTGGACGAAAAGGTGGACGCCACCTGCGCCGGCGACAGCGACTGCGCGGACAACAACGACCCCTGCCTCACCCACGCCCTCTGGTGCGGCCTGAGCCGGCGCATCTACGAATACCTCGACAGCATCACCCTGGCCGGTTTCCTCAGCCGGCCCTCGGTGCAGGAAGTCATCCGCCGCCAGGACAGCGGCGCCGGGCGGGGCGACGGCCACCACACGCTGCCTGTCTCCTGATCTGCACCCGAAAGCCGGTTTTGTGACTGCCGTCATGCGGTCACCGCGACCCGTTCACGGAATCCCTGCCGGCCGTGCGGCATACTGCGAGCGTCAAATGGCGTAGTACACGGATCAGGAGTGATTGTGATGTTGAAATATCTGCTTGCGTTGACGGCGGTGCTGCTGGTGGTGGGGCAACCCGTTATCGAATCGCTGACCACCACCGGGCGCGGCATGGACTATCTGCTGGCTTTCGGGGTCGCCCTGCTGCTCAAGCCGCTGCTGGAGAACCAGTTCGGCTGAACCACGGGCGCATGGCCCGCAGGGGCCATGACCCGTAGCGCCACCCCGCCCCCGTCATTGCGGGCGAAGCGCGTCGATCTTCCCGGGCGGGCGGCCGCCCTGCAAAGATCGCTTCGTCGCTTCGTGCCTCGAAAGGACGGGGGCGCTTTTGATGGGGTGCCCCGGTGACGGAAAGGCCTTGTCACCGGGTCTGCCTCAGATCGATGACACGCAGGGCCCGAGACCGGGTCAGGCGGCTTTCGTCCACACCAGCGTCCGGTTGTTGGCCGGCATTTCGTAGTCATTCCTGAACGCCATCCCGGCGTCTTCCGCCAGCGCGCACAAGGCCTCGAAATCACGAATGCCGCTCGCCGGATCGCGCGCCTTCAGCCAGCGGTCGAACTGCGCGTTGCTGTCGCTGGTGTAGCGGCCGCCGTAGTTGAAGGGCCCGTACAGGCAGAACACGCCGCCGGTTTCCAGCACGCCGCCGACGCCGGCGAACAGGCATTCCACCTCCGGCCAGGCCATGATGTGCGCGGTGTTGGCGCTGAACACCGCGTCGTAGGTCTGCCGCGGCCAGGTGTCGCGGCACACGTCCAGGGCCAGCGGCGGCAATACGTTGTCGAGCTTCGCCTCGTCCAGCCAGGCGCGGATGCCCGGGTGGGCGGCGGCGACGTCGCTGGTCTGCCAGCGCAGGTCCGGAAAGCGCGCGCCGAAGAACACGGCGTGCTGGCCGGTGCCGCTGCCGATCTCCAGCAGCCGTCGCCGGCCCGCCAGCTCCCGCTGCAGCACGTCGAGAATGGGCAGCCGGTTCTGGTCGCAGGATTCGGCGTAGGGTTTCATGGGGGCTATTACACCACAAGCCGCTTCGACGGTGGCCATGCCGACGCCTTGCCCCCCGTCACCGGCGGGCATGCCGACGCCTTATCTCCCGTCACCGACGGCCATGCTGACACCTTACCCCCTGTCACCAATGGCCATACCGACACCTTCCCCCGTCACCGATGGCCATGCCGACACCTTATCCCCTGTCACCGACGGTTATGCCGACACCTTATCCCTCTGTAGGAGCGGGCTTGCCCGCGATCCCGGCGCAGCCGGGAGGAGGATTCGGCGGCCGCCGCGATCGCGGGCAAGCCCGCTCCTACAGGCGGTGCGGTCGGCAGGGGCGGTGCGGTCGGCAGGGGTGGGGTGGTCAGCTAGGGGCGGATCGCGGTCAGCAGCGCTGTTCCAGCACGGCGACGATCTCCGCGTCGCTCAGCACCACGGGGTTGGTCTTCATGCTGCTGCCGCGCGAGTTCGCAGCGATACGGGCGAAGTCGTCCGGGGTGACGCCGTATTCGCCCAGGCGCGGCAGCTTCATTTCGCGGGTCCAGTCGTCGAGCAGCGTTGTGAGCGCCTCCCAGGCCTGTTCGCGGCTGTCGAAGTCGCGCCGGCACAGCAGCCGCGCCGCGCGGGCGTATTTGTCCAGCGCCGGGCTTTCGGGCGCGCGTTCCCGCAGTGCGTCGATATTCCTGCGCGTGGCGGCGCCCACCAGGGTGCCGCACACCACGCCGTGCGGGATGGGAAAGAAGGCGCCCAGCGGCGAGGCCAGGCCGTGCACCGAGCCCAGCCCGGTGTGCGCCAGGCAGATGCCGGACAGCAGCGCGCCGTAGGCCATGCCGGCGCGCGCCGCCGCCGGGTCGCCCCCGCCGCGGTACCAGGGCAGCAGACTGTCGCGCACCGCTTTCAGGCCGTCGATGGCCAGGGCGTCGGTGAAGGGACCGGCGCGGGTGGAGACGTAGGACTCCAGGAGCTGGGTGAGGGCGTCCATGCCGTTGGCGGCAATCAGGTCGGGCGGACAGGACGCCAGCAGGTCCGGGTCGACCAGCGCCCAGGCCGGCACCAGTCGTTCGTCGCGGAAGGACTTCTTGAAGCCGTCGCGGCCGGCCACGCTCAGCACGGCGTTGCGGGTCGCCTCGCTGCCGGTGCCGGCGGTGGTGGGCACGGCGATGAAGGGCGTGGCGGGGCCGCGGTAGGGCTTCTCCGGGCCGACGCCCTCCAGGTAGTCCATGACGCTGTCGCCGACCCGCAGCAGGCCGGCGATGGCCTTGGCGCCGTCCAGCACGCTGCCGCCGCCGATGCCGACCACCAGGTCGGGCTGCTGCGCGGCGTGGCGGGCGACCAGTTCGTCGATGCGCTGCGGCGAGGGCTCGCCGCCGATGCGCGCCTGGTCCCAGGTCAGGCCGGCGTCGCGCAGGCCCTGTTCGATGCCGGGCCAGGCGGCCGATTCCTGCAGTGAGCGTTCGCCGGTCACCAGCAGCAGGCGCGGCCCGTAGCCGGCCGCCAGTTGCGGCAGGCGTTCGATGCTGCCGGCGCCGAAGGCGATGCGCGGCAGCCGCCCCAGCGAGAAGGGGCCGGTCATGCGCCGAAGCGGGCCGGCAGCAGGCCCCGGTAGGGCTCGCCCCGCCGCGGCTCCGCCATCCAGTCGGCGACGGTGTCGCGCCAGCGCAGGTAGTGTTCGGTCTGCTTGTGGGCGGCCGCGTCGTCGGCCGTGCGGTAGGCCTCGTAGAGCACGAAACGGGTCGGGTCGTCGGCCGACTGCAGCACGTCGAAGCGCAGGTTGCCGGCTTCGCGTACCGAGGCTTCGTGGTTGGCGCGGGTGGCATCGATGAAATCGTCGACGTGGTCGGCGACCACGTGGACGTGGACCAGGGTGACGTGCATGGCGGATTCCTCCCGGCTGTGCGCTGCAGGCATTGTCGTGAATCGTCCGGCCGACGGCAACCGGCGCCGCGCGGTTCAACAGCCGGGCACTTCCAGCCACCGGCACCAGGCGCGGAACAGCGCCGGGTCGAGCGCCGCGACCGCCGAGCGCGGTTCGAGGCCGGGCCTGAACACCGGCTCGCCGTCGAGGGTGACGGCCCGGCCGCCGGCCTCGGCCAGCACCAGGCTGCCGGCCGCGTAGTCCCACAGTTTCTGGCGGCCGTGCAGGTAGACCTGGCAGCGGCCGGCGGCCAGCCAGCACCAGTCCAGCGCCACCGCGCCGAAGCTGCGCTGCGACTTGTAGGGCGGGTGGCGGATCAGGCGTCCGGCCAGGGTGGCGGGCAGGCGCTTGAGGTCGACCAGCGCCAGGCTCTCGTGCAGGGGCACCGGGCACGGGGCGGGCAGCGGCAGGCGCCGTTCGTTCAACCAGGCGCCTTCGTCCGCCACGGCGCTGAAGCATTCGTCGCGGGACGGGTCGTATACCACGGCCAGCCGCACTCGGTCGCCGACGACGAGCGCCAGCGACAGGGCGTAGTAGGGCACGCCGGCGATGAAGTTGGTGGTGCCGTCCAGCGGGTCCAGGCACCAGGTGCCGGTGGCGGCCCGCGCCAGCGCGGCCTCCTGCTGCGCGCGCGGCAGCTCCTCGCTGAGCAGGGCGATGTCCGGCCAGCGCCGCGCCAGTTCCGCCGCCAGCGCGTCCTGCACCGCAAGGTCGGCCTCCGACACCGGGCTGCCGTCGGGCTTGCAGGACGCCGTGGTGCAGCCGAAGCGCGGCAGCAGTTCGCGGCGGGCGACGTCGCGCACCAGGCGGATCAGCGATTCACGGTCGGGGAGGCTGGACATGGGGGTGCGGCATGGTGGTTTCAGGCACGCCATAGTCTGGCGGAGCGGCTATCGAAATCAAGCTGTTATTCGTTTGCCGCTTGTGGCATAAAGGGCCGCCATGACCATCAAGAAGCCCCACCACAAGAAACCCGGCAAGCGCCGGCGCGCCCAGGCCAGCGGCAAACCCAGCCGGGCGGAGCGCGCCGACCGGCACAAGCTGTATGAACAGTCGGTGCAGGCCACCGACTTCGAATACGAATTCGTCGACACCAACTTCCAGCGCCTGCGCGGCCGCGAGGCGCACCTGTTGCGCGAGGACTTCTGCGGCACCGCCAAGATGTGCTGCGAATGGGTCGCCCAGCGTGAAGCCAACCGCGCCATCGGCGTCGACCTGGACCCCGAGGTGCTGCACTGGGGGCGCGAGCACAACCTGTCGCAACTCAGCGAGGAGCAGCGCGCGCGCGTCACCCTGCTGGAGGACAACGTGCTGACGGTGGAGACGGAGCCGGCCGACGTCATCCTGGCCATGAATTTCAGTTGGCAGATCTTCAAGGACCGCGACACCCTGCGCGGCTATTTCGCCACCGTGCGCGGGGCGCTGGCCGACGACGGCGTGTTCTTCCTGGACATCTTCGGCGGCTACGAGGCCTTCAAGGAACTCAAGGAGAAGACCCGGCACAAGGGTTTCACCTACGTCTGGGAACAGGCCGACTACGACCCCATCAGCGGCGACATGACCTGTTACATCCACTTCAACTTCAACGACGGCTCGCGGCTGAAGAAGGCCTTCGTCTACGAATGGCGCCTGTGGACCCTGCCCGAGCTGCGCGAGATCCTGTCCGAGGCCGGCTTCTCCGACGTCACCGTCTACTGGCAGGGCGAGGACGAGGACGGCGAACCCAACGGCGTGTTCGAACCCGCCACCCGCGGCGAGGCCGACCCGGGGTGGATTTGCATGGTGAGCGCGGCGCGGTAGGGGGGGGTAGATAGCCACGGAACGCACGGAAAGCACGGAAAAAACAGTTTTTCGGGGCCGCGCGAGGCGCGCCCCGTTACAAGGAATCGTCCGTGTTTTCCGTGCTTTCCGTGGCTGAAGATTTTGGCACCTCCCCCCACCGGCCGGGCAACCGTGGCGGCGTGGGAGCTTGACCGTGGGGAAACAGCCCTTTGTCGGAAAAGCCCGGCCGTTGCCGATGCCACGCCATGCCCTCGAACTCTTCCGGCGTGCAGACCTTTTCCCTTCGCGTCCTTTGCGGTTACTGAAAGGCGCCCCTCTTCCCTCGCGCCATTGACATACCGCCTGGTTTGTACTAGAAAGTAAACGCTCACTAACAAAAGGAGACGACCCATGGCTGATTTCGACCTCGAACTCGACGCCCGCGGGCTCAACTGCCCCCTGCCCATCCTGCGCGCCAAGAAGAGCATCCAGCAGCTCGGCGCCGGCCAGGTGCTGCGCATCGTCGCCACCGACCCCGGCTCGGTGAAGGACTTCGAAGCCTTCTGCAAACAGACCGGAAACGAACTGCTGGCCTCCACGCAGCAGGGCGGGGAATACCGGTTCGATATCAGGAAGCCGGCCTGAGGGGACGTTGACCAGACGCCTCAAGGCCTCCGAACGCAAGGCCACCATCCTGGCCGTCGCCAAGGTCCTGTTCGCCGACAAGGGCTACCACGGTGTGTCGGTGGACGAGATCGCGCGGCGGCTGGGGGTGAGCCCCGCCATCCTGTACCGCCACTTTCCCTCCAAGGAGGCGCTCTACGAGGCGGTGCTCAACGACATAGCCTGCCGGCGCGAGAGCTACGTGGAGGCGGTGGTGGCCAGCGAGGGCGGTTTCGAGGATGTGCTGCGGCGCATCACGCGCATCTTCATCGACAGCGTCGCCGCCGACCCCGACTACCTGCGCATGGAAATGCAGAGCGCGCTGGAGGGCAGCGAGGCCACCCGCCAGTTCTTCGAGAACCGCTGGCGGCCCTTCACCGACCTGATCGAATACCACCTGGCGGGGCATGCCCGCAACGGCGGTGCAGTGGTGGACGGGCGGGTCGCCAGCCTCCTGTTCCAGGGCATGATCCGCGAGGCCCTGTATGCGAAATGCATTCTGAAATCACCACGTTACCGTGACATGCCGGTCGCGGAGCTGGCCGACCGGCTGATCGACCTGTTCCTGCGCGCCATCGGGCCGGCCGGCTAGCGGCGGGAACCGCGCGACCGTCCGCGGGTCTTTATGGACGGTTGCCGGTATACTCGCAGTACGGCGCGGGCCGGCGGGAAGCCGGACAGCCGGGAAAAAACAACAACGATCGGGCGCCACGCAGCGTCCGCAAAAAAAAAGCGTCGAGGAGGTGACGGTGTCATGGACATCCGCACCAGATTCCATCGGGCCCTGGCGGGACTGCTCCTGCTGCTGCCCCTTCCAGCCGTCTCCAGCATGGACGCGCAGACCGCCGTTCCCGCTGCGCCGGAACGCATCGAGCACGTCATCCGGCGCCTGCTGGAAGACGGCCGGGCGTTCGCGGCGCAGCCGCTGCTGCGGCCGGCGGAGCTGGCGCGCTTCTATGCGGCGCGCGAATACCAGCCGGCCTGGAGCGATCACCTTGGCCTGCTGCCGCGCGCCTACCGGCTGCGGGCGCTGTTCCGGGCCGCCGCCGACGAGGCGATCGATACCTCCGGCCTGCACCTGCGCGAGATAGAGCGCCTGCAATGGCCGTCCACGCCGGCGGCGCAGGCCCGGCTCGACCTGCATCTCAGCGACGCCTTCTTCGCCTGGGCGCTGAAGCTGGGCCGCGGCCAGATCGATCCGCGCAGCGTCGACGTCAAGTGGTTCATCGAGCTGCCGTCGCCGGACGTGGTGGGGCTGCTGGAGCAGGCCATCGCGGCCGCCGACCTCGGGGTGGCGGTGGAGGCGCTGACGCCGCACAGCGCCGCCTACCGGGCGTTGCGCCGGCAGTTCGTGCGCTACCGGGAGCTGGCCGCGCAGGGCGGCTGGCCGCTGATTCCGGCCCGCGGCCCGAAGCTGGTGCCGGGGGCGGTGCACGCCGACATCCCGGTGCTGAAGCGGCGGCTGCGCCTGACCGGCGACCTGGGACCGGGCGACGACGAGCCCTGGTTCGACGAGACGCTGGCCGAGGCCGTGCGGCGTTTCCAGCGCCGCCACGGCCTGCAGGACGACGGCGTGGTCGGCCGACGCACACGCCAGGCGCTGAGCCGGCCGGTGGAGCAGCGCCTGCGGCAGATCGCGCTCAACCTGGAACGCTGGCGCTGGCTGCCACGCGACCTGGGGCGGCGCTACATCCTGGTCAACATGGCCGGCTTCGAATTGCAGGTGCGCGAGGACGACGAGGTGCGGCTGTCCATGCGCGTCATCGTCGGCAAGCCCTTCCGCGCCACGCCGACCTTCCGCGAGAACATGACCTACCTGGTGTTCAACCCCTACTGGAACGTGCCGGGCAAGCTGGCGCGGCGCGACCTGGTGCCGGCGCTGCTGCGCGATCCCGCCTATTTCGAGCGCAAGCGCATCCGCGTGCTGTCGGGCTGGGACGCCGACGCGGTGGAGCTCGACGCCGACGCCATCGACTGGCGACAGTATGCCGGCGGCCGCTACCTGCCCTACCGGCTGCGCCAGGACCCGGGTCCGGACAACAGCCTCGGGCGCATCAAGTTCATGCTGCCCAACCCCTTCAGCGTCTACCTGCACGACACGCCGTCGCGCCACCTGTTCCAGCGGCCGGTGCGCACCTTCAGTTCCGGCTGCATCCGCGTGGAGAAGCCCGTGGCGCTGGCCAGCTACGTGCTGGGCGAGGGCTGGGACGGCCGCGCGGTGCTGGAGGCCATCGACGCCGGCCGCAACCGGGTGCAGCGGCTGAAGGCGCCGATCCCGGTCTACATCCTGTACCAGACCGCCTGGGTGGACGAGGCCGGACACATGCAGTTCCGCGACGACGTCTACCAGCGCGACCGGCGCCTGGCCGGCCTGCTGCCGACGGCCCTGGTGCACCCGCCGCTGTCGCCGGGCGACGACGGTTTGACGCCCGGCGACCCGTCGATCAGCCTGTTGGGGCGCTGAAACCGCGTCCCAGGCTGTTCAGTCGCCACGATTTCCGTATAATTGCGCGCCAGCGTCCGCTCCTGGCACGGGCCGTGCATAGTACGGAGACCATGACGATCGAGTATTCCGCCGCCCGCGAGGGTCGCATCCAGCATCCCGCCCGACGGGGCTTCCTGCAGCAGGTGCTCGGCGCCGGGGCCCTGGCCCTGGCGGCGCCGTCGCTGTGGGCGGGCGTCCACCGCGCGCCGGAGCGCAGCCTGGTCCTGAAGAACCTGCATACGGGGGAAGCCCTGCGCGCCACCTACTGGGCCGACGGCCGCTATCTCGGCGAGGAACTGCGGGCGGTCAACCGGGTGCTGCGCGATCACCGCACCGGCGAGGTGCACGACATGGACCCGGCGCTGCTGGACCTGCTCTATCTGTTGCAGCAGTCGGTCGCGGTGCAGGGGGCCTTCCATGTCATTTCCGGCTACCGTTCACCCGCCAGCAACGCCCTGCTGCGCAGCCACAGCAACGGCGTGGCGCGCCACAGCCTGCACATGCAGGGTCGCGCCATCGACATCCGCCTGCCGGGCTGTCGTCTCGCGCACCTGCGCAAGGCAGCGCTGGCGCTGAAGGCGGGCGGCGTGGGCTATTACCCCAAATCCGACTTCATCCACGTCGACACCGGCCGCGTGCGACGCTGGTAAGCCGCCCCGGCCGGGCTTGCCCGCGATCCCGGAACCCCCCCCACGCCAAGCGAAGAACCGATCCCCTGTAGGAGCGGGCTTGCCCGCGAAACATGGCGGCCGCCGAATCCTCATCCCGGCTGCGCCGGGATCGCGGGCAAGCCCGCTCCTACAGGGGCGGTTTCCCGTCCGCCGCGGGCGAGGGGCCGGCCGGTGGGGTCAGCCGCGCTCGAACAGCAGCGGGACGACCTCGGGGAAGCGGCTCACGAAATGCACCTTCAGCCCTTCGCGGATGTAGTCCGGGATCTCTTCGAAATCGCCGCGGTTGGCTTCCGGCAGGATGAGTTCGCGGATGCCGGCGCGCCGGGCCGCGATCACCTTCTCCCGGATGCCGCCCACCGGCAGCACGTGGCCGGTCAGGGTCAGTTCGCCGGTCATGGCGAGCCGGCGCACCAGGCGGCGCTTCCTGGCCAGCGACAGCAGGGCGCTGGCCATGGTGACGCCGGCGCTGGGGCCGTCCTTGGGGGTGGCGCCGGCCGGCACGTGCAGGTGCACCAGCGCCTTCTCGAAGAAGTCGGGCGGCGCGCCCCACTGTTCGGCATTGGCCAGGATGTAGCTGTAGGCGATCTCGGCCGACTCGCGCATCACGTCGCCGAGCTGGCCGGTCAGCTTGAAGCCGCGCTGGTAGCTGTGGATGTGGGTGGCCTCCACGCTCAGGGTGGCGCCGCCCATGGCGGTCCAGGCCAGGCCCGTCACCACGCCGACGCCACTGATGGCCTTCTCCTTCGGGAACACCGGCTTACCCAGGTAGTCCTCGACGTCCGCGGCGCGCACCCGGATGGGCGTCTTCCCACCCTTGAGGATCTTCACCACCGCCTTGCGCACGATGGCGCCCAGGTATTTCTCCAGGCGGCGCACGCCGGCTTCGCGGGCGTAGTCCTCGACTATGCGGCGCAGCGCCGCCTTGTCGATGCGCAACTGGCCGCGCTTCTTGAGGCCGGCGCGCTCCAGTTGCCGCGGCAGCAGGTGGTTTCTGGCGATTTCGAGTTTCTCGCTGGCCAGGTAGCCCGACAGGGAGATCACTTCCATGCGGTCCAGCAGCGGGCCGGGGATGGTGTCGAGCTGGTTGGCGGTGCAGATGAACAGTACCTTGGACAGGTCGAAGGGCACGTCCAGGTAGTGGTCGAGGAATTCGCTGTTCTGCTCCGGGTCGAGCACCTCCAGCAGCGCCGAGGCCGGGTCGCCCTGATAGGAGGCGCCGACCTTGTCGATCTCGTCGAGCATGATGACCGGGTTGGCCGACTCGGTGTCCTTGATGGCCTGGATGAACTTGCCCGGCATGGCGCCCACGTAGGTGCGGCGGTGGCCCTTGATCTCGGCCTCGTCGCGCATGCCGCCGAGCGAGAAGCGGAAGAACTTCCGGCCCAGGGCGCGGGCGATGGACCGGCCCAGGGAGGTCTTGCCGACGCCGGGCGGGCCGACGAACAGCAGGATGGAACCCGACACCTCGCCCTTCATGATGCCGACGCCGATGAACTCGAGGATGCGCTGCTTGATGTCATCCAGGCCGTCGTGGTCCTCGTCGAGGATGCGTCGCGCCGCATCCAGGTCGAGCCGGTCTTCCGTGAACCGGCCCCAGGGAAGCTGGGTGAGCCAGTCCAGGTAGTTGCGGGTGGTGGCGTATTCCGGCGAGCCGGTCTCCAGCACCGAGAACTTCTGCATCTCCTGCTCGATGCGCTTCTGCGCCGTCTCCGGCAGGCTCAGGCCTTCCAGCCGCTCGCGGAACACGTCGATGTCGGCGGTGCGGTCGTCCTTGGAGATGCCCAGCTCCTTCTGGATGATCTTGAGCTGTTCACGCAGGATGGCCTCGCGCTGGTGTTCCTGCATCTCCTGCTCGACCTGCTTGCGGATCTGCGCCTGGGCCTTGGCCAGCTCCAGCTCCTTGTTGATCAGTACGTGCACGCGCTCCATGCGGGTGAGCAGGTCCAGCGCTTCCAGCACTTCCTGCTGCTCCTCGCGCGCCGAGGTGGTCAGGCTGGCGGCGAAGTCGGCCAGGTGCGAGGGGTCGTTGGGGTGGAAGTGTTCCAGGAACATCTTGAACTCCTCCCCGTACAGCGGGTTCAGGGGGATGAGTTCCTTGATGGTGTTGATGATGGCGACGGCGTAGGCCTTCACCTCCGGTATTTCTTCGTAGCGTTCCTCGGGGTGGTACTGCACGCGCGCCATGTAGGGTGGTTGCGTGCTCAGCCATTCGCGCACGGAGAAGCGCTGCAGGCCTTCCAGCAGCACCTGAAGGCGGCCGTCCTGGCGCGCCACCCGGTGGATGCGGCAGGCCGTGCCGATGCGGTAGAAGTCGCCTGTGCTGGCGTCCTCGGCGCGCTCGCTGCGGGCCAGCAGCAGGCCGATGACGTTGTTGGTTTCCTCCACCGCGGCCTTGATGGTGGGGCCCCAGACGTCCGGGTCGACCAGCAGCGGGATGGCCTGGCCGGGGAAGAAGGGACGTTCGGTCTGCGGCAGGATGGGGATGTTGGCCGGCAGGATGTCACTGGCGCGCACCAGTTCGGCGGCGCCGCCGGTGTCGGTCGTTTCTTCGTGTGAATCGCTGTGTTCGATGTCCATGGCTCGCTTCCGGGAGAGATCCGCCTGCTCTATTGAATGCGGACCCGGGGGATAGGAATTCAAGGGGCGCATCATAACAGGCCGACGCCGGCAGGCGCACAGGCGGGGGCGGCGCAGATCGTCGCCGGTTTATCCACAGATGCTGTGGATAACTTTGTGGATGAAAGGGCATGAAGGGGCTGCGGGCCCCGGCGGACACGGCTTCCGGGTTAAAATGCTCAAAAAATCATCAATCCGGAAAACATGAGTTATATCAGTTAGATAATAACCATTCTTCGATTACCGATGAGCCGGGATGCGATCGATACATGCATTTTCTTACCAGACGGTTACGCTTGTGTATAAGGCGGATCGCCGGGAACGGCAGGTACGGGAATGTCAATAGGGCAACCACGGTTTTTTCAAACCGTCCGGCCTGTCGGTGGGCGCCGGGGACGCGCTTCAGGCGCCGTCCTTTTCCTTCTTTCGGGCGCGTTCCTGCTCCAGCCTGTCCATGCGTTCGGAGGCGCGCCGCAACATCCGGCGCCAGGCCGTGCCGTCCCGGGATCCCTCTTCGAGCGGGGTGACGCGGCAGGTCCGGCGGGAACCCCTGGGTGTGCTGCACATGGTATGACCTCGCTGAGGCTTTTGCGCCTCGTAGGTACCCTGGCGGCCGGCCGCCGGCTTTCTTTAGCCTGCCGGGGTCGGGGGCAATAAAAAACCCCGCTGGCGCGGGGTTCCCGGTACTCCAGGTCAGGAGGACTTCAGCTCTGCGGCATGACCCGCGCGGCCTGCAGGCCCTTGGGGCCCTTCTCGACTTCGAAATCGACCGTCTGGCCTTCGAGCAGGGTCTTGAAGCCGCTGCCTTCGATGGCGGAGAAATGAACGAAAACGTCGTCACCGCCGTCGGCGGGAGCGATGAAACCGAATCCCTTGGATTCGTTGAACCATTTAACGGTACCAGTAGCCATGTATAACACCTCTGT
>JALSRI010000050.1 GCA_026984835.1 Thiohalobacter sp. | reverse complement strand
TCCCGTCGCTGCTGGCGGTCACCGGCCCGCAGGCCACCGACGCCGTGCTCGATGCCGTGCATCAGGCGCTGCCCGCCGCCCACGATCCCTTCATCGACCTGGTGCCGCCCCAGGGCGTCAAGCTGACACCGCGCCACTACGCCTACCTGAAGATCTCCGAAGGCTGCAACCACCGCTGCAGCTTCTGCATCATTCCCAGCTTCCGCGGCGACCTGGTCAGCCGCCCGATCGACGCCGTGATGCAGGAGGCGGAACACCTGCTCGAGGCCGGCGTCCGGGAGCTGCTGGTGATCTCCCAGGACACCAGCGCCTACGGCGTGGACCTCAAATACGATACCCGTTTCTGGAACGGCCAGCCGCTAAAGACCCGTTTCGTCGATCTGGCGCGGGCGCTGGGCCAGTTCGGTGTCTGGGTGCGGCTGCACTATGTCTATCCCTATCCCCATGTGGACGAGGTGATCCCGCTGATGGCCGAGGGGCGCGTGCTGCCCTATCTCGACATTCCTTTCCAGCACGCCAGCCCGAAGATCCTCAAGGCCATGAAACGGCCCGGATCACAGGAACAGATTCTTGAGCGCATTGCCCGCTGGCGCGCGATCTGCCCTGAACTGGTGATCCGCAGCACCTTCATCGTCGGCTTTCCCGGCGAAACCGAGGAAGACTTCCAGATGCTGCTCGATTTCCTCAGCGAGGCGCAACTGGACCGGGTCGGCTGCTTCACCTACTCTCCGGTGGAAGGCGCCGCCGCCAACGCCCTGCCCGATCCGGTCGACGAAGCGGTCAAGCAGGAACGCCTCGAACGCTTCATGCTGCACCAGCAGGCGATCAGCGCCGCCCGCCTGCGCCAGCGGGTCGGCCAGACCCTGACCCTGCTGCTCGACGAGCCGGTACAGATCAACGGCCAGCCGGGCTGGGCCGCGCGCAGTGCCGCCGACGCGCCGGAAATCGACGGGCAAGTCTATCTGTTCGCCGGTCATGACGAGCTGTCGGTCGGCGATTTCGTGGATGCGCGCATCATCGACAGCGACGAATACGACCTCTACGCGGAGCGGCCATGAACGCACAGGACAACGAACACACCACCCTCCATGTCATCGTCAACGACCAGCCGCTGCTGCATTTCGACCGCAACCGGCCGCTCAGCGACAAGCAGGCCGAATACCTGGACACGCTGGACCGCAAGTTCGATGCCGGAATCGAGTTGCAGGGCGAATGGCTGGAACAGCCCAACCTCGAACAGCGCGCCCGCTGGATGGCGCTGGCGCTGATGGAGGGCATCCTCTACCAGGAGGATGAGAAGGCCGCCGCCAGCCTCGCCTGGCTGGCCACCCGCCTGCCCGACCTCAAACAGGTCAAGGCCATCGTGGATGAGAACGGTGCCCAGTTCGACCTCATCTTCGACCGCGAATACCAACCGCACCAGGTGGTGCACTTCGACGGCCTCGACAGCTGATCGTCCCCGCGTTCACGCGCGTTCGTCGCCCCGGGCCAGCAAACCGCGTCCCTGCTGCTAAACAAAGTCTTGCCACGGCCGTTACAACGGCCACCGTCCCAACCGGTAGACTTGATGACGCTCAGACTCGGTGCACGACTTCTGCTTGGCTATGCCCTGATCGCCCTGGCACTGCTGCTCGCTGGCGCGGCCGGGTTTCTGGCCGTCGACCGGCTCGCCGCGACCAGCGATTTTCTCGTGACCGAAGCACGGCAGACGGTCGAAGGCGCACTCGATACCCGCAACGCCGTCAGCGAACAGCTGCTGGCCGTGGAAGCCTGGCTGTCCGGAGACGAGGCAGCCACCGATCGCCTGCAACGCGCCGCTCAACGCGCTGAAACCGCCTACCGGCAGATGACCGGCACCGGGCTGGTGCCTGCCGACGCTGCGCGCCGCCTGCGTCAGAGCCTCGACGGATTCATCCGTGAACGCGACGCTCTGATGCAACAGCATCGGCAGTTCCGCGACCGCCTGCAGCGCCTTCAGCAGACCGATCAACGCCTGTCGCAACGCCTGGCCGGATTCAACGAACTGGCCAACCGCATCATCGTCGAGCGCGAAACCAACTGGGACGACGACGGCGCGACCAACAGCCAACAGATCGAGGAATGGTTCGCCGCCAGCGGCGCGACCGACGCCCGTCTGGCCCTGTTCAGCCAGCTGCATGCCCTGCAACGCTTCCTCGGCGGACGCGACGACGCCGACCTGTTGCAGCAGATCGCCAATGACCAGACCGATCTCGACATCTACATCGAGGATCTGTCATCGATGGAACTGTCCGGCCAATCGCCGGAAGACCGCGAAGAGGACTACGCCACGCGCTTCAAGTCGCTGCTCGAGGCACACAAGGCAGGGGTCGAACAGGTCATGGAACAGTACCGTGCGCGGCAACAGGCACTGCGGTCCTACCGCGACCGCGCCCGCGACCTGTCCGCCCGCAGCGAGGACATCGAACGGCTCTCCGATGCCTTGATCGACCGCGAATCGGAAGCCGCGCAGCAAGTGCATCGCTACGCCACGCTGGGTATCGGCGCCGCCCTCGGTATCGGGCTGTTGATGATGGGCGTGCTGTTCCTGCTCGGCCGGCGCAGCCTGATTCACCCCATCCGGCAACTCGCATCCCGCCTCCAGGCGATCGCCCACGGCAATGGCGACCTGACCCAGCGTCTGCCCGACTCGGGCGGTGACGAGATCGGCGATCTGGCGCGCGGCTTCAATGCCTTCACCGGACAGCTTCGCGGCACCATTCGCCAGCTGATCGAATCGGTAGAGGAACTGGAACACCAGGCCGGGGCGCTCGACCGCCGCAGCGAACAGGCGCGCCGAATCAGTGCCGAACAGGGTACCGCCAGCCAGCAGGTAGAGCAGGCCATGCAGCACATGCAGAACACCACCGGCCAGGTCAGCACATCCACTCGACAGGCGCGAAAGGGCATGGCACAGATCGAACAGACCCTGGACGGCAGCCAACGGGAGATTGCAGAAACCCTGGGGGCCATCCACGGATTTGCCCAGGAAATCGAAGAGGCCTCGCAGGTGGTCGAGGCCGTGCAAGAGGACAGCGAACGGATCGGCACGGTGCTGGATGTGATCCGCGACATCGCCGAACAGACCAACCTGCTGGCGCTCAACGCCGCCATCGAGGCCGCCCGCGCCGGAGAACAGGGCCGCGGGTTCGCGGTGGTCGCCGACGAGGTGCGCGGCCTGGCCGGCCGAACCCATCAATCGACGCAGGAAATCCAGCACATCATCGAACGCCTGCAATCCGGTGTGCTCGAGGCCTCAAGGGTGATGACCCGTGGCCGCGACCAGGCCCGGGAAACCCAGAGCCGCAGCGATCAGGCCGCCCGCTCCCTCGAGCGCATCAACGAAACGGTGCACGGGCTGGGGCGCATCATCGATGGTATCGACAGCGCCGCCCGGCAACAGGACCAGGCCAGCGCCGACATGCAGCAGCACCTCGACGCCATCATCGCTTCCTCCGCCGAGGCCGACAGCAGCAACCGCGCCATGGCCGAAATCGCCCGGCAGCTGACGCAACTCGCAGAGCGGCTGGCCGCGCTCGGTCGTCACTTCAGGGTATGAGCCAGACCACCCCGTCTTCCACCGTCACCGGCAACGGCGTCAGCGCATCACCGGCGCAGGGGCCGGCCACGCAACGGCCATCGTCGATCTTGAAGCGCGCATCGTGCACCGCGCACTGGATCAGCGCGCCTTCGGCATCGAGAAACTGGTGCTCCACCCAGTCCAGCGGCGCACCGGTATGGGGGCAGCGGTTCTCATAGGCGCGCACCTGGCCATCGTGCAGCACCACAAAGGCCGCCACCCGCTCGCCGCCGCGTTCGAAGCTCACCCCGCGACTGCCCGGATCGTCGAGTTCATCGAGCCGGCACAGGCGCTGTCGTTGTCGTTTCATGGTGTTCTCCCGACTATCTTCTGCACGGCCCAACGCTGCCCCTGACCCACCGCTTCATCCGCGCTTCGGCCGCAGGACAGCGCCGAGACCAGACCGGCGATGAAGGCATCCCCGGCACCCAAACTGTCACCGCTGCGGGCGCGCCGCGGCGGGGGCAGGTGCCGCGGCGCTGCGCCCGGCAGGCTCAGCCAGGTCCCCTCCACACCCTGAGTACAGACCAGCCGCAACTGCGGCGCCTGTTGCCGCACACGGGCGATAAAGTCCTCGACCCGTTCGCCGGCATGCCGAAGGTAGTCGGCCGAGACGATGGCCCAGCCCACCCGTTGCAACAGGGCCTC
>JALSRI010000049.1 GCA_026984835.1 Thiohalobacter sp. | reverse complement strand
AGTGCATCCACAGCAGCACGGCCGCTGCGCCCGCCAACGACAGCACCGCGATGAGGAACTTGCCGACAGTCTGGCCGATGAATTCGTCGATGGCGTTGATGTCGGTGATGAAGTGCGAGGCCACCGCGCCACTGCCGAGGCTCTCGTACTCGGCCATGGAGATGCTCTGCAGCCGCAGCAGCAGCTCGCGCCGCACCCGGTAGGTGACGTCCTTGGCAATCAGGGTGAACTGGCGCGTCTGCCACACCGTCAGCATCAGGGTGCCGAGGCGCAGCAGCACCGTGACCAGCAGTACCGCGGTGATGTAGAGCACCGGCCCGTGCCAGGGGGACGGGAACAGCCGGTCCATGATGCCGACCAGCATGCCGGGTTGCTTGAGCAGCACCTCGTCGACCAGGAGCGGCATCAGCAGCGGCAGCGGCACGGCGGCCAGCACCGCCAGCACCGCCACCAGGTTGGCGATCACCAGCTCGCGGCGGTGGCGCTTGACGATGGCCAGTATGTCGGACCAGCTGTAACGGGCGCGGCGGGATTCTGATACGTCGGCTTGCATGATCCGCCGATTATACGCTCTGGCAGACCGGTCCGCCCTTGTGGTGGGGTTCGAGTCCGCGCGGCGGCATCCGCCACGACCGGTCGTCCGCAGCGACTACGGCAACTCGAACAGGGCCATCGACTCCACGTGCGCCGTATGCGGAAACATGTCCATGACGCCGGCGGTGACCAGCCGGTAACCATGTTCATTGACCAGCAGGCCGGCATCGCGCGCCAGCGAGCTGGGATGGCAGGACACATAGACGATGCGTTCGGGCCGCAGGGCGGCGAGATGCGGCATCATTTCCTGCGCCCCGCTGCGCGGAGGATCGACCAGCACCCGGTCCCAGGAGCCGGCCAGCCAGGCCTGGCCGGCCGGGTCGCGGCCGAGATCGGCGACGGCGAACCCGGCGTTGTCGATGCCGTTCGCCCGGGCATTGTCGCGCGCCCGCTGCACCAGCCCGGCGTCGCCCTCGACCCCGGTCACGCTGCCGGCCTCGCGGGCAATGGGGAGGGTGAAGTTGCCGATGCCGCAGAACAGGTCCAGCACCCGTTCCCGGCCGCTGAGGTCCAGCAGGGCCAGCGCCTGGTCCACCATGGCGCGGTTGATGGCCGGATTGACCTGGGTGAAGTCGGTGGGCAGGAAGCGCAACTCCAGGTCGAAGGACGGCAGGCAGTAGGACAGCGACGAATCGACCGGCCACAGCGGTGCGGCCGTATCCGGCCCGCCGGGCTGGAGCCAGACGTGCAGGCCACTCCCGCGGGCGTAGTCCCGCAGCCGTTCCAGATCGGCCTCGACCAGTGGATCCAGGTGACGGAACACCAGGGCCACGGCGGCGTCGCCGGCCGCCACCTCGATCTGCGGCAGGCGTTCGCGCGCCTCCATGGCCTGGACGAGCTCCGCCAGTTCCTCCAGCCGCTCGCCGACCGCCTCGACCAATACCTCGCAGCGCGCCAGGTCGGCGATGTAGGAGCGGCGTTTCTCCCGGAAGCCAACCAGCACCCGCCCTTTCTTGTGCACGTGGCGAACACCCAGGCGCGCCTTGTAGCGGTAGTGCCAGTGCGGCCCGGTCAGCGGCGGCAGCACGGTCTCCGGCCGCACATGGCCGATGCGTTCCAGATTGTCCAGCAGCGTCTGCTGCTTGGAGAGTATCTGCTGCGACGGCGCCATGTGCTGCAGGCTGCAGCCACCGCACACGCCGAAGTGCGCACAGCGCGGCTCGACCCGGTGCTCCGAGGGCGAAAAGACCTCGCACACCCTGCCCTCGTCGTAGCGCCGCGAACGCCCGGTATAGAGAAAACTGGCCTCCTCCCCCGGCAGCGCGCCGTCGATGAACACCGCCTTGCCCTCCACGTGCGCCACCCCGCGGCCGTCGTGGCTCAACGACTCCACGGTGACGCGCACCGGAAAATTCGGCAGTTTGCGTTTACGGCGGTGTCTGGACATTCGGACTCCCCAAAAAACAAATAACCGCCAAGAGCGCCAAGAGCGCCAAGAAGAAACCTTTTTGGGCTTTCCGGCTGCGCGCCAAGCGCGCCAGCCGGAAAACGATGGACTTGCTTTTCCTGGCGCTCTTGGTATCTTGCGGTCAGTAATCGATCACGACCACCCTCAACATCACGCCTGCCAGCGTTCCAGGAATTCCCGGAAGTGCGGCTTGTCCCCCTGTTGCAGTTGCAGTGTCGTGCGCAGCAGGTTCAGCTCGCCCTGGTAGGCCTTTTCCGTGAGCTGGCCGCGGATGAACTGGAAACGCAGGTACACCAGCCAGGTGTTGAGCACGTCGGTCTCGCAGTAGTTGCGGATGCCCCCGATGTCGCCGGCCAGCCAGGCATCCCAGACCTTGTCGCCGCTCATGCCCATCTTGCCGGGGAAACCCAGCATGGAGGCAATTTCGTCCAGCGGTGCGTTGGCGCGCATCTGGTAGCCGGCCAGCACGTCCATGAGGTCGGTGTGGCGCTCGTGGTAGCGGCTCAGATAGTTGTTCCACTTGAACTCGCGGTCGTCGGCGCCGGTGTCCCAGTAGCGCGGCGCCTGGACGCCGTGCAGCAGGGCCCGGTAGTGCAACACCGGCAGGTCGAAGCCGCCGCCGTTCCAGGACACCAGGGTGGGCGTGAAGCGGTCGATGCCGTCGAAGAAGCGCTGCACCAGCTCCGCCTCGCCCGCATCCGGCTCGCCCAGCGACCAGACCTTGACCTTGTCGCCGTGACGCAGCACCACCGAGATGGCGCAGATGCGCTGCAGGTGCAGGCGCAGGAAATCGGAACCACCGGTCTGCTGCGCACGCAGGTGGAACATGGCCCTGGCGACGTCTTCGTCACTGAGGTCGTCCAGGCCGTACAGGCGCCGCCCCGACGCCACGTCGGGGATGGTCTCGATATCGAAGACGAAAACGTTCTTCATCACTCGGCCGGGAACACGCCGGTGGACAGGTAGCGGTCGCCACGGTCGCAGATGATGGCGACGATGACGGCGTTCTCGACTTCGTTCGAGAGCCGCAGCGCCGCCGCCACCGCGCCACCCGAAGAGATGCCGCAGAAGATGCCCTCCTCGCGGGCCAGGGCGCGGGTGGTGTCCTCGGCCTCCTGCTGGCCGACGTCGATGGTGGAATCCACGCGGCTGGCCTCGAAGATGGTCGGCAGGTATTCCTCCGGCCAGCGGCGGATGCCGGGAATGGCGGCGCCCTCGGCCGGCTGCACGCCGACGATCCGGACGTCGGGGTTCTGTTCCTTGAGGTACTTCGAGGTGCCCATGATGGTGCCGGTGGTGCCCATGGCACTGACGAAATGGGTGATGCGGCCGCCGGTGTCGCGCCAGATCTCGGGGCCGGTGCCCTCGTAGTGGGCGCGCGGATTGTCCGGGTTGGAGAACTGGTCCAGCACCTTGCCCCGGCCCTCCGCCTCCATCTGCTTGGCCAGGTCGCGCGCCCCTTCCATGCTCTGCTCGCGGGTGACCAGAACGATGTCGGCGCCGAAGGCCTTCATCACCTGGCGCCGCTCGATGCTCATGTGTTCCGGCATGATGAGCACCATGCGGTAGCCCTTGATGGCCGCCGCCATGGCCAGCGCGATACCGGTGTTGCCGCTGGTGGCCTCGATGAGGGTGTCGCCGGGGCGGATCTCGCCGCGTTCCTCGGCGTGGCGGATCATGGACAGGGCCGGGCGGTCCTTGACCGAACCGGCCGGATTGTTGCCTTCCAGCTTCACCAGGATGCGGTTGCCGGTGTCTCCGGGCAGCCGCTGCAGGCGCACCAGCGGGGTGTTGCCGACGAATTGTTCCAGGGTCGGATAGTTCATGATGGGGTCACAGGGTAATCAAAGTGGCCACCGAAGGCCATAATTATATTGAATAATTTCCCGCCGCCGGAAGATCGGCAAAATGCCCGCCTGACGCTCTGGCCGGGCTGTGCTAGCTTATCTGTAAAGGTCAGGTCGCGTACAGCGATAAAAACGACCCTTTCGCGGAAGGCGAATGCAGGAACCAGACGACGAGCAATCACCACATCAGGACGAGACGACCACCACAGGGAAACCGACCGACAGCACCGCCTTGCGCCTGATTCGGCAGGCCGGGCGTTACCTGCATCTGCTCAACATCAGCCGCGACGCCATCGTCTGCATCGACGACCGCTGCCGCATCCTCATTTTCAACCAGGGCGCCGAACGGCTGTTCGGCTACGACAGCGAGGATGTCATGGGCAGACCGCTGGCGCGTCTCATCTGCCCGGATTTCCGCGCCGAACAACACCACCGCCTGAA
>JALSRI010000048.1 GCA_026984835.1 Thiohalobacter sp. | reverse complement strand
AGCTCGATCATCCGCTCGTCGACGGCCCGCTGGTCGGCCGCGTCCAGGCCCCGGACGGCGTCGCGGATCTCGCCGTTGACGTTGGCCACCGCCTTCAGCACGCCCTTGCCGCCGTAGCGGGAGGCATCGCCGTCGCGCAGCTCCACCGCCTCGCGCGAGCCGGTGGAGGCCCCGGACGGCACCGCCGCCCGCCCCACCGCCCCGGACGCCAGCACCACGTCGGCCTCCACCGTGGGATTGCCGCGCGAATCCAGAATCTCCCGGCCGCGGACATCGGTTATTTCAGACATTTCTTCTCCATAATCAGTATATTATGAGACATTTTAAAACCTAATTATTATCCGCCAAGACGCCAAGAGCGCCAAGAAAACCTTTTTTCCTGCTTTCGTGCCCGCGCAGGGTGCGGGCACGAAAACAAAAAAACCTGGCGCTCTTGGCGTCTTGGCGGTTTTTTTCATTTACATCAAATCCACCTCCGCGAACGGGCGTGATTTTACTGTACTGTCGATGGCCTGCAGGATTTCCAGCAGGTCGCGCATGCGGCCCAGCGGCCAGGCGTTGGGGCCGTCGGACAGGGCCTCGGCGGGGTTGGGGTGGGTCTCCATGAACAGGCCGGAGACGCCGGCCGCCACGGCGGCGCGGGCCAGCACCGGGACGTATTCGCGCTGGCCGCCGGAGGCGTTGCCCTGGCCGCCCGGGAGTTGCACCGAGTGGGTGGCGTCGAACACCACCGGGGCGCCGGTGTCGCGCATGGCCGCCAGCGAGCGCATGTCGGAGACCAGGTTGTTGTAGCCGAAGGACACGCCGCGCTCGCACACCATGATCTGGTCGTTGCCGGTGGCGCGCGCCTTGTCGACCACGTTCTTCATGTCCCAGGGGGCCAGGAACTGGCCCTTCTTGATGTTGACCGGCTTGCCCTGCTTCGCCACGTTCTGGATGAAGTCGGTCTGGCGGCACAGGAAGGCCGGCGTCTGCAGCACATCGACCACGCTGGCCACTTCGTCCAGCGGCGTGTACTCGTGCACATCGGTGAGCACCGGCACGCCGACCTCGTCCTTCACCTTCTGCAGGATGCGCAGGCCCTCCTCCACGCCGGGGCCGCGGAAGCTGCCCAGCGAGGAGCGGTTGGCCTTGTCGTAGGACGACTTGTAGATGAAGGGAATGCCGAGTTCACCGGTCAGCGCCTTGAGCGCCGCCGAGGTCTCCAGCGCGAGCTGCTCGCTCTCGATCACGCAGGGACCGGCGATCAGGAACAACGGGGCATCCAGCCCCACTTCGTATCCGCAGAGTTTCATGGTATCGGGAACCTTGTCTACATGAATGGATCAGGCGTCGGCGCGTGCCAGGCCCGGCGCGGTCACGCCGACGTGTACCTGCCGGTGCCGTTCGTTGGCCGCTTCGACGAAGCCGCGAAACAGGGGGTGGCCGTCGCGCGGCGTGGAGGTGAACTCCGGGTGGAACTGGCAGGCCAGGAACCAGGGGTGGTCGGCGATCTCGACCACTTCCACCAGGTTGCCGTCCATGGACAGGCCGGACAGGGTCAGGCCGGCCTGCTCCAGGACTTCGCGGTAGCGGTTGTTGAATTCGTAGCGGTGGCGGTGACGCTCGACGATGACGTCCCTGCCGTAGGTGCGGTGCGCCAGGGTGCCGGGCTTGAGCCGGCATTCCTGGCCGCCCAGGCGCATGGTGCCGCCCAGGTCGGAATCGGCGCTGCGCCGTTCGATGGTGCCTTCCTGGGTCTGCCACTCGGTGATCAGCGCGATCACCGGGTGCGGGGTGTCCGGGTTGAACTCGGTGCTCTGGGCATCCGCGAGGCCGGCCACGTTGCGGGCGTATTCGATGACCGCCACCTGCATGCCCAGGCAGATGCCGAGGTACGGAATGCCGTGCTCGCGGGCGTAGCGCACCGCCATGATCTTGCCTTCCACGCCGCGCTCGCCGAAGCCGCCCGGCACCAGGATGGCGTCGGCCTCACCCAGTACCTCCAGGCCTTCCTTCTCGATGACCTCGGAATCCACGTAGCGGATCTTCACCCGGGTGCGGGTGTGGATGCCGGCGTGGATCAGCGCCTCGGACAGCGACTTGTAGGACTCGGTGAGATTGACGTACTTGCCCACCATGGCCACCGTGACCTCGCGCTCCGGGTGGTCCAGCCGGTCCACCACCGCCTGCCACTCCGACAGGTCGGCTTCGGGTACATCCAGGCGCATGAGATCGACGACGATGTCGTCCAGGTGCTGCTCGTGCAGCAGCAGCGGAATCTTGTAGATGCTGTCCACGTCCACCGCCGAAATGACGGCGCGCTCCTGCACGTTGGTGAACAGGGCGATCTTGCGGCGCTCGTCGTCCGGCAGCGGCCGGTCGGCGCGGCACATGAGGATGTCGGGCTGGATGCCGATGGAGCGCAGCTCCTTGACCGAGTGCTGGGTGGGCTTGGTCTTGATCTCGCCCGACACCGAGATGTAGGGCACCAGGGTCAGGTGCATGAACAGGGCGCGGTCGTGGCCCAGCTCCACGCCCATCTGGCGGATGGCCTCCAGGAAGGGCAGCGATTCGATGTCGCCCACGGTGCCGCCGATCTCCACCATGGCGACGTCGGCGTCGCCGGCGCCGGCGCGGATGCAGCGCTTGATCTCGTCGGTGATGTGGGGAATCACCTGCACCGTGCCGCCCAGGTAGTCGCCGCGCCGCTCCTTGCGGATCACCTGCTCGTAGATCTGGCCGGTGGTGAAGTTGTTGTTCTTCGACATGGTGGTGCGGATGAAGCGCTCGTAGTGGCCGAGATCGAGATCGGTCTCGGCGCCGTCGTGGGTCACGAACACCTCGCCGTGCTGGAATGGGCTCATGGTGCCGGGATCCACGTTGATGTAGGGGTCCAGCTTCATGAGCGTGATCTTGAGCCCGCGGGCTTCCAGCAGCGCACCAAGGGAGGCGGCGGCGATGCCCTTCCCCAGTGAGGAAACGACACCGCCGGTGATGAATATGTATCGGGTCATGTAGCTCCGGGAGGCCTGGAGGGAAGCAACATCGGACGGGAAGCCAGACTACCAGAATCACCCCCGCGAAACAATGTGGACGGCGTCACGCCGGCGCCGCCCGAGGGGGGTCAAGA
This sequence comes from Thiohalobacter sp., assembly GCA_026984835.1. Taxonomy (GTDB): domain Bacteria; phylum Pseudomonadota; class Gammaproteobacteria; order DSM-19610; family DSM-19610; genus JALSRI01. The sequence continues at coordinate 1,224 of JALSRI010000048.1, read as the reverse complement.
CCGGGCGGACCGCGGCCGATACAGAATCCTGATACGATTGCGTCCGGGCCGGCCGGGGGTGTGCGGGCCGATGCCAAGGACAGCTTTTTCACGAACCCGACTGACAGACGAGGTCAACGATGAAACAGAACCCGATCCGGACCCTGCCGCTGCTGGCGGCGCTGCTGGCACCGAACCTGGCCGCCGCCGACGCCCTGGGGGTGTGGGTCGGCGCCGACTACTGGAAGTACGACATCGGCGGCACCGTGCGCTACAAGAGCAACAACTCGTCCGACGACATCGACGCCAACCGGGACCTGGGCTACGACGACAGCTCGCTGACCAGCTTCTATGTCACCTTCGACCACTTCGTGCCCATGCTGCCCAACGTGCGCATCCGCCGCACCAACATCGACGACGACGCCAACGGCCGGCTCACCCGCAGCGTCACCTACGGTGGCATCACCTTCAACGTCAACGAAGCAGTGTCCAGCCGGGTGCAGCTCGACCAGACCGATGTCACGCTGTACTACCGCATCCTCGACAACGTGGTGAGCCTGGACCTGGGCCTGAACGCCAAGTACCTCGACATCGAGGCCACCGTCAGCGGCGCGGTGTCAGGCACCGAATCGGCCACCGTGTCGGGCTGGGTGCCGATGATCTACGCCGGCGTCGGCGCCGACCTGCCCTTCACCGGTCTGTCGGCCACCGCCGACGTCTCCGCCATCGGCTACCAGAACAACAGGTTCTATGATTTCAACGCCCGCGTCAGCTACGACACGCCCTGGTACGTCGGCGTCAGCGCCGGCTACCGCAAGCTGAAGCTGAACCTGGACGACTTCGACGGCTCCTACGCCGACATCGAGTTCGACGGCCCCTACGCCGGCGCCTACCTGCACTTCTAGTCTTCGCGACTCGGGCCCGCAATCCCGACGCCGGCTGCCTCCGCCATCGCGGCCGAAGGCCGCTCCTACAGCCTCCTGCCTCCCCCCCCTTGTAGGAGCGGGCTTGCCCGCGATCCCGACGTCGGCTGCCTCCGCCATCGCGGCCGAAGGCCGCTCCTACAGCGTCCTCCCCGGACCACCCCCCTTGTAGGAGCGGGCTCGCCCGCGATCCCGGCGTCGGCTGCCTCCGCCATCGCGGCCGAAGGCCGCTCCTACAGCGTCCTCCCCGGACCACCCCCCTTGTAGGAGCGGGCTTGCCCGCGATCCCGGCGTCGGCTGCCTCCGCCATCGCGGCCGAAGG
>JALSRI010000047.1 GCA_026984835.1 Thiohalobacter sp. | reverse complement strand
CTGATGTGTCCGGCCTGGTGGAAGCCGCGCGCCATCAGCATGAGGCCGAGGGTGAGGCCGATCATGACCGGGAAGTCGCGTGTCAGCACGGCGCGTTCCACCGGGCCGGGCTGGATCAGCGCCGGCAGACCCAGCACCGCCAGCAGGTTGAACATGTTGGAGCCGATGACGTTGCCGATGGCGATGTCGTGCTCGCCCTTGCGGGCGCTGGCGATGGAAGCCGCCAGTTCCGGCAGGCTGGTGCCGAGCGCGACGATGGTGAGGCCGATGACCAGGTCGCTGACGCCGAGCCAGGTGGCCACGCCGACCGCGCCCCACACCAGCAGCCGCGAGGCGAACAGCAGCACCAGGATGCCTGCCAGCAGCCAGAACAGGGCCTGGCCGGTGGACAGGTCGGCGGGGATCTCGGCGGCGAATTCGGCCGCCATGGGGTCGACACCGCGGCGCGCCGACAGGCCCAGGTGCACCACCCAGGCCAGCATGGCCACCAGTCCGCCCATCAGCACCAGGCCATCGACCCGGTCCAGCGAACCGTCCAGCAGCAGCGCCAGCGCCGCCAGCGCCGTGATCAGCAGCATCGGCAGTTCGCGCCGCAGGGTCACGGAATGCACCTGCAGCGGCACGAGGAGTGCGGTGAGGCCGAGAATGAGGCCCACGTTGGCGATGTTGGATCCGACCGCGTTGCCGATGCCGAGTCCCGCGTTGCCGCTCCAGGCGGCCATGCCCGACACCAGCATCTCCGGCGCCGAGGTGCCGAAACCGACGATGGTCAGGCCGATGAGCAGGGGCGATACGCCGAGGTTGCGGGCGCTGGCGGCGGCGCCGATGACAAACCGGTCCGCCCCCCAGACGAGCAGCCCGAACCCCCCGATGATCGCTGCGACCTGCATCCACATAGGGCCGCTATGGTAGCCGTTTGCCGCCATCCCTGGGAAGCGGGGCGGCGGCGGACTGCCGGGCGCCGGGGTTCGTGGTAGAGTGGGGCGGCCATGGCCGACGTCGTTCCGTTCCGAAAACCCGAGCCCTCCGCGCGCCGCAAGGGCAATACCCTGTGCCGGCGCGGTTTCCACAAGTGGGAGCCGGTCGACACACCCTTCGATGTCAAGCAGGGCCGGCTGGTCACCCGCTACCGCTGCCGGCGCTGCGGGGCCGTGAAGACGGGCGCCGCTTGAACCCGTCTCGCCGACTACCCGTATAATGCAGCGCACACCCATCCGCGAGCCGGGCACGACCGACATGGACGCAGCACAACCGAACACCGAGACCGGCGACGACATCCTGGTGCGTATCCGCGACATGCACTTCTCGCGCGGCGAGCGGCGCATCTTCGACGGCGTGGATCTCGACATCCGGCGCGGCAAGGTGACCGCCATCATGGGGCCCAGCGGCACCGGCAAGACCACCCTGCTGCGCCTGATCGGCGGCCAGCTGGCGCCGGACCGCGGCAGCGTCCGGGTCGACGGCCTGGAGGTGCCCCGCCTGGGCCGCGCCGAACTGTACCGCCTGCGCCGGCGCATGGGCATGCTGTTCCAGTCCGGCGCCCTGCTCACTGACCTGAACGTGTTCGACAACGTCGCGTTCCCGCTGCGCGAGCACACCGACCTGCCGGAGGCCATGATCCGCGACCTGGTGCTGATCAAGCTGCAGGCGGTCGGGCTGCGCGGCGCCCGCGATCTCAGCCCGGCCGAACTGTCCGGCGGCATGGCGCGGCGCGTGGCCATGGCGCGGGCCATCGCCCTGGACCCCATGATGATCATGTACGACGAACCTTTCACCGGCCAGGATCCCATTTCCATGGGCGCGCTGGTGACCCTCATCCGGCGCCTCAACGATGCCCTGGGGCTGACCAGCATCATCGTCTCCCACGACGTGCAGGAGACGGCGTCCATCTCGGACCATGTCTACGTGATTTCGGAGGGCAGGGTCGTGGCCGGGGGCACGCCGGACGAGATCGAGCGTTCCGACTCGGCCTGGGTGCAGCAGTTCATGCGGGGGCTGCCGGACGGCCCGGTGCCCTTCCACTACCCGGCGCCGGACTATCGCCAGGATCTCCTCGACGGCGCGCAGGAGCCGCGGCCATGATCGACTGGTTGCGCAGCCTGGGCCGGGACGGCATCGCCGTGTTCGAAAAGATCGGCCGCGGCAACCTGTTTCTGCTCAGGACGCTGGCCGGCCTGCCCGAGGTGCTGGGCCGGCCGCGCCTGCTGCTGGCGCAGCTCTACTCGGTGGGCGTGCTGTCGCTGCTCATCATTCTGGTGTCGGGCCTGTTCGTGGGCATGGTGCTGGGCCTGCAGGGCTACAACACCCTGGTACAGTTCAAGGCCGAGGAATCGCTGGGCGTGGTGGTGTCGCTGTCGCTGGTTCGCGAGCTGGGGCCGGTGGTCACGGCGCTGCTGTTCGCCGGCCGCGCCGGTTCGGCGCTGACCGCCGAGATCGGCCTCATGAAGGCCACCGAACAGCTGTCCGGCATGGAAATGATGGCGGTGGATCCCATCCACCGCGTGGTGGCGCCACGCTTTCTGGCCGGCGTCCTGTCCATGCCGCTGCTGGCGGCCATCTTTTCGGCGGTGGGCGTGTACGGCGGCTGGTTCGTCGGCGTCGGCCTGCTGGGTGTGGACGACGGTGCCTACTGGTCGCAGATGCAGGCCAAGGTGGATCTCTACGACGACATCTGGAACGGCGTCATCAAGAGCATGGTCTTCGGCCTGGTGGTGACCTGGATCGCGGTGTTCGAGGGTTACGACGCCGTGCCGACCTCGGAAGGCGTCGGGCGCGCCACCACCCGCACCGTCGTGCACGGTGCGCTGGCCGTGCTGGGACTCGATTTCATACTGACCGCGCTTATGTTTGGAGACTAGCATGAGACAGAACAAGACAATGGAACTCATGGTCGGCCTGTTCGTGGCCGGCGGCGCAGCCGCACTGTTCGTGCTGGCCATGCAGGTGAGCAATCTCAGCCAGCTCAACCACGGCGACACCTACCGCGTAAGCGCGCAGTTCGAGAACGTCGGCGGCCTCAAGGTGCGCTCGCCGGTCAAGGTGTCGGGTGTGCGGGTGGGCCGGGTGTCGGCCATCGACTACGACATCGACCGCTACCAGGCGGTGGTCGAGATGCAGCTGGAGAAGAAATACGACAAGTTCCCGGAAGACACCTCGGCGAGCATCTTCACCGCCGGCCTGTTGGGTGAACAGTACATCGCACTGGAGCCGGGCGGCGCCGAGGACTACCTGAAGGACGGCTCGCAGATCGAGATCACCCAGTCGGCGCTGGTGCTGGAACAGCTGGTCGGCAAGTTCCTGTTCAACAAGGCCGCCGGGTCCAAGTAGGCGCATGGCGATGGCGCAGGCCGCGGATTTCGACAGCGATACCGGCGGGCGCCTGCGCCTGCGCGGGCGGCTCGACTTCACCAGCGTGGCGCCGCTGTGGCGGCGGCTGCGCTCGCACTGCGCCGACGCCGTGCAGGTCGATCTGGGCGGCGTGGAGTCGGCCGACAGCGCCGGCCTGGCCCTGCTCATCGCCTGCATGCGCGAAGCGGCACAGGCCGGCGCCTCGGTCCGCTTCCTCAACATGCCGCCGCAGCTGCTGGATATCGCGCGGCTGAGCGACCTGGACGAAATACTGCCGCTGGAGGGGTGACGGCCTCGTTCGTCGGGGCCTGTTTCCGGCACCCGGCGCGGAGTGGCCGACAGATTCCCGGGGGACCGCCCTTATGGTGAAATCGGGGTTCAGGTGGTTGCTGCTGGCCGCCGCGCTGGCGGCGGTCGGGGGGCTGGTTTACTACCTCAACCGGCCCCGGCCGGTGGCGGTGGTGGTGGCGGTGGTGTCGCGCGGGCCGGTGCAGGACACGGTCGCCAACACCCGGGCCGGGACGGTCAAGGCACAGCGGCGCGCCAGCCTGTCGCCGGCGGTGGGCGGGCAGATCCAGCAGCTGCCGGTGCGCAAGGGGGAGCGGGTCGAGGCCGGCCAGCTGTTGATGGAACTGTGGAACGACGACCTGCGCGCCCGGGTCGAGCTGGCGCGCGAGGAGCAGCGTTCGGCGGCGGCGCGGGCTCGCGAGGCCTGCGTGGTGGCCGCCGTGGCGCGACAGGATGCGCGGCGGCTGGAGAAGTTGTTCGAAAAGGGCGTGGCCTCGGACGAACAGCGCGACGACGCGGTCGGCCAGGCGCAGTCCAAGAGCGCGGCCTGCGAGGCGGCGCGGGCAAGAATCGCCGTCAGCAAGGCACGGGTCGCGGTGGCGCAGGCGGCGCTCGACAAGACGCGGCTGGTGGCTCCCTTCGCCGGCACCGTGGCGGAGATCAACGGTGAAGTCGGCGAGTTCGTGACGCCGTCGCCGATCGGCATCCCCACGCCGCCGGCCGTCGACCTGGTCGACCTGGAGCGTCTGTACGTGTCCGCGCCCATCGACGAAGTCGATGCCCCGGCCATCCGCGCCGGCATGACGGCGCGCATCTCCCTGGACGCCTTCCGCGACCGCCGCTTCGCCGGCCACGTCAGCCGCGTGGCGTCCTACGTCCTGGACCGCGAGAAGCAGGCGCGCACCGTCGAAGTGGAAGTCGATTTCGACGACCCGGCCGACAGCGCCGGCCTGCTGCCCGGCTACAGCGCCGACATCGAAGTGGTGCTGGCCGAGCGCCGCGACGTGCTGCGGGTGCCGACCGAGGCCGTGCTGGAGGGCAACCGGGTGCTGGTATTCGATGCCGCCGGGGGCCGCCTGCAGGCGCGCGACATCCACGTCGGCCTGCACAACTGGCAGTACACCGAGGTGCTGTCCGGTCTGCGGGCGGGCGACCGGGTGGTCACCTCGGTCGACCGGGAGGGCGTGCAGGCGGGGGCGCCGGCCGTGATCGAGAAGACCGCCGGCGCGGATGATTAGCCTGCAGCATATCCACCGCGACTTCCGGGTCGGCGACCAGATCGTCCACGCCCTGGACGACGTCGATCTCGATATCGCCGCCGGCGAGTACGTCTCCGTCATGGGACCGTCCGGTTCCGGCAAGTCGACCCTGCTCAACCTCATCGGCCTGCTCGACCGCGCCAGCGCAGGCCGCTACCTGCTGGAGGGCGAGGACGTCACCGTCCTGGACGACGACCGCCAGGCCTGGATACGCAACCGCCGCATCGGCTTCGTGTTCCAGGCTTTTCACCTGGTGCCGCGCCTGACCGCGGCCGAGAACGTCGAACTGCCGCTGCTGCTGGCCGGCGTGCCGCCCGCCGAGCGCGGCAAGCGCGCGGCGGCGGCGCTGCGGGCCATGGGCCTGTCCGACCGCGCCGGCCATCGTCCCGACCAGTTGTCGGGCGGCCAGCGCCAGCGCGTGGCCATCGCCCGCGCCACGGTCACCGAGCCGGCCGTGCTGCTGGCCGACGAGCCGACCGGCAACCTCGACCAGCACGCCGGCCAGGGCGTGATCGAAGTGCTGGAAGCGCTCAACGCCCGCGGCATCACGCTCATCGTGGTGACCCACGACAGCGCCATCGGTGGCCGCGCCCGGCGCCGGGTGCGAATGCTCGACGGCCGCATCGTGGCGGACGAGGCAGAGGCGGACCGTGCGCCTGCATAGCAGCGACGTGGTGCGCTTCGCCTGGGGCGCGCTGCGCGGCTACCCGACGCGCTCGGTGCTGATGCTGATCGCCATGGCCATCGGCGTGGCGGCGGTGGTGATGCTGACGGCGCTGGGGGAGGGCGCCCGCCGCTATGTCAGCAACGAGTTCGCCTCGCTGGGCACGCACCTGCTGATCGTCATCCCCGGCCGTTCCGAGACCGGCGGTGTATCGCCCGGCACCTTCATGGGCGAGACGCCGCGCGACCTGACCCTGGACGATGCGCGCAGTCTCACCCGCAGCCCCGGCGTGCGGCGCGTGGCCCCCATGATGGTGGGCTCGGCCAACGTCGGCTGGCGCGGCCGGGAGCGCGAGACCGTGGTGCTGGGCGGCACCCACGACATGCTCGCCATCCGCCACTGGCGCATGGCGCAGGGCCGCTTCCTGCCGCGCACCGATTTCGACCTGGCGACGCCGGTGTGCGTGATCGGCGCCACCATCCGCCGCGAGATATTCGGCGCCAGCCGCGCCCTGGGCAGCTGGCTGCGCATCGGCGACCGGCGCTTCCGCGTCATCGGCGTGCTGGCATCGGAAGGCCGTTCCATCGGCGTCGACGTGCAGGAAACGGTGATCATACCGGTGGCCTCGGCGCAGCAACTGTTCGACCGCGCCTCGTTGTTCCGCATCCTGGTGGAGGCCAGGAGCCGGGCCGACATGGAGCCGGCGCGGCGTTTCATCGTCGCCACCCTGCGCGAGCGCCACCAGGGTGAGGAAGATGTCACCGTCATCACCCAGGACGCGGTGCTGGCGACCTTCGACCGCATCCTCGGCGCGCTCACCTATGCCGTCGGCGGCATCGCCGCCATCAGCCTGGCGGTGGCCGGCATCCTGATCATGAACGTCATGCTGGTGGCGGTGTCGCAGCGCACCGCCGAGATCGGTCTGCTCAAGGCGCTCGGGGCCACGGCCCGGCAGATCCTGAGCCTCATCCTCGCCGAGGCGCTGCTGCTGTCCGCGGTCGGGGCCCTGACCGGCCTGCTGCTCGGCGAACTCGGCAGCCTGGCGGTGCGGCACGCCTTTCCGACGCTGCCCGCCTGGCCGCCGTGGTGGGCCGTGTCGGCGTCGGCGGGCGTGGCGCTGCTGACCGGCTTGTTGTTCAGCCTGCTGCCGGCCCGGCGCGCCGCGCGCCTGGACCCGGTGCTGGCGCTGTCGCGGCGCTGAGCGGCATGCGGGCAGCCGACTTCGTCCGTTTCGCAGCCGCCTCGCTGGCGGCGCGGCGGCTGCGCAGCGGGCTCACCGCGCTGGGCATAGCCGTCGGCATCGCCGCGGTGGTGGTGCTGACGTCCATCGGCGAGGGCGTGCACCACTTCGTGCTGGCCGAATTCACCCAGTTCGGCACCACGCTGGTGGCCATCAATCCCGGCCGAACCACCACCCACGGCATGTCGGTGGGCGTGTTCGGCACCGAGCGGCCGCTGACCATCCAGGACGCCGAGAGCCTCGAACGGCTGAGCTACGTGGAGGCCGTGGTGCCCTTCGTGCAGGGCAATGCCGAGGTCAAGGCGGGCAACCGGCGCCGCCGTACCTTCGTCTACGGCGCCGGCGCGCAGATGCCGAAGGCGTTTCGCATGGCGGTGCAGACCGGCAGCTTCCTGCCGGCCGACGATCCCACCGCGCCGCGCGCGCTGGCGGTGCTGGGCAGCAAATTGCGGCGCGAGCTGTTCGGCCGCGGCAACCCGCTCGGCCGCCGCATCACCGTCGGCGGCAGTCGCTACCGGGTGATCGGCGTCATGGCGCCCAAGGGCGTGGTGCTGGGCTTCGATCTCGACGACACGGTGTATATTCCGGCGGCGCGCGCGCTGGCGCTGTTCAACCGCAACAGCCTGTTCGAGATCGACGTCATGTACCGGCCCGGGGTGAAGGTGGAGCGGGTGGTGGAGGGCATACGGCGTACCCTGGTGGCGCGCCACGGCCGCGAGGATTTCACCATCACCACCCAGGAGCAGATGCTGGACGTACTCGGCTCGGTGCTCGACGTCCTGACCTTCGCGGTCGGCGCCATCGGCGGCATCTCGCTGCTGGTCGGCGCCATCGGCATCGTCACCATCATGACCATCGCCGTCAACGAGCGTACTGCCGAGATCGGCCTGCTGCGGGCGCTGGGGGCGCGCCGGGTGCAGGTGCTGGCCCTGTTCCTGGGCGAGGCGGTGGTGCTGGCGGCGCTCGGCGGTCTGGCCGGCCTGGCGCTGGGCCTCGGCCTGGCGCAGGGGCTGCACGCCGCGTTCCCCGGCCTGCCGGTGCACACGCCCTGGCGCTACGTGCTGCTGGCCGAGTCGCTGGCGGTGGTCATCGGCCTGGCCGCGGGGGTGCTGCCGGCGCGGCGTGCCGCGCGCCTGGACCCGGTCGCGGCGCTGCGCGCCGAATAGGCGGTGCCGCCGCTTTCCGGTATCATGCGGCCTTTCAGGATTACCGCGACTGGCAGACATATGCAGGCAGACGAACTCAGGCAGCGCATCGAGGCCGGCGTCCCCGACGCCGAGGTCAGCGTGAAGGGCGAGGGCGATCATTTCGAGGCGGACGTGGTCAGCGCCGCCTTCGAGGGCAAGTCCATGGTGCAGCAGCACCAGATGGTGTACGCCGCGCTGGGCGACCTGATGCAGAAGGAGATCCACGCCCTGGCGCTGCATACCTTCACGCCCGCGCAATGGGCGAAACGCATCCGCTAGGCATGACCGACTCGCTCACCATCGCGCTGTCCAAGGGCCGCATCTTCAAGGAGACGCTGCCGCTGCTGGCGCACGCCGGCGTCGAGCCGCTGGACGATCCCGAGACCAGCCGCAAGCTGATCCTGGACACCAATCGCGACGACGTGAAACTGGTCATCATCCGCGCCTCGGACGTGCCCACCTACGTGCAGTACGGCGCCGCCGATCTCGGCGTGGCCGGCAAGGACGTGCTCATGGAGCACGGCGGCGAAGGTGTCTACGAGCCGCTGGACCTGGAGATCGCCCGCTGCCGCCTGATGGTGGCCGGCCGGCGCGGCGCCGGTGAAGGGGGCGGGCGGCTGCGCATCGCCACCAAGTACGTCAACAGCACGCGCCGCCACTACGCCGCCCAGGGCCAGCAGGTGGAGATCATCAAGCTGTACGGCTCCATGGAGCTGGCGCCGCTGGTGGGATTGTCGGATCTCATCGTTGATGTGGTCGACACCGGCAACACGCTCAGGGCCAACGGCCTGGAGCCGCTGGAGCACATCGCCGACATCAGCTCGCGGCTGATCGTCAACCGCGCCGCCATGAAGCGCAAGCACGCGCGGGTGAAGGCGTTCCTGGCGCAGATGGCGGAGGCGGTGCAGGAGCGCCGGGGCCGGGCAGCCTGAGCATGGTGGAGCTGACGCGCCTGGACAGCGCCGCGGCGGATTTCCGCCGCCGGCTGGACGAGCTGCTGGCCTGGGAGCAGGCCGCCGACGCGGCTGTCGAGCAGACGGTGCGGGAGATCATCACCGACATCCGCGAACGCGGCGACGCCGCGCTGCTCGAGTACACCAACCGCTTCGACCGCATGAACGCCGCCTCCGTGGCGGAACTGGAACTCGTGCCGGGCCGCTTGCGGGAGGCGCTGGCGCGCATCGAGGGCGCGCGGCGCGAGGCGCTGGAACGGGCAGCCGACCGCATCCGCAGCTATGCCGAGCACCAGAAGCTGGCTTCCTGGACCTATACCGAGCCGGACGGCACGGTGCTGGGCCAGCAGGTGACACCGCTGGACCGCGTCGGCCTGTACGTCCCGGGCGGCAAGGCCGCCTACCCGTCCTCGGTGCTGATGAACGCGGTGCCGGCCAAGGTGGCGGGGGTGTCCGAACTCGTCATGGTGGTGCCGACGCCGGACGGCGTCAGCAACGATCTGGTGCTGGCCGCGGCCGCCATCGCCGGCGTCGATCGGGTATTCACCATCGGCGGCGCCCAGGCGGTGGCGGCGCTGGCGCACGGCACCGAGAGCATACCGCGGGTGGACAAGATCGTCGGCCCCGGCAACATCTACGTGGCCACCGCCAAGGGCATGGTGTTCGGCGCCGTCGGCATCGACATGATCGCAGGGCCGTCCGAGATCCTGGTGATCTGCGACGGGGGCACCGACCCGGACTGGATCGCCATGGACCTGTTCTCCCAGGCCGAGCACGACGAGGACGCCCAGGCCATCCTGGTCAGCCCCGACGCGGACTTCCTGGAGCGGGTGGCGGCCAGCGTCGGGCGGCTGCTGCCGACCCTGGAACGGGCCGACATCGCCGGCAGGTCGCTGGCCGCCCGCGGCGCCCTGATTCTGGCGCGCGACCTGGACGATGCCGCCGCCATCGCCAACCACATAGCGCCCGAACACCTGGAGCTTTCGGTGGAAGACCCGCAGGCCCTGGCGGCGAAGATCCGCCATGCCGGTGCCATCTTCATGGGCCGCTACACCGCCGAGGCGCTGGGCGACTATTGCGCCGGTCCCAACCACGTGCTGCCGACCTCGCGCACGGCGCGCTTCTCCTCGCCGCTGGGCGTGTACGACTTCCAGAAGCGCTCCAGCCTCATCCAGTGCTCCCCCGCGGGCGCCGCCGATCTCGGCCGCACCGCTTCCATCCTGGCCCGCGGCGAAGGGCTCACCGCCCACGCCCGCTCGGCCGAATACCGGGTGGAGGCCGACGAAAAGAAGGTGGAACCGGAATAGCCGCCAGGACGCCGGGGCGTCGGGAGAACCTCGCTCTGTCAGGGGCTGCACGCGAAGCGCGTGGGCCTGGAAAACAAGGGTTCCGGTTTTCCCCTCGCGTCCTTCGCGTCTTCGCGCCTTTGCGTTACAGTACAGCCACACCCGACAGGACCACCCCGTGACCGCGACGCCAGAACAACTCATCCGCGCCGAGATACGTGCCCTCACGGCTTACCACGTGCCCGACCCGGGCGGGTGCATCAAGCTCGACGCCATGGAGAATCCCTGGCCCTGGCCGGGCGAACTGACCGAACAGTGGCTGCAGATGCTGCGCGGGCTGGAGGTGAACCGCTACCCGGACCCGGCGGCGCGCGAGCTGACCGCCGTGCTGCGCGCTTTCCTGCACTTGCCGGACGGTATGCAGCTGGTGCTCGGCAACGGCTCCGACGAGCTCATCCAGATGATCCTGCTGGCGGTGGCGCGGCCCGATCGCGTGGTGCTGGCGCCGGAACCGACCTTTGTGATGTACCGCATGATCGCCGAGGTGGTCGGCATGCGCTATGCCGGCGTGCCGCTGGCTGAGGATTTCTCGCTGGACGCCGACGCCCTGTTCGCGGCCGTCGACCGGCACCGGCCGGCGGTAGTCTTTCTCGCCTACCCCAACAACCCGACCGGCAACCTGTTCGACGCCGGTGTCATGGAGGAACTGCTGCGGCGTGCGCCCGGGCTGGTGGTGGTCGATGAGGCCTACGCCCCTTTCACCGACGCCAGCTTTCTGCCGCGGCTGGGCGGGTTCGACAACCTGCTGGTGCTGCGCACGATGTCCAAGATGGGGCTGGCCGGCCTGCGCCTGGGCCTGCTGGCCGGCGACCCGCGCTGGCTGGGAGAGATCGACAAGACGCGGCTGCCCTACAATATCAACAGCCTGACCCAGGCCAGCGCCCGCTTTGCGCTCGAGCAGGCCGGGGTGCTGCAGGAACAGGCGCAGCGCATCCGTGCCGGGCGCGGGGAACTGGCGGCGCGGCTGGCCGGGCTGGCCGGCTTGCGGGTCTATCCCAGCGAGGCCAACTTCATCCTGTTCCGGACCCCGGCCGGCCAGGCCGGGCGTGTTTTCGAATGCCTGCGCGAACGAGGCCTCCTGATCAAGAACCTGTCCGGCGCCGGCGGGGCGCTGGCCGACTGCCTGCGGGTGACGGTGGGGACGCCGGCCGAGAACGCGGCGTTCGTGGAGGGGCTGACGGCGTGCCTGTCTTCGATGGGCGAGACGTGACACCGGACGGGGCGTTCCACCGAAACGCCGATCCGGTGGATAGGGTGGCGCGGGTCCGGATCCCTTCGTTCGAGCGGGATGTCCCACGCCGTTCCGCTCTGTTCGGGAGGCGGCCGCCGGACGGTTGTGGTGGGGTTCGTTGTGCCCACCCCACCCTGCGTGTTGGCGGGGGCGTTTTTGTTTTGGGAGAGCCGGGTTGAGATGGATTGACATGCTGTTGAGGGTGGGGGCGATGGCCTGGCTGGCGGGCCTGGCCGGTACGGTGCAGGCCGGGCCGGTGGTGGATGCGCGGCTGGCCTGGAGCGAACGCACCGAACTGGGTTCGCCCCTGTCGGGACGGGTGGCCGAGGTGCTGGTGGCGCCCGGCGATACCGTCGAGCCGGGTCAGCCGCTTCTGCGGCTGGACCGGCGCGCGCTGCTGGCGCGCCGCGAGGCGGCGCGGGCCCGGCTGGCGGCGGCCCGCCAGCGGCTGGCCGAAGCGGCGCGTGAGCGCGACCGCATTCAGGCACTCTTCGACCGCACCCTGTTGTCCGAACACGAACTGCAGGTGGCCCGCATCGATCACGCAGCGGCGCAGGCCGCCGAGCTCGGCGCCCGGGCCGAACTGGCCATTGTCGAGCAGCGCCTGGACGAGGCGGAACTGCGGGCGCCGTTCGAGGCGCTTATCCTGAGCGTGGCCGCGCGGGCCGGGCAGACGGTGGTGAACCGGCTGCAGGCGGCGCCACTGGTGGTGGTGGCGCGGACCGGCCGCATGCAGGCGCTGGCGTCGCTGCCGGCGGAACAGATCGCCACCCTGGCGACCGGGCAGGCGGTGCGGGTGATGGTCGGGAAGCAGGACTTCGAGGGCCGTATCCTCGACGCCGGCCTGGAGCCCGCCGGCAGCGACGGCCTGTACCTGCTGCGGGTGGAGTTCGACATCGGCCCGGAACAGGGTCTGCGGGCCGGCATGGCGGCCCGTATCGGCCTGCCATGAGCCGCTGCTGGCTGTGCCGCGTGCGCGGCCGGGTGCAGGGGGTCTGGTTTCGCGGCTCGACCCGCCGCGAGGCCGCGCGGCTCGGCGTCTGCGGTCATGCCGTCAACCTGCCGGACGGGTCCGTCGAAGTGCTGGCCTGCGGAGCGCCGCAAGCCGTGCAGGCCCTGCGCGAATGGCTGTGGAGCGGACCACCGGCGGCGCGTGTCGAGGACGTCCGTTGCGAAGCGGTGGACGTGGAGCCGCCGGCGGACTTCCGCATCGGCTGAACGCCGGGCCGGTGGCCGTTCATTGCGGCGCCGTGTCGGCAGGTTCCGGCAGGCGGCCTATGACGCCGGCACGGGCCAGGAACGCCAGCAGCTTGCGCGCCTGGCTGTCCAGGCGCGCCACGCTGGTATGAGTGGCGCCTTCGATCAGCAGCAGCTCCACATCCTTGTCGGGACAGGCGGCGTGGATGGTCCGGGCGTCCGCTGCCGGCACCGTGGTGTCGTGCGTGCCGTGTACCAGCAGCACCGGGCAGCCGGTGCGGCAGACGGTGTGCACGGGCGCGATGTCGTCGTAGCGGTAGCCGATCACCCACTCGATGTATCTCAGGATGGCGCCGGCCAGCAGTGCCGGCACGCCGCGGGCGCGCAGCTGGCGGCGCATCATGCTGGCGGGGTGGGCGAAGCTGGCAATGCTGATGACGGCGGCGATGTCGGTGCGCCGCGAGGCGGCCAGCAGCACGGCGCCGCCACCGACGGAGTGACCCAGCAGCACCCGTTTCCCGCAGCGTTCGCCCAGCTCCCGCGCGGCCCAGTCGACGGCGTGGCCGACGTCCTCGGCGAAGCGTGGCATGGAGGAAAAGCTGTCGGCGTCGCTGCGGCCGTGGTTGCGGGCGTCGATCAGCAGCACGTGCAGGCCGGCGTCGTGGAACAGCGGTGCCAGCGGCAGCATGTGGCCGGCGTTGCCGCCCCAGCCGTGCACGATCACAACCAGCGGCGCCGGCCGGTCGCGGGCGATCAGCCAGCCGAACAGGCGCCGGCCGCGCTCGGTGGGGATGGAGACTTCGCGGCAATCCAGCCCCAGGTCCGCCGGCGACTTCGTCTCCACCACCCGCGGCGCCCGGTACAGCCGGTGGATGAACCACACCGACAGCCCCGCCAGCATGGCGGGCACGGCAAACGCCACAACCCACCCCACCCACGTCATATCCGGAAACCGCCCCGCCCGGCGGGGAGTGGGGGACAGGGACCGGCGCCGCTCACGGCTGGCGGACGCCGATGGGCTGGATCCTGCCGCCGTCGATGCGCCGCTCCGGCGCCAGTACGGTATCGGCGGGCGGGTGGCTGTCGTCGGGGCGCGGATAGTCCAGTGTGTAGTGCAGGCCGCGGCTCTCCCTGCGCAGCTGCGCCGAACGGATGATGAGTTCCGCCACCTGCACCAGGTTGCGCAGCTCCAGCAGGTCGTTGGTGACGCGGAAGTTGCCGTAGTACTCCTGGATCTCGCCCTGCAGCAGCTCCACCCGCCGGCGCGCCCGCTGCAGGCGCTTGTCGGTGCGCACGATGCCGACGTAGTCCCACATGAAGCGACGCAGCTCGTCCCAGTTGTGGCTGACCACCACCTCTTCATCGGAATCGGTGACCCGGGATTCGTCCCATTCCGGCAGTTCGGGCGGCATGTCGGCGTCCGCCAGCCGGGCGCCGATATCGCGCGCCGCCGAGGCGGCGAACACCAGGCATTCCAGCAACGAGTTGCTGGCCATGCGGTTGGCGCCGTGCAGGCCGGTGCAGGCCGATTCGCCGATGGTGTAGAGGTTCTCCAGGTCGGTGCGGCCGCGCAGGTCGGTCTTGACGCCGCCGCAGGTGTAGTGGGCCGCCGGCACCACCGGGATGGGTTCCTTCGTCATGTCGATGCCCAGTTCCAGGCAGCGCGCGTGCACGGTGGGGAAATGCTCGCGGATGAAGGCGGCCGGCCTGTGGCTGATGTCCAGCAGCACGTGGTCGCAGCCGAGGCGCTTCATCTCGTGGTCGATGGCGCGCGCCACGATGTCGCGCGGCGCCAGTTCGCCGCGCGGGTCGAAGCGCTGCATGAAGGGGCGCCCGTCCGGCAGCAGCAGCTTGCCGCCCTCGCCGCGCACGGCCTCGGTGATGAGGAAGGATTTCGCCTGGGGATGGTACAGGCAGGTGGGATGGAACTGGTTGAACTCCAGGTTGGCGACGCGGCAGCCGGCGCGCCAGGCCATGGCGATGCCGTCGCCTGTGGCGGTGTCCGGGTTGCTGGTATAGAGGTAGACCTTGCTGGCGCCGCCGGTGGCCAGCACCACGAAACGGGCCTTGAACACCTCGACCCGGCCGCTGCCGCGGTCCAGCACGTAGGCGCCCAGGCAGCGGTCCAGCGCCCGGTGCAGGTGGCGGCTGGTGATCAGGTCCACGGCGATGTGGCGCTCGAACAGGTCGATGTTCTCGCGGCTGCGCACCTCTCCGACCAGGCTGGTCTCCACCGCCCGGCCGGTGGCGTCGGCGGCGTGGATGATGCGGCGGTGCCGGTGGCCGCCCTCACGGGTGAGGTGGAAGCCGGCGTTCTGCGTGCCCTCGTCGCGGGTGAAGGGGACGCCGAGGTCGATCAGCCACTGTACCGCCTCCGGACCGTGTTCGACGGTGAAGCGGACGGCTTCCGGGTCGCACAGGCCGGCGCCGGCGGCCATGGTGTCGGCGACGTGGGCCTCGATGGAGTCCTCGCGGTTGAGCACCGCCGAAATGCCGCCCTGGGCATAGAAGGTGTTGCCTTCCTGGACCGGTCCCTTGGACAGCACGCAGACCCGGGCCCGGGCCGGCAGGCGCAGGGCCAGGCTCAGCCCGGCGGCGCCGCTGCCGATGACAAGGACGTCGTACTGGTGCTGCGTATGCATCGCTTGTGGGCGGTTGTCAGGTCCGGTAAGGTTTGCGCCGCACGGGGTCGGGCTGGGATACTGAGTCTGAACCTTACCCCAAACAAATGATTCTGGCGAACTTTCCGGGCATTCGCCGGTCCCTATGTCCATGAGCGCTGTCCGGGAAATAAAGGGGGTGGCCCGGATGGGCGACCGCAACCTAGACGAGGAACTGGTCCGCAGGGTCCAGAAGGGCGAGAAGGCCGCGTTCGATATTCTGGTCAGGAAATACGAACACAAACTGGCCAACGTCGTCAGCCGCTACATCCACGACCCCAGCGAGGTGCTGGACGTCGTCCAGGAGGCTTTCATCAAGGCCTACCGGGCGCTGCCGAACTTCCGTGGTGACAGCGCCTTCTATACCTGGTTGTACCGCATCGCCATCAACACGGCCAAGAACCACCTGGTGGCGGCGGCGCGGCGGCCGCCGGCCGGTGACATCGATGCCCAGGATGCGGAACAATTCGAGGGTGCCCCCGGTCTGAAGGAATACGCCACCCCGGAGCGCATGGTGTTGCGCAACGAGTTGCAGAACACCATCCAGGCGGCCATCGACGAATTGCCGGACGATCTGCGCACGGCCATCGTGCTGCGCGAACTGGAAGGCCTGAGCTACGACGAGATCGCCAAGGCGATGGACTGCCCCATCGGCACGGTGCGATCGAGGATTTTCCGGGCCCGGGACGCGATCGATCAGCGTATCCGTCCCTTGCTCGACGAAACTGACGCAGGTGAACAATGATGACTGACGAAATCCGTGAACAGGTATCGGCGCTGGTCGACGACGAGCTGGACGACCTGGAACGGCCGCTGTTGCTCGGTCGCCTGCAGCGCGACGCCGGGCTGCGCGCCTGCCTGGGCCGCTACCAGTTGATCGGCGAGGTGATGCGCGGCGGCCACGCCCAGGTGGCCGGGCTGGGTATCGCCGCCCGCGTGCAGGCGGAGCTGGACGGCGAACCGGTTTCGACGCCGCCGCCGCAGGTCGCGGCCCGCCTGTGGAAGCCGTTGGCCGGACTGGCCATCGCCGCGTCGGTGGCGCTGGTCGCGGTGTTGTCGGTGCAGCGCGTGCACGCGCCGCAGCAGGCGACGCCGGCGCTGGCCTCCAGCCAGGCTCCCGATGGCGCTTTCGTGCGCGTCGACGATGGCCGGTGGAACCGCATCGAGCCGGCGGTCGAGCAGCGCATGAACCGTTACCTGGTCAATCACAACGAGTATGCCGCCAGCCGCAGCATGCCCGGGGTGATGCCCTATGTACGCATCGTGGGGTACGAAGGCCAGCAGTGAACCGTCACCCCGTCCGCACCCTGACCCTGTTCCTGTCGCTGTATGCGCTGGCGCCCGCCGCCGGCGCGGCGGCCGAGGCGCGCGCCTGGCTGAATCAGATGTCGCAGGCCCTGCAGGCGCTCGACTACACCGGCACCTTCGTCTACCAGCGCCAGGGCAGCCTGGAGGCGATGCGCATCGTGCACGCGGCCGACGACGGCGTCGAGCGCGAGAAGTTGTCGTCGCTGACCGGCCCCCTGCGGGAGGTGATCCGCGACAACCAGGTGGTCACCTGCATCCTCGGCGACCGGCGCGCGGTGATGGTCAGCAAGAGTCGTCCCCGTCAGCCCTTTCCAACCAGCTTCGCCCGTGATATCGGGGATCTGGAACAGTACTACCGCTTCGAGATGGGCGGGCGGGACCGGGTGGCCGGTCTCACCTGCCAGGTCATCGAGGTGCAGCCGCGCGATGTCTACCGCTATGGCCACCGCCTGTGCGTGGAGGTCGGCCGGCGCATGCTGCTGCGCTCGCAACTCACCGACGAACGCGGCCGCGTCATCGAGCAGGTCATGTTCACCGATATCGCCTTCCCTGAAGAGATCGACGAGGCCGAGCTGCGGCCCGATCTCGAACAGGCCGGGTTCACCTGGTCGCGCGAGTCCGAACACCAGCAGCCCGCGCCGCAAGCCGGTTCGCACCAGCACTGGAAGGTGGAACGGCTGCCGGCCGGTTTCATGATGACCGATCACAGCTGGCACCAGCTCGACAATCATGCGCCCGGCGTCGAACACTGGATGTACAGTGACGGCCTGGCCAGCGTCTCGGTGTATATCGAGAAGGCCCGGGACGCCGGCGAAGACTACCGCGGCATGTCGCGGCGGGGTGCCCTCAATGCCTTCGGCACCATGGTCAACGGCCACTACGTGACGGTGGTGGGCGAGGTGCCGCGCGCCACCGTCGAGATGATCGGGCGTTCCGTCCGCTACCAGCCCTGAGGACCGGAGCGTGATCGAGGAAGAGGCACGGGTGGTCGAGGTCGACGCCGGCGGCGTGTGGGTGGAGACGCAGCGGCGCTCCACCTGCTCGGGCTGCTCGGCGCGCAGCGGCTGCGGCACGGCGGCCCTGGCCAGCGCGCTGGGCAGGCGTCGCAATCGCGTGCACGCGCTGGCGGAGCCCGGCCTGCGTCCCGGCGACCGGGTCGTGATCGGTATCCGCGAACAGGCGCTGGTGCGCGGCTCGCTGGCGGTCTATACCGTGCCGCTGCTGGGGCTGCTGGCGGGTGCGGTGGCAGGCGAGTATATTGCCGGCCTCGGCCTGGTGGAAAATGCCGAGGCGGCCAGCATCTTTCTGGGCCTGTCCGGCCTGGGCGCAGGCCTGGCCTGGCTGCGTCGCTTCACGCGCCGTATCCGCGACGACCGTCGCTACCAGCCGGTGGTGCTGCGTCGTGCAGGTATCGCGACAACACTTTGAATAATCTGAAAATGTTGAAAGCCTACACAGGGAGTTTCGTTACCATGTACCGACGTATCACCGACAGCCTGGCCCCCTTTGCGCTGCTGGCCGGGCTGCTGTTCAGTACCGCCGCCCTGGCCGGCCGGCTGCCCGACTTTACCGACCTGGTCGAGGAAGTGAGCCCGGCGGTGGTCAACATCAGCACCATACAGAAGATCAAGACCGGCGGCATGAACCTGCCCGAGGGCATCGAGATCCCGGACCTGCCCGAGGGCAGCCCGTTCGGCGACCTGTTCAAGCACTTCTTCGGCGAAGGACAGGGCGGGGCGCCGGTCGAGCGCGACGCCCGCTCGCTGGGGTCCGGGTTCATCATTTCCCGTGACGGATACGTCATCACCAACAACCACGTGGTCAAGGACGCCGAGGAGATCATCGTGCGCCTGGAAGACCGGCGCGAGTTGCAGGCCAAGGTCATAGGCACCGACGAGCGCAGTGATATCGCCCTGCTCAAGATCGAGGCCGAGGACCTGCCCGTGGTTCACATCGGCCACGCCGACAAGCTCAAGGTCGGCGAATGGGTCCTGGCCATCGGTTCGCCCTTCGGCTTCGATCGTTCCGCCACCGCCGGCATCGTCAGCGCCAAGGGGCGCGCCCTGCCGCGCGAGAACTACGTGCCCTTCATCCAGACCGACGTCGCCATCAACCCCGGCAACTCGGGCGGCCCGCTGTTCAACATGGATGGCGAGGTGGTGGGCGTCAACTCGCAGATCTACAGCCGCACCGGCGGCTACATGGGGCTGTCGTTCGCCATTCCCATCGACGTGGCCATGGACGTGGTCGAGCAGCTCAAGACCCGCGGCAAGGTGGTGCGCGGCTGGCTGGGCGTGCTGATCCAGGACGTGACCCGCGACCTGGCCGAGTCCTTCGGCATGAAGAAGCCGGAGGGTGCGCTGGTGGCCAAGGTGCTGCCGGACAGCCCGGCCGCCAAGGCCGGCCTGCAGGTGGGTGACGTCATCGTCGCCTTCAACGGCAAGGAGATCGTGCAGTCCTCGGCCCTGCCGCCGGTGGTGGGCAGCACGCCGGTCGGCAAGCGCGTGCCGGTCAAGGTGATCCGCAACGGCCGCAAGCAGACCCTGTGGGTGGTGCTGGGCGAACTGCCGGAGAAGGTGGCCGAGATCGAGCGCGCCGGAGAGAGCGAGGTGGTGCAGAGCAACCGCATCGGCGCCAAGGTGGCCGATCTGACCGCCGAGCAGCGCAAGGAGCTGGAGCTGAAGGAAGGCGGCGTGCTGGTCGAGGAAGTCGGCCCCGGCGCCGCCGCCAAGGCCGGTATCCGCAGCGGCGACATCATCCTGCGCATCGACGGCAAGCCGGTCAAGGACGTCTCGAGTTTCGAGAAGCTGATCGACAAGCTGCCGGCCGGCAAGTCGGTGGCGGT
>JALSRI010000046.1 GCA_026984835.1 Thiohalobacter sp. | reverse complement strand
CAACCTGCACGAGTACCGGCGCTACCGCTGGTTCCTCGACTACGTGGACTGGCTGCGGGCCCGCCTGAACGCGCCGCTGTGGGACGGCGCCGCCGGCCTGCTGGTGGTCCTGCTGCCGCCGCTGGCCGCGGTGGCCCTGCTGCAGGACTGGACCGACGACCTGCTGTTCGGTCTGGTCGGCCTGCTCTACAACGTGGCGGTGTTTGTCTATTGCCTGGGTCCGCGCGATCTGGCCGCCGATGTCGAGACCTATTGCGAGGTCGGTGACTCCAGCGACCTGGACCTGCGCCGCCGCGCCGCCGCCCGCCTGCTGGACGGCGACAGCCCCCCGGACGATCCGCAGGCCACCACCACCCTGGTCACGCGCGCTGTGCTGAGTGGCGCCAACGATCGCCTGTTCGCGGTGCTGTTCTGGTTCATCGTCCTCGGACCGGTGGGAGCCGCCCTGTACCGCGCCACCTCGGTGCTCTACCGCGAACGCAGCGGCGAAGGGGAATTCGGCGACAGCGTCGCCCTGCTGCTGGCCATCCTGGCCTGGATCCCGGCCCGCCTGACGGCGCTGGGTTATGCCCTGAGCGGTCATTTCGACGCCGCGCTGGAAGGCTGGCGCGCCGCCCATCAGACCCATCCGCAAGGCGTGGAAGGTTCGGAGCGGGTACTCGCCGAGACCGGCCTGGGCGCCCTCGACGTGTCGGTCTCCGGGGACGACGAGACACTGGCGCCGCCGCGCGCCGCCATGCGCCTGGTATGGCGTACCCTGGTGGTCTGGCTGGTGGGCCTGTCGCTGATGACGCTGGCCGGCTGGGCCGGCTGAACCGGTACCAGGACACCCCGCTGGCACGCCCTCTTTCAGACGGTGGCCGTGCGACGAACGGTACGACGCACCCTGTACGAAGGCTTCGACATCAACAGCCTGTCACTGGCCACAGCCTGTTGCTCCATGCGCAACATCGAGGGGCGGCGGACCGACTTCCCGGGCGAGGACTCGCAGTCCGGGACCTTCTTCACCGGCCATCCCGGCAAGGGGCACTGCATTCTGTTCGGGTTCGCGCGGCGTTCTGAACCCGGCGTGATGCCGTGGAGCTGTGCCGCCCGTCCGGATGGCTCCGGCGCAGAAAGGCGCGTGTGAACACGTCGCCTATCTCGCCGGCTCCGATGATGCCCACAGGGGCTCGCATGGATTGCTTCCGGGCAGTCGTGACGGGCGGGCGATTGTACGGGATATGACGTAGAATCGCTGTCATGCGCCGTCCATCCCTCGCTCCGGCCGCCCTGGCCTGCCTGCTGCTGGCGCTGGTGATCGTGCCGGATCGTCTGCGTGCGGAACTGGCGGTGGTGGACGACGCCGGTCGCATGGTGCGCCTGGCGCGGCCGGCGCACCGCATCGTCAGCCTGGCGCCACACGCGACCGAGTTGCTGTTCGCCGCCGGGGCCGGCGCCTACGTGGTCGCCGTCTCCGAACACAGCGACTACCCGCCGCCGGCGCGCGCCCTGCCACGCGTCGGTGGCGGTGGCAGTCTCGACCTCGAGCGCATACTGGCGCTGCGGCCCGACCTGGTGGTGGCCTGGCAAAGCGGCAACGGCCAGGTGCCGGAGCAGTTGCAGCGGCTGGGGCTGGCGGTGTTCCTGTCCGAGCCGCGCCGCATCGACGACATCGCCACCAGCCTGGAACGGCTCGGTCGCCTGGCGGGCAGCGACATAGTCGCTGCCCGCGCCGCCCGCCACTTTCGCGAGCAGGTGGAGACGCTGCGCAGCCGCTACGCCGGCCGCCGCCGGCTGCGCGTGTTCTACCAGGTCTGGGACCGGCCGCTGATGACGGTCAACGGCAGGCACATGATCAGCGCCTGGCTGCGCCTGTGCGGGGCCGAAAACATTTTTTCCGACCTGCCGGAACTGGCGCCCACCGTCAGCCTGGAAGCCGTCGTGGCCGCCGACCCGGACGCGATCGTCGCGGGCGCCGGCAAGAGCGGAAACCCGCTGGTGGAGTGGAAACGCTGGCCGGGACTCGGGGCGGTGCGGCTCGGCCACCTGCTGACCGTGCCGGCAGACGAGCTGGAACGGCAGACGCCGCGCGCGGTGGAGGGGGCGCGGGTGCTGTGCGAAAAGCTCGATGCCGTACGGCGGGATGCGGGGTCGGGTGCACGGCCCCGGCCCGTCGACCACCTGTCGGCGGTATCGCCGGAGCAGGTTGTCGCCCGTCCGCGTGACGGCGTCAATCGTCAACAGGCGCGTCGGTCCGCCACAGCACGTCGGGCCGGCCCGCTTCGCGGTTCAGTACCCGCGCCACCACGAACAGCAGGTCGGACAGGCGGTTGAGGTAGCGCAGGCCGGCGGGATTGAGCTTGCTGCCGTGCGCCAGGTGCACGGTGCGGCGTTCCGCGCGGCGGCAGATGGCGCGCGCCAGGTGGCACAGGGCGGCGCTGCGGCTGCCGCCCGGCAGGATGAAGTTTTCGAGCGGCGGCAGCGCCGCGTTGAGGGCGTCGAGCCGCTGCTCCAGCTCCCCGACGTGCCGGTCCTGCAGCAGGGCCTGTCCGGGCAGCGACAGTTCCCCGCCCAGGTCGAACAGGCGGTGCTGTACGTCTGTCAGGGTCGCGGCGACGGATTCCGGCAAGGGACTGGCGAGCAGCACGCCCAGGGCGCTGTTGAGTTCGTCCACTGCGCCGATGGCCTCGATGCGCGGGTCGTCCTTGGCGACCCGCTCGCCGTCACCCAGGCCGGTGTCGCCGCTGTCGCCGGTGCGGGTGTAGATCCTGGACAGTCGGTATCCCACGGCCGCGTCAACTGTCGAAGAGGCGGTACTGGACCGGGATCTGCAGATCCAGGCTGCGGCCGCGCTGCAGCCAGCCGCGGGCCTCCGGCAGCGCGCCGATGCGGCGCACCGATTCCAGCGCCGAACGATCCAGCACACCGTGTCCGGAAGTCCGCACCACTCGCAGGTTGCTCAGGCGGCCATTGTCCTCCACCCGCATAGCGAGCGTGACCTGTCCCTCCCAGCCGCGCCGGCGTGCCAGCCAGGGATAGTCGAACTGTTCGGCCAGGTGGCGCCGCAGGGCCGCGCTGATGCGCGCCCGGGCAGCCGCCAGGTTCGGGGAGGGCGGCCGTTGTGCGACATGCCGCGGGGACGCCTGCGTGTGGCTGGGGGCGGTGGCAGCCCGCGCCGCCGCCGGCTGCGCCGGTGCGACGGGGAGGATCTGTCGCGCGTGGTTCGGGGCGGGTCCGGCGCTGCGCGCCGGGGCCTGGCGCACCGCGTCGGCCGTGGCCGGCTGCCGGGCCTCGGCAGCCGGCCGGGCCACCCGCACCTGCAAGGCCTGCTGCCAGCCGCCGATCTCGGGGTTGCGCGCCGAACCGTGCGGCAGCAGCAGCCACAGGCCGTGCAGCAGCAGCGAGGCGAGGACGAACAGGGGCATGGGCTGGTTCATGGGGGGCGGACCGGTAATCGCGACAGGGGGCGAATGTACGGCGCCGGCCCCTGGCTGTCAAGCTTGTCTAATCATAACTGATTGAGTTAAAAGTTTTTTCCTCAGGGGTGGCGGCCGGATCCGGCAGCCGGGGGCATGCTCTGCTCCGGTCGGAATCGTCATGCCGGCGTGCCGTGTGCCCGCAGGAAGGCCCGAAGGGCCGGCAAGGGGAGCATCCGGGAATTTCCGCCGGGTGGATGAATCGGTCAGGGTTCTCTTAGCAAAAGGTGACCGCATCCTTTAATCTGGGAGGGAGGCAGACGGTCTGGAGGAGGGCGACAATGGCCGAGGAGCAGGACGATTTTCTGACAGCCTTCCGGGGGAGTTTCTCCGGCGTGTTGCGCTGGCCGCAGCTCGACGCGCTG
The DNA here is from genome assembly GCA_026984835.1 of Thiohalobacter sp. GTDB lineage: Bacteria > Pseudomonadota > Gammaproteobacteria > DSM-19610 > DSM-19610 > JALSRI01. Next base: position 572 of record JALSRI010000046.1, on the reverse strand, counting down.
TGGGAAGTGCTGAAACGGGACGCCGGCGGCGGCTGGTACCTGTACGCGATTGGCGAGCCGCCGCCGGTGGCGCCGGTGGCGGCCGGAGAACTGCAGCGTTTCATCGACGAGGTCGATGTCCTGCTGCGCCGCGAGCACGGGGAAGACTACTGCGGTATCGTCTACGCAGACGATCTCAACGCGCCCGGCTTCGTGAAGATATTCGATCCGAACAATCTGGGTGTGTCCTGCGGCTACAGTGACAATCCTCCCCTGCCCGGCTGGATCCTGTCCAAACTTCCGCCAGTCGATTTGCAAGCGCCCGCGCCGCTGCCCGGGAACCGGCGTCGCTGGTGGCGACGACTGTTTGCCAGTTGAACGTTTTCATTATTGTAGCCTCGCCAGTAAGACCAGTTCGTAGACGATCAGCGCGACGTACACGGGCACCAGCCCGTGCAGCGCCTGCCGGCCAGTGACCACGCCCAGGACGCGGAAGTGGGCGTGCATCAACAGGAACAGCACCCCCGCGCCGGTGATGAGCAGTTTGCCGGTGACGAAGGTCTGGACGCTCACCGACAGCAGCCTGGCCATCA
>JALSRI010000045.1 GCA_026984835.1 Thiohalobacter sp. | reverse complement strand
TCGAAGGCCTGTTTGTTGATCATGCACTCCAGCGTGGTGCCGGGCTCGTGCCAGCCGGGGTAGTAGTAGTACTTCGCGGCCTTGTACAGGCCGAAGGCGAGATCGTTGTAGGGACCGACCCACTCGGTGGCGTCGATGGCGCCGGACTGCAGGGAGGTGAACAGTTCGCCTCCCGCCAGCGTCACCGGCGTACCGCCGGCGCGTGCCAGCACTTCGCCGCCGAGGCCCGGGATGCGCATCTTCAGACCCTTGAGGTCGTCGACGGAATTGATCTCCTTGTTGAACCAGCCGGCCATCTGCACCCCGGTATTGCCGGCCGCGGTCGGCACCAGGCCGAACTTCGCATAGGCCTCCTCCCACAGTTCCATGCCGCCGCCGTGATACAGCCAGGCATTCATTTCCTGCGCCGTCAGCCCGAAGGGCACGGCGGCGAAGAACTGCAGTGCCTCGCCGTTGCCCTTCCAGTAGTAGGCGGAACCGTGGCCGAGTTCGGCCACGCCGCGCGACACCGCGTCGAAGACGCCGAACGCCGGCACCAGTTCCTTGGCGCCGTACACCCTGACCTGGATGCGGCCGCCGCTGAGCTTGCCGATCAGGTCGGCGAGAAAGTTCGCGCCGGTGCCCAGGCCGGGAAAGTTCTTGGGCCAGGTGGTGACCATCTTCCAGTGAATGGTCTTTGCCGGCTTCGCCACAGCCGGAGCAGCACCGGCCGCGGCCGGTGTCTCGCCCTTGCAGCCGGCCGCCAGCGCCGTGCCGGCCGCCAGCGCGCCGCCACCGAGCTGACGGATGAAGGTGCGTCGTTTCATGTGCTCTCCCCTGTGATGGTGATGCGGTGTTCGCCGCGTATTCTATAGATGTGCGGCCTTGGAAAATAATTCTTGCAAATTGCGTCTGTTATGCCATCATGCTGCCATCTTTATTCGAAAAGCAGTCTAGTGCCGTGCAATATAAGGGAATTTGCTGGCGACAGCCGTAGCATCATGAGTGGAAGAACGGCCGCGTCACAATAAGGCCGAAGTCCCGAGGGAAAACATGCTGGACGTACCGGAGCGCATCGGCGCCCGATTTTCGATACTGCTGTTCTTCGGCTTCCTGCTGACCCCGGTGGCCGGCTTCGGCGCCGCCATCGGGCTCGGCATTCTCTCCACCGACCAGCTCATGGATGTGCTGGTGCAGGGCCTGGTCCCCGGCTTCACCCTGGTCATGATCTTCTGGGCGCTGTTCCATTTTCAGCGCCTGGTGACGCCGCTGGTGGCCTGGGCCGTCGAACATCCGCACGACGACATCGCACCCGATCACCTGCAACAGGGCCTGGGGCGTTTCAGCCGCGACTTCTGGGGCCTGCTGGCGCTGTATGCGCTGGTCACGCCGGCGCTGTTGTTCCAGGTGCTCGATGGCGGCATCGGCGCCGGCAACCTGTACACCTTTCTGCACGCGCTGGCCCTTCAGGCCGGCGCTGCGGTGCTCGTTGGCATGCCGGCCTACCTGTTCGGCGTGCATCAACTGGGCAAGCTGGCCGGCCACCTGAGCCTGGAGCGCATTCACCTGAGCCTGAAGTGGCGCGTCCTGCTGCTGGTCGGCCTGGTGCCGCTGCTGTCCTATTCGCTGCTGGCCGACTATCACTGGCAGCAGGCCGGTGAACTGTCGCCGGGCTACCTGGTCACCTGGGCGGTGCTGGGCGCCGTCACCACCGTCATCGCCCTGTTGTCGGTGTACAGCCTCAACCAGGCCATGCGCCCCTTCCAGGAGCTGTTCAGCCGCAGCGGCGCCTCCACCCACGCCGACCTGTCGCAGCTGCAGCCCGCCTCCATCGACGAGATCGGTCACCTGACACAAACGCTGGGCAAGGTGTTCCGCCGCCTCGGCGACCAGGAGACCCACATGCGCGCCATCGTCGACACGGCCGCCGAGGGCATCATCGTGGTCGACGAACAGGGCCTGATCGACACCTTCAACCCGGCTGCCGAACGCCTGTTCGGCTACCTGGCGCAGGAGATCCGCGGACAACACCTGTCGGCCCTGCTGCCCGACCAGTTCCGCGTGCGCCAGGGCATCGACCCGCATGCCGACGAACGCGAGGTCGAAGGCAGGCACCGCAACGGCGAGCGCGTCCACATGTCGCTGCGCATTTCTGCCATGGAGATCAGCGCCAGGCGCATGTTCACCTGCCTGATCGGCGACATCACCCAGCGCAAGGCCGCCGAACGCGACCTGAAGGCGGCGGAGTCGCGCTATCGCGACCTGGTCGAGACCGCCCACGACCTGGTCTGGAGCGTCGACCCGCAGGGCAACTGGAGCTACCTGAACGCTTCCAGCAAGACCATCTACGGGCTGACCGCCGACAGCATGATCGGGCGCGCCATCACCGAATTCAGCGCACCCGATCATATCGACGCGGATCACGACGCCTTCAGCGCCCTGCTGGCCGGCCGCGACCTGTACCAGTACGAGACCGTGCACCTCGACCGCGACGGTGGGCATCGCCACCTGAGCTTCAACGCCCGCGCCCATCGTGACGAGGACGGACGCGTGGTGCGCATCAGCGGCACCGCCCGCGACATCACCGATCAGAAGGCCTTCCACCAGGAACTGACCTACCAGGCCGAGCACGACAGCCTGACCAAGCTGTTCAACCGCCACTACTTCCAACAGGAACTGGAACGCATCGTGGCGCGCGTGGGGCGCAGCCCCGATGCCACCTGCGCCCTCTTCTACATCGATCTCGACCAGTTCAAGTACATCAACGATACGCTGGGCCATGCCGCGGGCGACCGCCTGCTGGTCGAGGTCACCCAGCTGCTGCTAGGGCATGTGCGCGAAGGCGACCTGCTGGCGCGTTTCGGCGGCGACGAGTTCACGCTGTTGCTGTACGATATCCGCCCGGCCGACGTGCTGCAGGCAGCCGAGCACTTCCGCGAACTGTTCGAACAGTACCGCTTCACGGAAGACGGCAAGACCTTCAACATTACCTGCAGCATCGGCGTATCGATCATCGATTCCCGGGTGGCGAGCGCCGAGGAAGCACTGTCGCACGCCGACCTGGCCTGTAACATGGCCAAGGGCCAGGGCCGCAACCGCAGCAAGCTGTACGACCCCAGTGACCGCAACAAGGCCGGCATGGCAGAGGACATGGGCTGGGCGGCCCGGGTGCGCGACATGCTCGATCAGGATCGCTTCCAGCTCGTCTACCAACCCATCATGTCGCTGCACGATGAACAGGTGCAGGACTACGAAGTACTTGTGCGCATGCTCTGCGACGATGGCGAGATCATCCTGCCCGGCGGTTTCATGCCGGCCGCCGAACGCTTCGGCCTCATCCACAGCGTCGACCGCTGGATCGTGCGCCGCGCCCTCAACCACCTGGCGCGCCTGCACCAGCAGGGCGAGGCGGTCAATTTCTCCATCAACCTCTCCGGCAAGGCCTTCGAGGACGAACTGCTGTTGCCGCTGATCCGTGAACTGCTCGACCAGTCCGGCCTGGATCCGGCCCGGGTCTGCTTCGAGATCACCGAGACGGCCGCCATCGCCCGGCTGTCGGCCGCCGAGTCCTTCATCACGGCGCTCAAGGAAATGGGCTGCCAGTTCGCCCTCGACGACTTCGGCTCCGGCTTCTCGTCCTTCGCCTACCTCAAGCACCTGCCGGTGGACAAGCTCAAGATCGACGGCGGCTTCGTGCAGGGCATGGCCAGGAGCAGCGTCGACCAGGCCATGGTGCAGTCCATGAACCAGGTCGCGCACGCGCTGGGCAAACAGACCATCGCCGAATACGTCGAAGACGAAGCCACCCTGGAGCTGCTGCGCGACTACGGCGTCGACTTCGCCCAAGGCAACCACATCGGCAAGCCACGCGAAGCCCTGATGAATCTGACGCGGCTGCCGGGGCCTCGACTGCAGAGCGTGGGGCGCCTGGATTAGGCGGCAGGGGCTGCCTCACCGGCGTTTTGGTGGGGTTCGCTGCGCTCACCCCACCATGACCGTCCGGCGTCCGCCGTACAAACGAAGCGGAACAGTGTGCCCCCCTCTCGAACCAGGCGAAGTCCCCGCACCGTCACAACGGCGTCGTCAGATTCGCATACGCCACCACCAGCCACTTCGGACCGACGGCTTCGAAATTGACCTGAACCCGGGCGTGGCTGCCTTGGCCTTCATAGTTCAGCACCACGCCCTCGCCGAACTTCGCATGCTGCACGCGCTGGCCGAGGCGGTACTCGCCGGCGGACTCCGGCGCGGAGAAGCCCGCCGTGGACGCCAGCGGCCGACTGACCTGAAGGCGCGGACGCAGTTCTTCGATCAGCTCCGACGGAATCTCCCGCAGGAAGCGTGATGGCTCGCAATAGCTCTCGCTGCCGTACAGCCGGCGCTGCTCGGCGTAGCTGACCACCAGCCGGCGGCGGGCGCGGGTGATGCCGACGTAGCACAGGC
>JALSRI010000044.1 GCA_026984835.1 Thiohalobacter sp. | reverse complement strand
TGCAGGCGCAGCAGGTTGGCCGGGTCGGCGCCGCGCCAGGCATAGATCGACTGGTCGTCGTCGCCGACCGCCGTGAACGGGGTGGTCCGGCCGACCAGCAGCCGCACCAGTTCGTACTGGCACTGGTTGGTGTCCTGGTATTCGTCCACCAGCAGGTGGTGGATGCGGCCCTGCCAGCGTGCGCGCGCCTCGTCGTCGTCGGTCAGCAGCCGCACCGGCTGCAGGATGAGGTCGTCGAAGTCGAAGGCGTTGTAGGCGTGCAGGTGGTGCTGGTAATCGGCATACAGCCGCGCCGCCGCCACCTCGAAGTCGTCGGCCGCCTCTTTGAGCGCCTGTTCCGGCAGGCACAGTGCGTTCTTCCAGGCCGAGATCTTCCCGCGCAGCGCCTCGGGCGCGTGGACGCTGGCCGCCTTGCGCAGCAGTTCGTCGATCAGATGCTGGCTGTCCTGGCTGTCGAAAATGGAAAAGCCGGGCTTGAAGCCGAGGCGTTTCGCCTCGCGGCGCAGGATGTTGAGGCCGAGGGTGTGGAAGGTGGACACGCTCAGGCCGCGGGCTTCCTCGCGGCTGGCCAGTTTCAGGGCGCGTTCGCGCATTTCGCGGGCGGCCTTGTTGGTGAAGGTGACGGCCGTGATGTGGCGCGCGTCCAGGCCGCATTCGCGGATCAGCCAGGCGATCTTGTGGGTGATGACCCGGGTCTTGCCGGAGCCGGCGCCGGCCAGCACCAGCAACGGCCGCTCGGTCTCGCGCACGGCGGCGCGCTGGGCGGGGTTGAGGTCGGGCACGGGTCAGGCGGCGGGGGCGGGGGACGGCATGGAGGGATTATCGGGGGAAACGTCGGTGGGGGGAAGACTTGCAAAGCCGGTTTTCCGGTGGGGGCGCAGCGAACCCCGCCGCTGCGCCCCTAACGGCCGCCGCACCGGCAGGCGATGGCTTCCGCCAGGTGCGCCGGGGCGATGGCGTCGGCGTCCGACAGGTCGGCGACGGTGCGCGCGACCCGGATGATGCGGTGCACCGCCCGCAGCGACAGGTCGAAACGCTGCATGGCCCGGGCCAGCAGCCGTTCGCCGGCCGCATCCAGCGGGCAGAGGCTTTCCAGTTGTGCCGGCGTCAGCCGGGCGTTCAGGGTGCCGCGCCGGTGCTGCAGGCTGCGGGCCGCCAGCACCCGCCGGCGTACGCTGGCGCTGTCTTCGCTGTCGCCGTCGCGGAGTTGGTCGTAGTCCAGGCGCGGCACCTCGACCTGCAGGTCGATACGGTCCAGCAGCGGGCCGGACAGGCGGGCGCGGTAGCGTTGCACCTGCTCGGCGGTGCAGCGGCAGCGGCCGCTGCTGTCGCCGAGGTAGCCGCAGGGGCAGGGGTTCATGGCGGCCACCAGCTGGAAGCGGGCCGGGTATTCGGCGCGGCGGGCGGCGCGGCTGATGACGATGCGGCCGTTCTCCAGCGGCTCGCGCAGCAGTTCCAGCACCTGGCGGCTGAATTCGGGTAGCTCGTCCAGGAACAGCACGCCGTTGTGGGCCAGCGAGATTTCGCCGGGCTGCGCGCGCGGGCCGCCGCCCACCAGGGCCGGGCCGGAGGCCGAATGGTGGGGGGCGCGGAAGGGCCGCCGGCGCCAGTGGCGCGGGTCGAAGCCGTCGCGGCTGACCGAGGCGACGGCGGCCGTTTCCAGCGCCTCGGCCTGGTCCAGCGGCGGCAGCAGGCCCGGCAGGCGGCTGGCCAGCAGGGTCTTGCCGGTGCCCGGCGGCCCGCTGAACAGCAGGTTGTGGCCGCCGGCGGCGGCGATTTCCAGCGCCCGGCGCGCCTGCGCCTGGCCGCGCACGTCGCCCAGGTCCGGGTAGACCGCCGGGGACGCGGGTGGCGCGCCCGGCGGGGTCAGGGCCTGTTCGCCGGCCAGGTGGCGGCATACGTCCAGCAGATGGGCGGCCGCCAGCACGCGGCCCGGACCGGCCAGGGCGGCTTCGGCGGCGCTGGCGGCCGGGCAGACCAGGGTGCGGCCGCAGTCCCCGGCCTGCAGGGCGCCGGGCAGGGTGCCGGCGACGCGGCGCAGGCTGCCGCCCAGCGCCAGCTCGCCGATGAACTCCAGACCGTCCAGGCGCGCCCCGCCCAGTTGGCCGGTGGCCTCCAGGATGCCGAGTGCAATGGGCAGGTCGAAGCGACCGCCCTCCTTGGGCAGGTCGGCGGGCGCCAGGTTGATGGTGAGGCGTCGCGGCGGGAACTCGAAGCCGCTGGAGAGCAGGGCGCCGCGCACCCGGTCCTTGCTCTCGCGCACGGCGGCCTCGGGCAGGCCGACGATGGACAGCGACGGCAGGCCGCCGGTGAGCTGCACCTCGACGGTGACCAGCGGCGCTTCCACGCCCGCCTGGGCGCGGCTGTAGACGACAGCGAGTGACATGGCCTCCTTCCCTGGACGGCGGACGAGATGCGGCGCCGCGTCCCGCGGCGTGGCCGGTGTTTCAGTCGGTCCTTTCCTGCCCCAGGCGTTTCTCCAGCTCGGCGACCTGCTTTTCCAGCGCGTCGAGCTTCGCGCGGCTGCGTGCCAGCACCCGGGTCTGTACGTCGAATTCTTCGCGCGTGACCAGGTCGAGCTTTGCCAGCGCCGCCTGCAGGGTGGCGCGGAAGTTCTTCTCCAGGTCGGCCTGCAGGTCGCGCGCCGCCGGCGGCAGGGCGTCGGACAGGCGCCGCGCGAGGTCGTCGATGAACTTGGCATCCCGCATGGGCGACACCTTAGCGAAGCGCCTGCACAGCGTCCAGCCCGCCGCACGCACCCAAATAGTGCACTATCCTGGTGCAAGCTGGTTCTGCTCCCCGTTTTGGTGCAGATGGGGGCGTGCCGTGCGGACAGTATTACTTTAATAGATTGATTTATCGTCCTTTTTTGATATGGCACAGACCCTGCTATGGCATGCGGTACGTCCGGGGTGATGATGTCCTGTACCCATGGACAAGAGATTCATCCACAAGCAGACAACATCCCTTTTAAGAGAGAGGAGTCAACCAAATATGAAACAGTACGCAAAGACCCTGCTGGTTTCCGCCATGGCCGCCGCCAGCGGCGCCGCCTCCGCCGAGACCCCCACCCTGGGTGAGGTGCTCGGCGCCTCCGGCGTGGAGATCAGCGGTTATATCGACACCTCGTACACCTATGCGACGGACGGCGCGGTCACCAACCGCGTCTTCGACACCGAGGACAATTCCTTCAACCTGAACATGATCGGCCTGTCCATCAGCAGCCTGCCCGAGGAGGGCTTCGGCGGCGCGGTGGTGCTGAACGCCGGTGAGGACGCCAATGTCACGGCCGCGGCCGGTACCGGCAGCAGCGACGAGTTCGACGTGCAGCAGGCCTACCTGAACTATGCCTCGGGCGCCGCCAGCGTGATGTTCGGCAAGTTCGCCACCCTGCAGGGCGCCGAGGTCATCGAGAGCAAGGACAACTGGAACTTCTCGCGCTCCATCCTGTTCGGTTTCGCCATTCCCTTCACCCACACCGGCGTGCGCGCCAGCTATGCCGTCAGTGATGCCGTGTCGGTGACGGCCGGCATCAACAACGGCTGGGACAACCTGAAGGATGACAACGACGCCAAGTCGCTGGAAGCACAGGTCAGCTTCGCGCCGGCCGACAACTGGTTCATCAACGTGCAGGGCATGTACGGCAACGAAATGGTCGGCGCCCAGTCCGAGCCGCGTACCCTGGTCGACATCGTCGCCGGCTTCGATCTGTCCGACGCCCTGTCGTTCATGTTCAACGCCGACTTCGGCAGCCAGGACGGCGCCCTCCCCGGTGGCAAGGACGCCAACTGGACGGGTTATGCCGGTTATGTGAACTTCAAGTTCGCCCCGCAGTGGCGCGTCGCCGGTCGCCTGGAGTACTTCAACGACGACGACGGTTACCGCAGTGGTACTTCCCAGAAGTGGAAAGAGGGCACCGTAACCCTGGCCTACGCGCCGATGAAGGCCGTGGAGCTGCGTGGCGAAGTGCGACGCGACTGGTCCAACAAGGACAGCTTCCTCGACGACAACGGCAAGCCGCAGGATGACCAGACCACGCTGGCCGTCGAAGCCCTCTACATGTTCTAGGTTTTTTCAATGCAAGCCGCTCGTCCCCGCAACGGGGCGGGCGGCGGCGGGAGTAAAGAGCAATGAAACTGGTAACTGCCATCATCAAGCCCTTCAAGCTCGACGACGTGCGTGAAGCATTGTCCGGAATCGGCGTGCAGGGCATCACGGTGACCGAGGTCAAGGGCTTCGGTCGCCAGAAAGGTCATACCGAACTGTACCGCGGCGCGGAATATGTGGTGGATTTCCTGCCCAAGGTCAAGCTGGAGGTCGCCATCAAGAGCGACCTGCTGGACCAGGTCATCGAGGCCATCAGCAAGGCCGCCAATACCGGCAAGATCGGCGACGGGAAGATTTTCGTCTCTTCGTTGGAACAGGTGGTCCGTATCCGTACCGGCGAGACCGGTCCGGATGCGCTTTAAGCCAAAATTCAGAGGAGACCCGGAAATGAGTATTCGTAAATCGTTGAACGTGCGCGCCGCCGCTGCGACGGGCGCGCTGCTGGCCCTGCCGTCGCTGGCGCACGCCGAGGATGCGCTGAGCAGCGGCGACACAGCCTGGATGCTGACCGCAACGGCCCTGGTGCTGTTCATGACCATCCCCGGTCTTTCCCTGTTCTATGCCGGCATGGTGCGGGCCAAGAACGGCCTGTCGGTCATGATGCAGTGTTTCGCCATCACCTCGCTGATGACGGTGTTGTGGGCGGTGATCGGCTACAGCATCGCCTTCGGCGGCGAAGGCGCCTATTGGGGGGGGTTGGACAAGATGTTCCTGGCCGGTGTCGGTGTCGACACCTTGAGCGGCACCATCCCGGAAACCGTGTTCATGACCTTCCAGATGACCTTCGCCATCATCACGCCGGCGCTCATCGTCGGCGCCTTCGCCGAGCGCATGAAGTTCTCGGCCATGATGTGGTTCATGGCGATCTGGCTGCTGCTGGTCTATGCACCCATTGCCCACTGGGTATGGGGTGACGGCGGCTGGCTCGGTGGCAAGGGCGTGCTCGACTTCGCCGGCGGCACCGTGGTGCACATCAACGCCGGTATCGCCGGCCTGGTGGCGGCGCTGGTGCTGGGCAAGCGCAAGGGCTATCCGGGTACCGCCATGCCGCCGCACAACCTGATCCTGACCGTGGTCGGCGCCGGCATGCTGTGGGTGGGCTGGTTCGGCTTCAACGCCGGCAGCGAACTGGCGGCCGACGGCACCGCGGGCATGGCCATGGCGGTCACCCAGATCGCGACCGCGGCCGCGGCGCTGGCCTGGATGTTCAGCGAGTGGCTGCTGCACGGCAAGCCGAGCGTGCTGGGCATCGCGTCGGGCGCCGTCGCCGGCCTGGTGGCCATTACGCCCGCCTCCGGTTCCGTCGGTCCCATGGGGGCGCTGGCGATCGGTGCTGCAGCCGGCGTCGGTTGCTTCATCGCCGCCGTCAAGGTCAAGCCCATGCTGGGATACGACGACTCGCTGGACGCCTTCGGCGTGCACGGCATCGGCGGTATCATCGGTGCCCTGCTGACGGGCGTCTTCTGCGCCCCGAGCCTGGGCGGCGCCGGTTTTGCCGACGGCGTCGACAGTATCGGCACCCAGGTCGGCATCCAGTTCGTGGGTATCATTGCCACCCTGGTGTACACGCTCATCGCCACCTTCATCATCCTCAAGGTGCTGGATGCGTTGATCGGTCTGCGTGTCACCGAGGAAGAGGAAACCGAAGGCCTGGACCTCTCGCAGCACGACGAGCGGGCCTACAACCTCTGATCCAGGCGGAAGACTCTCCATCCGCCGTTCGGATGGTCGTTACGACGGGCGCTTCGGCGCCCGTTTTTTCTGGGGCGGGCCCGGCGGCCTGTTTACCGCGAAGGACGCGAAGGAATTGGGTTCGAATCGTTTTTTCCTCTAAGATGCCTTTCCCATGCTGCTGTCCGTCCGTGATCTGAAAGTTCACAATCTGCCGCCGTTGTCGTTCGGGCTGGCGGCCGGCGAGTGCCTGGGGCTCAGCGGGCCGTCGGGGGTGGGCAAGACGCTGCTGCTGCGGGCGCTGGCCGATCTCGATCCCAACGAGGGCGAGGTGTTGCTGGCGGGCCGGCCCCGCCGGGACTGGCCGCCGGCGGAATGGCGGCGGCAGGTCATGCTGGTGCCGTCGGAATCCTTCTGGTGGGCGTCCACCGTCGGCGAGCATTTCAGCCGTGTCGACGAGGCCTTGTTCGATGCACTGGGCTTTCCCGCCGAAGTGGCGGCCTGGCGGGTGGAACGCCTTTCGAGCGGCGAGCGCCAGCGCCTGGCGGTGGCGCGGGCGCTGGTCCGGGAGCCGCGGGTGCTGTTGCTGGACGAGCCGACCGCCAATCTCGATGCCGACAACACCGTGCGCGTGGAGCGGGTGCTGGATGGCTATCGCCGCGATCACGACGCCGGCCTGCTGTGGGTGAGCCATTCCCGGGAACAGTTGCAGCGCGTCGCCGACCGCCGCTTCCATCTCGGGCCGCGTGGCTTCGCCGAGCCGGAGGCGGTGGCGTGATCACCCTGTCCGCCCTCGACCTGGCGCTGGCCGCCACCCTGGTCGTGGCGCTGGCGCTGGTGTCGCGCCGGGTGCATGCCGGCGTGGAGCGCCAGCTCGCCATTGCCGCGGTGCGCACCGTCGTCCAGTTGCTGCTCATCGGCTTGGTGTTGAAGGCGCTGTTCGCCACCACCAGCCTGCTGTGGGTGGCGCTGCTGTCGTTTCTCATGCTGGCGGTGGCCGGCCGCGAGGTCATGGCCCGCCAGCACTACCGGTTCAGCGGTCCGTGGGGCTACGGCATCGGCCTGGTGTCGATGTTCATTTCGTCGTTCGCCGTCACCCTGTTCGCGCTGCTGGTGGTGGTCGGCAACCAGCCCTGGTACGAGCCCCAGTACGCCATTCCGCTGCTCGGCATGTTGCTGGGCAACACCATGAACGGCGTGTCGCTGGCGCTCGACCGCCTGACCCAGTCGGCGCGCGACCAGCGCGCCGTCATCGAGGCGCGGCTGATGCTGGGCGATACGGCGCTGGAATCGCTTTCCGACATCCGCCGCCAGGTGTTCCGCAGCGGGCTCATCCCCATCATCAACGCCATGGCGGCGGCCGGCATCGTCAGCCTGCCGGGCATGATGACCGGCCAGATCCTGGCCGGCGCGCCGCCGGTGGAAGCGGTGAAATACCAGATCCTGATCATGTTCCTGATCGCCGCCGGCGCCGGCTTCGGCACCCTGGCGGCAGTGCACCTGGCGGTGAAACGCCTGTTCGACGAACGGCAGCGTCTGCGGCTGGAGCGGTTGACGCGTTGATCGGGCTTCGGCAAAAAATCGTTTAATGGCCACGGAAAGCACGGAAAACACGGATAAAGCATTTTTTGCTTGCGGGCGCGCGTGGCGCGCCGCGCAAAGATATTGTCCGTGTTTTCCGTGCTTTCCGTGGCTATCTCTTCGCCGCTTTATCTAAGCAGCTCGGGGGTGGCCAGGGCGGCGCGGTGGATGGCGGCGTTGTAGTAGCGGGTCGGGAAGGGTTTGGCGGCGGCGTCGGTTTCGCGGAAGGTGCGGATGTCGCCCTTGCCCGCCAGGGTTGCCGTCCACCAGCCCGAGGGGTAGCAGGGCTGCGGGAACTGCAGGCTGTGGGTGTCGCCGAAGCCGGCGGCGCGCATGGCGCGGTGCATGGGGCGGATGATGCTGTCGAGGTGGAACAGCGGTGATTCGCTCTGCTGCACGATGAGGCCGTGCCCGCCCAGGGCGCGGTGGCAGTCGCGGTAGAAGGCCTCGGTGAACAGGCCCTCGGCGGGGCCGATGGGGTCGGTGCTGTCGACGATCACCACATCCACGCTGCCGGGTTCGGCCTCTTTCATCCAGCGGATGCCGTCGCCGAACAGGAATTCCGCGCGCGGGTCGTCGTTGGACTCGCACAGTTCCGGGAAGTACTGCTCGGCCAGGCGCGTGACGCGCTCGTCGATCTCGACCTGCAGCGCGTGTTCCACGCCGGCGTGTCTCAGCACCTCGCGCAATGTGCCGCAGTCGCCGCCGCCGATGATGACCACCCGCTTCGGGTCGGGGTGGGTGAACAGCGCCGGGTGCGCCATCATTTCGTGGTAGAGAAAGTTGTCCAGCGCCGTCAGCATGACGAAGCCGTCGATCACCATCAGGTGGCCGAAGAACTCGGTGTCGTAGATCTCGATGCGCTGGAAGGGCGTGCGCTCCTCGTGCAGCTTGCCGCGCAGTTTCAGCGAGAAGGCCGAACCGCCTTCCTCGCAGATTTCGGTGAACCACCGGTGTTCGTCCAGTCCGCCCATGGGGGCGAACGATACCGGCGGCGGCAGCGGCTGACAACCATGCCGCGCCCCTGTATCTTTGCCGCCCATGGGCTGGAGCACGCAACAGAGCCGGGCGCTGTACAACCTGGCGCGCTGGGGGGAGGGCTACTTCGACGTCGGCGAGGATGGCGGGCTGCTGGTGCGGCCGGATCATGGTGTGTCCGATACCGCCGTCGACCTGCGCGAGCTCGCCGCCGAACTCCGTGCCAGCGGCCTGCGGCTGCCGGTGCTGGTGCGCTGCAAGGGCATCCTGCGCGACCGGGTCGACCGCCTGTGCGCCGCCTTCGACGCCGCCCGCGCGCGGCTGGACTACGGCGGCGGCCATACCGCGGTCTACCCCATCAAGGTCAACCAGCAATTCAGCGTGGTCTCGGAGATCCTGCGCCACGGCGGTGACCGCGTCGGCCTGGAGGCCGGCAGCAAGCCGGAGCTGATGGCCGTGCTGGGGCTGGCGCCGCCCGGCGGCCTGGTGATCTGCAACGGGTACAAGGACCGCGAGTACGTGCGACTGGCGCTCATCGGCAGGCGACTCGGCCAGCGTCTCTACCTGGTGATCGAGAAACTGTCGGAACTGGAGCTGGTCATCGGCCAGGCGCGCGAGCTGGGCGTGAGACCCCTGCTGGGCGTGCGGGTCCGGCTGGCCTCCGTCGGCGCCGGCAAGTGGCAGAACACCGGTGGCGAGAAGTCCAAGTTCGGCCTGCACGCGGCCCAGGTGCTGGAGCTGGTGGAGCGGCTGCGCGCGGCCGGCCTGCTGGACGCCCTCCGGCTGCTGCATTTCCATCTCGGCTCGCAGATCGCCAACCTGGCCGACATCGAGACGGGCCTGCGCGAGGCGGCGCGCTTCCATGCCGAACTGCGTGCGCTGGGCGTGCCGCTGGAGGTGCTGGACGTGGGCGGCGGCCTGGGCGTCGACTACGAGGGCACCGGCACGCGCAGCTTCTGTTCCATGAACTATGACATCCACCAGTACGCGGACACGGTCGTGAATACCGTGCACGGCCTGTGCGCCGCTCACGGTCTGCCGCGGCCGGAACTGGTGACCGAGTCGGGGCGCGCCATGACCGCCCACCATGCCTTTCTTGTCACCAACGTCACCGATGTCGAGCGCGGCCAGGTGGAGGCCGGGCCGCCCGCCGGCGGCCGGCCGCCACCATCGCTGGAACGGCTGGCGGCCCTGCGGACGCGGCTGGACCGCGCTTCGCCGCTGGAGCTGTACCAGGAGGCGCGCCAGCTCATGGAGGCCGTGATCGCCGATTTCGGCGCCGGGCGTGTGCGGCTGGACGAGCGCGCCCGGGCCGAGGCGCTGTTCAATGCCCTGTGCCGCGACGTGCGCGAGCGGCTGCAGCCGCGGCTGCGCAATCACCGCGAGCTGCTGGACAGCCTGAACGAGCGCCTGGCCGACAAGTATTTCTGCAACCTGTCCATCTTCCAGTCGCTGCCGGACGTCTGGGCCATCGACCAGATCTTCCCCATCGTGCCCTTGCAGCGGCTGGACGAGGAGCCCGACCGGCGCGCCATCCTGCAGGACCTCACCTGCGATTCCGACGGCCGCATCGAGCACTACGTGGATGGCGACGGCGTCGAGTCCACCCTGCCCATCCATGGTGTGCGCGCGGGCGAGCCGTACCTGCTGGGCATCTTCCTGGTGGGCGCCTACCAGGAGATCCTGGGTGACATGCACAACCTGTTCGGCGATACCGATGCGGTCGACCTGGAAGTCGGGCCCGGCGGCCGCTTCCGCCTGTCCGGCGCCGAACAGGGCGACCGCGCCGACGAGCTGCTGGCCTATGTACATTTCGACCCCGGCCACCTGCGCCGCGCCTACCGGGAAAAGATCGAGCGGGCCGGCATCGGCGCGGAGCAGGGCGCGCGGCTGCTGGCCGAGCTGGAAGAGGGTCTGCGCGGCTATACCTACCTCGAAGACTGAGGCGGTCGCCGCCGGAGGGTTGGGGTGGGCGCCGGACCCGGGCCGCCGGCCGGGATTGCGGGCCGCTCAGGGCGCCTTGACCGCCATCAGGATGGCGTCGATGCCGTTGCGCTTGAGCAGGGCGCGGGCCTTGTTCAGTTCCTCGAGGTCGTGGAAGGGGCCGACCCGCACCCGGTGCCAGGTCTTGCTGCCGTCGACGGTGACGGTCTGGATGGCGCTGGTCAGGCCCAGCAGGCCGAGCCGGGCGCGAAGTTGCTCGGCCTGGCTGCGCTGGCGGAAGGAGCCGGCCTGCAGCAGGTAGGTGCCGGGTCGTTCGACCTGGCGCACGCCCTCGTGGGGTTTGCCGGTGATCTCCTGTTCCGGTATCAGCACTTCCATTTCCGGCAGCGTGTCATAGAAGGAGAAGCGGCGCGGCGGCGGTGCCGGGATGGGTTCTGTCTTGTTGCGCCGCACGTCGCGGGTGTCGCGTTCCGCCGGGCGCGCCAGCGGCACCGGCTGCGGCGGCGCCGGGGTGCGCATCTGCAGGTAGACCAGGAAGGCGACGAACAGGCCCACGCCCAGCCCGGCCAGCAGCCACACCCAGCCGGCGGGCTGCTTCGAACGGCGGCGGCCGGCGGCGCGGTGCTTGTAGTCGCGCGGCATGCCCTACATGCGCTCGGGCGCGGACACGCCCAGCAGGCCGAGGCCGTTGGCGATCACCTGGCGGGTGGCCTGGATCAGGTTGAGGCGTGCGTTGCGCAGTTCCGCGTCCTCGACCAGGAACTGGTGGGCGTTGTAATAGGTATGGAAATCGTTGGCCAGCTCGCGCAGGAAGTGGGCGATGAGGTGTGGCTCGTGGTTGAGGGCGGCGGCCTCGACCAGTTCCGGGTAGCGCGACAGGCGTACCATCAGCGACTGTTCGTGCTTCTCGGTCAGGCGCGGCAGGCCGGCGGCGCCGGCGGCGGCATCCCAGGTCATGCCTTTTTCCTCCAGTTGCCGCATGACGCTCATGACCCGCGCATGGGCGTACTGGATGTAGTAGACCGGGTTGTCGGCCGACTGCGACTTGGCGAGATCGAGGTCGAAGTCCATGTGCTGCTCGCACTTGCGCATGACGTAGAAGAAGCGCGCCGCGTCGTTGCCGACCTCGTGGCGCAGCTCCCGCAGGGTCACGAACTCGCCGGAGCGGGTCGACATCTGCACCTTCTGGCCTCCGCGGTAGAGGATGGCGAACTGCACCAGCAGCACGTCCAGCTTCGAGGGGTCGTCGCCGAGCGCTTCGAGGGCCGCCTTGACGCGCGGCACATAGCCGTGATGGTCGGCGCCCCAGACGTCGATGACGCGCTCGTAGCCGCGCTCCAGCTTGTTCATGTGGTAGGCGATGTCGGAGGCGAAATAGGTGGTCTGGCCATTCTCGCGCACCACCACGCGATCCTTCTCGTCGCCGAAACCGGTGGAGCGGAACCACCAGGCGCCGTCCTTCTCGTACAGGTGGCCGCCGGCCTTGAGGCGTTCGATGGCGCGGTCGACGGCCCCCGATTCGGTCAGCGAGCGCTCCGAGAACCATTCGTCGTACACCACCCCGAACTCTTCCAGGTCGCGGCGGATGTTGTCGAGGATGGACTCCAGCCCGAGGTCGAAGACCTCGCGGTAGTGCGCCTCGCCCAGCAGCGCCCGGGTGCGCGCGATCAGGCCGTCGACGTGGGCCTCCTTGTCGCCGCCGGCGGGTTCGTCCGGCGGCACGCCTTCGAGCAGTTCGGCCGCCGTGTGGCGCAGGGCGTCGCCGCGCCGCCGGTGCAGGCTGGCGCCGATGTCCCACACATAGTCGCCCTGGTAGCCGTTGGACGGGAAGGGCACGTCCTCGCCGCACAGGTCCAGGTAGCGCAGGTAGACGCTGACCGCCAGGATGTCCATCTGGCGTCCGGCGTCGTTGACATAGTACTCGCGGTGCACCCGGTAGCCGACCGCCTCCAGCAGGTCGGCGACGGTGGCGCCGTAGGCGGCGCCGCGGCCGTGGCCGACGTGCAGCGGGCCGGTCGGGTTGGCCGACACGAATTCCACCTGCACCGGCCGGCCTCCGCCCAGTTCGCTGCGCCCGTAGGCGTCGCCCGCCTCCAGCACCGTGCCGACCACCGCGTACCAGGCGGCCGGGCTCAGATGGAAGTTGATGAAGCCGGGGCCGGCGATCTCCACCCGGTCGACCTGGTCCGACTCGGGCAGTGCGGCCACCAGGGCCTCGGCCAGCTCGCGCGGCTTGCGGCGCGCCACCTTCGACAGCGTCAGCGCCAGGTTGCTGGCGAAGTCGCCGTGCCTGTGGTCACGGGCGCGTTCCAGGCCGATCTCGACCGGCTGGCCGGCCGGCAGCACGCCGTCGGTCTTGAGCCGGTCGACGGCCTGTTGGAGTAACTCGGCGAGATGCTGCTTCATGGTTGCGCGGCTGTGTCGGGAAAGGCGCCTATTATCCCGGACGCCGGGCGGGATTCAACAGACTTCCGGCGCGCCTCGCGAATCCGCCGCACAGTCCCCTGCTGTAGGAGCGGGCTTGCCCGCGAACGTCGGTGGCCACCGGACCGTGGTTGCGGCTGCGCCGGATCGCGGGCAAGCCCGCTCCTACAGGGTGTCGGCAGGGTCGACGTCGATGGACCAGCGGACGCGGCGGGCGGTCTTTTCGGTTTCCAGTTGCGGCAGCAGGCGGGTGAGCAGGGCCTGCAGGTCGGCGCGTCGCGTCGCCTGCAGCAGAAGCTGGGCCCGGTAGCGGCCGCCACGCCGTTCCATGGGCGCCGGCACCGGGCCCCACAGCTGCACCCCCGGCGACGCCAGGGCCGCGGCGCGCTGTGCCGCCTGTTCCAGGAAGGCGGCCGGGGCGTCGGCGTCGGGGGCCTCGGCGCGCAGCAGCGCCAGGCTGGAGAAGGGCGGCAGCCGGGCGGCGCGGCGTTCTTCCAGGGCGGCGCGGGCGAAGGCGTCGTAGCCCTGCTCGACCAGCTGGCGCAGGAGCGGGTGGTCGGGCTGGTGGGTCTGGATCAGCACCTCGCCGGGGCGGTCGCCGCGCCCGGCCCGGCCCGCCACCTGCACGATGAGCTGGGCCATGCGCTCGCTGGCGCGGAAATCACTGCCGAACAGCCCCTGGTCGGCGTCCAGGATGGCGACCAGGCTGACGCCCGGGAAGTGGTGGCCCTTGGCCAGCATCTGGGTGCCCAGCAGGATGTGCGCCCGGCCCGAGCGGGCGCTGTCCAGCGCCTGCTGCAGGCTGCCCTTGCGGCGCGTGGTGTCGCGGTCGATGCGCAGCACCCGCTGGTCGGGGAAGCGTTCCGCCAGCGCCGCTTCCAGGCGCTCCGTGCCCTGGCCGACCGCCACCAGCTCGCTGCCGCCGCAGGCCGGGCAGTGGGTGTCGATACGTCGCTGGTGACCGCAGTGGTGACAGCGTAGCAGGCCGCGTGCCCGGTGCAGGGTCATGTGGGCGTCGCAGCGCGGGCAGTCGGCGACCCAGCCGCAGTCGTGGCACAGCAGCACCGGCGAGAAACCACGCCGGTTCAGGAACACCAGCACCTGTCCGCCCCGCGCCAGGTGGTCCTGCATGCGCACCAGCAGGGGTTCGGACAGCAGGTCCTGCATGGGCTGGCGGCGCACGTCCAGCAGCCGCAGCCGCGGCAGGGCGGCGCGGCCGGCCCGTTCCGGCAGCCGCAGGTGGCGGTAGCGCCCCAGTTCCACGTTGTAGAGGCTCTCCAGCGACGGCGTGGCCGAGCCCAGCACCACCGGCACGCCGAGCTGGCGGGCGCGCCACACCGCGAGGTCGCGGGCCGAGTAACGGAAGCCTTCCTGCTGCTTGAGGGAAGCGTCGTGCTCTTCGTCGACCACAATCAGGCCGGGGCTTGCCAGGGGAGTGAAAATCGCCGAGCGGGTGCCGATCACCAGCCGGCGTTCGCCGCTGGCGGCCTGTTGCCAGGCCAGCAGCCGCTCGCTGTCGGACAGTCCCGAATGCAGCAGCGCCGGCTCCAGGTCCAGCCGCCGGCCGAAGCGCCGCACCAGTTGCGGCGTCAGCCCGATCTCCGGCACCAGCACCAGCACCTGGCGGCCGCTGCGCACCACCGGCTCGATGGCGCGCAGGTAGACCTCCGTCTTGCCGCTGCCGGTCACACCTTCAAGCAGCAGGGCGGCGAAGCGGCCGTCGGCTTCGCGCACCGCTTCGACGGCCGCGCGCTGGGCGTCGCCCAGTGCAGGCACGGCCTCGCCATAGGCCGCGCCCGGTTCCCGCACGGCATCGGGCGCTGGGGCGCAGGCTTCGATCCAGCCCTTGTCCTGCAGCGTCCGCAGCACCGTCATGGGCGCCTCGATGGCGTCGCGCGGCAGCCCGCCGGGGTGACGGCGAAGCTGCGCCAGCACCGCCGCCTGGCGCACGGCGTGTCCCAGGGCGGCGGGGTCGGTGGCCAGTCCGGCCGCTGTCGCCCGCCACCACTGGCGCGACAGGGTGCCGCCGCCGGGATGCCGCAGCAGCACCGGCAGGGCCGCGGCCAGCGCTTCGCCGATCGGGTGCTGGTAGTAGCGCGCCGCCCATTGCGCCAGCGCCAGCAGTTCCGGGTCCAGCAGCGGGCGCGGGTCCAGCACTTCCAGCACCCGCTTGAGGCGGCTGCCGTCGATGTCCGAATGGCTGGCACTCCCGAGCACCACGCCCACCACGCGCTTGCGCCCGAACGGCACCAGCACCCGGCTGCCCGGCGCCGGCGGCTCGACCCCGGCCGGCGCCAGGTAGTCGAAGGTCCGGTACAGCGGCGAGGGCACGGCGACGTGCAGGATGGGGGCGGTGGTCGGCATGACGGCCCATTGTACTGGAAGACGGCCTGTCAACCGCCGCCCGCCGCGCGCGTTGAACAGAATGGGAGGCGCGCGCGAGCGGTGCTTACGTACAATGAGGCCAGTCGGCGGATGACGGGGGGCGGACTCTGGACCAGCAACAAGCCATCGACCGGTTCCTGGCCGGCGTCGAACGGCGCGCGCTGCGCATGGCGGAGCTGGCCACCGGCAGCCGCGACGAGGCGCTGGACCTGGTGCAGGAGGCCATGTTCGGCCTGGTGCGCAAGTACGCCGACCGCGGCGAGGGCGAGTGGGGACCCTTGTTCCACCGCATCCTGCAGAGCCGCATCCGCGACTGGTACCGGCGCAACCGGGTGCGCAGCCGCATCTTCGGCTGGCTGCGGCCGTTGCCGGGGGTGGCCGGCGGGGACGACCCGCCCGACCCCATCCAGCAGGCGCCGGATCCGGCCGACCCGGAACCGTCGCGCGCGGTCGCCAACCAGGCCGCCATAGAGCGGCTGGACGAGGCCCTGCTGCGCCTGCCGGCGCGCCAGCAGCAGGCCTTCCTGCTGCGCACCTGGGAAGGCATGGACGTGGCCGAGACGGCCTTCGCCATGGGCTGCAGCCAGGGCAGCGTAAAGACACACTACTCGCGCGCCGTGCACCGGCTGCGCGAATTGCTGGAGGACCACTGGCCATGACGGAACGGGACGAACAGGCGTTTCTGAACCAGGTGAGGCAGCAGCTCGACCGGCAGGCGGACGCGCTGGACGAACTCACGCTGGCGCGGCTGCGCGCGGCGCGGGCGCGGGCGCTGGAACAGGTGCCGGGCAGAGCCCGCCGCCGCGCCTGGCTGCCGGCCGCCGGCATGGCGGTGGCGGCGGCGCTGGTGGCCGCCGTCCTGCTGTGGCCGTCGGCCCCGAGGCTGCCGGCCGGCGCCGACGATCTCGACCTGCTGGCGGCGGGCGAGGACCTGGAACTGAGCGAGGAGCTGGAATTCTATGACTGGCTGGACAGCACCCAGTCTCCTGCTGGCTAGCGCGCTGGCCGCCGTGACGGTGGCGATCGCGGACGACCGGATTTCGTCCGTGGCCGACCGGGTTCCGTCCGCCGACGGCGGGCCGCCGCCCGACGCCGAGCTGCTGCTGTTCCTCTCCGACTGGGCGGATGCGCAGGGCGACTGGCAGGATCCGCTGCAATACGACGACCCGCGCTGGGCGGCGCTGGACCGACTACAGGTGAAAGACGATGAAGACTAGATGGCTGCTACCGATGCTGCTGCTGTGCGGTGGGCTGCTGGCGCAACCGGCCACCGCTGCCGACGACCCGGCGCTCCAGCCGCTTCCCTGGAGCAAACTGGACGAACAGGACCGCCGCATCCTCGAACCCTTCCGCGAGCGCTGGGCGGATCTGCCGGCCGAACGCCAGCACAGGCTGTTGCGCGGGGCCGAACGCTGGCGGCACATGTCGCCGGAGCAGCGCCGCAAGGTGCGTCAGCGGCTCAAGCGCTGGCAGTCG
>JALSRI010000043.1 GCA_026984835.1 Thiohalobacter sp. | reverse complement strand
TTCTCTATGCCGGAGAAGCCCTTGCCCTTGCCGCGCTTGATGACGATGACGTTCTTCGCCTTGTCGACATCCAGGATGGGCATGCCGTAGATGGGGCTGTCCGGGTTTTCGCGGGCGGCCGGGTTGACGACGTCGTTGGCGCCGATCACCAGGGCCACGTCGGCCTGCGGGAACTCGGCGTTGATCTCGTCGAGGTCGTGGATCTTGTCGTAGGGCACGCCGGCCTCGGCCAGCAGTACGTTCATGTGGCCCGGCATGCGGCCGGCCACCGGGTGGATGGCGAACTTGACCTCCACGCCACGTTCCTCCAGCAGTTCCGCCAGCTCCCAGATCTTGTGCTGTGCCTGCGCCACCGCCATGCCATAGCCCGGTACGATGATGACCTTGTCGGCATAGCCCATCATGACGGCGGCATCGGTGGCATCGATCTCCTTCATGCTGCCTTCCGGCCCCTGTTGGGGGCCGGTGGCGGCGTGCGAGCCGAAGCCGGAGAACAGCACGTTGGAGAGCGGCCGGTTCATGGCCTTGGCCATCAGCTGCGTCAGCAGCGTACCGGCCGAGCCGACCACGGTGCCGGCGATGATCATGGCGGCGTTGCCCAGCACGAAGCCCTCGAAGGCCACCGCCAGGCCGGTCAGGGCGTTGTACAGCGAGATCACCACCGGCATGTCGGCGCCGCCGATGGGCAGGGTCATGAGTACGCCGAAGCCGAGCGCCAGCAGAAAGAACGCCAGGATCAGGCTGGTGCCCGATTCGCCCTGCCCCATCAGCAGGGCGCCGGTGAGCAGGGTGCCGGCGAACACGGCGAGATTGATGAGCTGCTGGCCGGGGAATACCAGCGAGCGCTTGATGAGCCCCTGCAGCTTGGCGAAGGCGATCATGGAGCCGGAGAAGGCCACCGAGCCGATCAGCGCGCCGATCACCGCCAGCACCAGGAAGACTTCGGAATGGAACTCGCCCTTGAGCAGTTCGACGGCAGCGATGGCGGCCGCCGCGCCACCGCCCATGCCGTTGTAGATGGCGATCATCTGCGGCATGTCGGTCATTTCGACCTTCTTGCCGGTGTACCAGGCGGCGCCGCCGCCGATGGCCAGGGCCAGCGTCATCCACAGGTAGTTGTGCATGCCGGGCCAGAAGAAGGTGATGGCGGTCGCCACCAGCATGCCGACGCCGGCCCATACGATGCCGCCGCGCGCCGTGGCGGGTGAACTCATGCGCTTGAGGCCGATGATGAACAGCGCCGCGGCGATGAAATAACTGAGCTGGATGAGGAAGTCCATCTAGCGGGCCTCCTTGCTGCTCTTGAACATTTCCAGCATGCGCTCCGTGACCACGTAGCCGCCGACCGCGTTGCCGGCGCCCAGCACCACGCCGATGAAGCCGATCAGCTTCTCCAGGCCGGTGTCGGCCTGCCCCATGGCCACCATGGCGCCCACCAGCACGATGCCGTGCACGAAGTTGGAGCCGGACATCAGCGGCGTGTGCAGGATGACCGGCACGCGCGAAATGACCTCGTAGCCGGTGAATGCGGCCAGCATGAAGATATAGAGTGCGGTGAAGCCTTCGATCATGATGACTGTCCCTCGACCTGTTTGCGGGTCGGTTCGTGCAGGATCTGCCCGTCGCGTGTCAGTGCGCTGCCGGCGACCACTTCGTCGTCCCAGTCGGGCCTGAACTCGCCGTCCTCGATCAGCGGGTTGAGGAAGTTGAGCAGGTTCTTGGCGTACATCTCGCTGGCGTGCACCGGCAGCTGACTGGGCACGTTGAGCGGTCCGTAGACGATGACGTCGCTGTACTCGATCAGCTCGCCTGGCTGGGTCATTTCGCAATTGCCGCCGCCTTCCGCCGCCAGGTCGATGATGACGGCGCCCGGTTTCATGCGTTCGACCGTTTCGCGGCCGATGATGCGCGGCGAGGGGCGGCCGGGGATGGCGGCGGTGGTGATGACGGCGTCGGCCGCCGCCACGTGGTCGTCCAGCACCCGTTGCTGCTGTTGTTTCTCTTCCTCTGTGAGTTCGCGCGCATAGCCACCCTCGCCCTCGGCAGACACGCCGGTGTCGACGAACTTGGCGCCCAGCGACTCGACCTGTTCGCGGGTGGCCGAGCGCACGTCGTAACCTTCCACCATGGCGCCGAGGCGCTTGGCCGTGGCGATGGCCTGCAGGCCGGCGACGCCGGCGCCGATCACCAGTACCTTGGCCGGCCGGATGGTGCCGGCGGCGGTGGTCAGCATGGGGAAGAAACCGCTGGCGTGGTCGGCCGCCAGCAGAGCGGCCTTGTAGCCGGCCACGGCTGCCTGCGAGGACAGTACGTCCATGCTCTGGGCGCGGGAGATGCGCGGCACCAGCTCCATGGCGAAACTGAGGATTTTCCGGTCACGGAGCCTGGCTACCCGTTCCGGGTAGCGGAACGGCTGCAGCATGCCGACCAGCACCGCGCCTTCCTTCATGGCGTCGATCTCGTCCTCGGTCGGCGGCTGGACCCTGAGCACCAGGTCGGCCTCCGCATACAGCGCGGCGGCGCTGTCGACGATCCGGGCGGCGCTGTAGTTGTCGTCGTGATAGTGGCTGCCGAGGCCGGCGCCGCTCTCGACGAGGACTTCGACGCCCAGTTTGGAGAAGCGCTCGGCGACGGCGGGAACCAGCGCCACGCGCCGTTCCCCGGGCTGGGTCTCTCTGGGCACGGCCAGTCGAATTGGCATTGCGTTCACTCCGAGATGTCAGGTTTTTCAGGTGGCTGCGAGCACCCGCCGGGAGGCCGTCGGAAACTGAGGTGTCTGAATCAGCTTGCGATTCCGGTAGCAGCCGGCCGTCGCAGGCCGCGCCGGGCGCCTGATCTTGCTGTTGGGCGGCGATAATAGCGGATTTGTGCGGGGGTTTAAATGTCGTTATATGGCTACATTTGCGCGTTTGTGCAGCCTGTCACGTTTACAACCCCCATGATTTCTGCGATAAATAGGCTGTCTGCGCGTCAAGGAGGCGGTTGTGTTCGACTTGCGTCACCAGGTGCTGCGTACCGACGTGTCCGGTATGCCGCTGGAATGGGTCAACTACCAGGATGCCGTGAAGCTCTATCACCTCGGCCAGGTGGCCTACAGCTGCGGATCGCTGCTGTACC
>JALSRI010000042.1 GCA_026984835.1 Thiohalobacter sp. | reverse complement strand
TCTCCCCGTCCGGCCGCGCGGCCACGAAACAGCCGGAGCGGCCGTCCAGTTGCAGCGCCTCGCCCGGCAGCGCCCGGTTCCAGGTGCCGGCCGCGATGCGCGCCGCCAGCACCCTGTTGAACAACGCCGAGCGGGCGGCGGACAGGTACAGGCTGCGCTTGTGGCGCGGCAGCCGCCGCAGCCGTCCCGCCAGCAGGCGTTGCGCCTCCGCCAGGTTGCGCCCGCCGTGGCCGAAGCGCTGCGGCCCGAAGGCGTTCGGCACGCCGCCCGCGCGCACCTGCGCCAGCCGCCGCTCCAGCACGCCGTCGTCCACCGCCAGCCTGCGCAGCACCAGCTCGAAGCGGTTGCCACGCAGGGCGCCGCGACGCAGCTTGCGGGTATGGCGCGCGCTCCGCAGGATGTCGACGCCGTCGGCGTCGAGCGCCGCCCAGTCCGGCGCCTCCCGGCCCGGCAGATGCACCGAGAACCATTGCTCGGTGACCGCACGCCGGTCCTTCAGGCCGGCATAGCCGACGGCGGACAGCGCCACGCCGGCATGGCGCGCCAGTTGCCGCGCCACCCATTCGGTGTTGGCGTCGCGCTTGCGTACCCACAGCCAAGCGTGCTCGCCCTCGCCGCTGGGCTCCGCCACCGGCCGTTCCGTCACCCGGAAATCCTCCACCCGCGCGCGCAGCAGGGCGCTGCCGGCGGCGCCGCCCCAGGCGCACGGTGGTTCCCACCAGGGGCCGGCCGGCACCGGTCCGTCATCGGCTGCAGACGCTCGTGTCATGCTCACATTATCCCGACCGCGACCCGGCGGGGGAAGCGCGGGCGGCACCCGGCGCCAACCTGTCAGCCGCAACCACGTTGACGCCGTCCGGAGGCGGGCGTCAGACTGCGCATTGGGAAGCAAGACACGCCGGCCGCCTGCAGCCGGGCGAAGGTGACAATGTGAGGAAGCTGCTTGCACAACTGGTCCGCCATGCGCGGCGTTCGCTGGCGAAACGGGGCGTCCTCGGCACACTGGTACTGGTCGTCGCCAGCTCGGGGGCCCTGGTCAACAACCTGCGTCCTGCCCACCGGCACGCACTGCGCATGCAACGCCAGATGGATCGTGGCTTCGACCAGAAATACCACGTCGACACCGCCGGCACCGTCTCCCAGGGCAGTCTCGACGTCCGCAGCCGGAACCAGCTCTTCGCCACCCGTTACGAGCCCATCCGTGACGTGGACTTCGCCACCCTGCTGGCAGACGCCGGGCTGCACTATCCGGACTACACCTTCGTCGACCTCGGTTCCGGCAAGGGGCGCGCCGTCCTGCTGGCCGCGGCGCTGCCGTTTCGGCGCATCGTCGGTGTCGAATTCAGCCCCCGGCTCGATGCCGTGGCCCGCGCCAACCTCGAACACTACACCGGCGAGCGCAACTGTACCGATATCGAACTGGTCTGCATGGATGCGGCCCGCTACGACTTCCCGGAAGACTCGCCGCTGGTGCTGTATCTGTACAATCCCTTCGAACGACCGGTCATGCAGCAAGTGGCCGACAGGCTGGCCGCCTCCCATGCGCGCCGGCCGCGGCGCATGCTGGTGCTGTATTTCACGCCGCATTGTGCCGCTGTCTGGGACGAACTGGCGTTTCTCGAAAAGAAACTGGACAGCGACTCCCTGTGTATCTATGACACGGGCGAGGTGGCGCCCGCCGTCACCTGACGGGCCGGCTTCAGTCCTCCAGCAGCACCACGGCCTGCGCCGCGATGCCCTCTTCCCGGCCGGTGAAGCCCAGCCGTTCGGTGGTGGTGGCCTTGACGTTGACGGCGTCCGGCCCGACTCCGAGATCGGCGGCGATGTTGTCGCGCATGGCGTCGACATGGGGCGCCAGCTTCGGCGCCTGGGCGATGAGAGTGAGGTCGGCGTTGACGACACGCAGGCCCTTCGCCCCGATCTTCGCCACCACCGCGCGCAGCAGTTCGCGGCTGTCGATGCCGGCGTAGCGCGGGTCGCTGTCGGGGAAGTGGCGGCCGATGTCGCCCAGGGCGGCGGCGCCCAGCAGGGCGTCACAGAGGGCGTGCAGCAGCACGTCGCCGTCGGAATGGGCGGCCAGGCCGCGCGGGTGCGGGAGGGTGACGCCACCCAGCACCAGGCGACCCCCTTCGCGGAACGCGTGCACGTCGTAGCCCTGTCCGATTCTCACAGTCGCCCCTGTTGTCGCAGGTAGAAGCCGGCCAGCGCCAGGTGTTCCGGCCGCGTGATCTTGATGTTGTCGGCGTGTCCCTCGACCAGCAGCGGCCGGTGGCCGGCGAATTCCATTGCCGAGGACTCGTCCGTGACCGGGTGGCCCGCTTCCAGCGCCCGCTCCATGGCGTCGGTGAGCTGCGCCAGGCGGAACATCTGCGGGGTCTGCGCGTGCCAGGCGTCGTTGCGGTCCAGGGTGTGACGCACCCGCCCCGCGCCGTCTGCCCGTTTGAGGGTATCACTGACCGGCACCGCCAGCAGCCCGCCCACGTCGTGCCCCGCCAGGCTCAGGATCAGATGGCGCAGGTCGGCCGCGCGCAGGCAGGGTCGTGCCGCGTCGTGTACCAGCACCCAGGGATCGTCCGTCACCTCCGCGGCCAGCCGCCGCAGCCCGTTCAGCACCGAGTGGCAGCGTTCCTCGCCGCCCGCCGCGGCCAGCAGCGGCTTGCCTGCCAGCGCCTCGCGCACGCCGGCCGGCCAGCGTTCCGCATCGCCGACAAGCACCACGCCGGTCACGGCCGGATCGGCCGCCAGCACGGAGAGCGAGTGTTCGAGCACGCTGCGTCCGTCCAGTTCCAGGTATTGCTTGGGCACCTGCGTTCCCATCCGCCGGCCGCTGCCGGCGGCGGGCACCAGGGCCCAGCATGGGGTAGGAACATTCATCTCGGGCCGGTTGGTTTTCCTGTCGTCACCGTGCAAAGGAAGGCAGATTCCCGTTCACCGCAAAGAGGCAGGGTGCGCAAGGACAGCCGTGTCGGGGATCTCTCCCTTGTTCATACCTTCGTGCGCCTGTGCGCGCCTTCGTGGTCAAACCAGCATTCATTCCGATGAAGACGAATCCGGCTCCTCGACGATCTGGTAGAAGGTCTCGTCCTTGCGGATCATGCCCAGTTCCTCGCGGGCGCGCTCCTCGATGGCGGCCTGGCCCTGCTTGAGGTCCTGCACCTCGGCGTCCAGCGCCTGGTTGCGTTCGCGCAGGCGTTCGTTCTCCTGCTTCTGGGCCTCCACCTGGCCGTGCAGGCGCCAGACCTCGGCCAGGCTGCCGTCGCCCATCCACAGGCGGTACTGCAGCAGCACCAGCAGTATCAACAGGCCCCACAACCACCAGCGCATGGTCGCCGGGCCCCGCCGTCAGGACAACTGCGGGAACGCGGCGCGGCCCGCGTAACCGGCCTCGTCGCCGAGTTGTTCCTCGATGCGCATGAGGCGATTGTACTTGGCCACCCGGTCGGAACGCGACAGCGAGCCGGTCTTGATCTGGGTGGCGGCGCTGCCGGTGGCGATGTCGGCGATGGCCACGTCCTCGGTCTCGCCCGAGCGGTGCGACACCACGGCGGTGTAACCGGCTCCGGTGGCCAGCTCGATGGCCGCCAGGGTCTCGGTCAGGGTGCCGATCTGGTTGGGCTTGATGAGAATGGAGTTGGCGATGTGTTCGTCGATGCCGCGCTGCAGGATGGAGGTGTTGGTCACGAACAGGTCGTCGCCGACCAGTTGCACCTTGTCGCCCAGCCTTTCGGTGTGCAGTTTCCAGCCGTCCCAGTCGCTCTCCTCCATGCCGTCCTCAATGGACAGGATGGGATAGCGCTCCACCCAGGAGGCCAGCAGGTCGGTGAAACCGGCGGCGTCGAAGACCTTGTCCTCGGAGGCCAGCACGTACTGGCCGTCTTTGTAGAATTCCGAACTGGCCGCGTCGATGCCCAGCCAGATGTCCTCGCCGGCCCGGTAGCCGGCCTTGTCGATGGCTTCCAGGATCACCTCGATGGCCGCCTCGTTGGACGGCAGATCGGGCGCGAAGCCGCCCTCGTCGCCGACCGTGGTGGCCAGGCCGCGGCCGGCCAGCACCGACTTCAGGGCGTGGAACACCTCGGCGCCGTAGCGCACCGCCTCGCGCAGGCTGGGCGCGCCCACCGGAAGGATCATGAACTCCTGCAGATCGACGCTGTTGCTGGCGTGCACGCCGCCGTTGATGATGTTCATCATGGGCACCGGCAGCTGCCAGGGCCCCTCGGGCTTGAGATGGCGGTACAGCGGCAGATCCTGCTCGCGCGCCTGCGCCTGGGCCACGGCCAGCGACACCGCCAGGATGGCGTTGGCGCCCAGGCGGCCCTTGTTGTCGCTGCCGTCGAGCTCGATCATCCGCTCGTCGACGGCCCGCTGGTCGGCCGCGTCCAGGCCCCGGACGGCGTCGCGGATCTCGCCGTTGACGTTGGCCACCGCCTTCAGCACGCCCTTGCCGCCGTAGCGGGAGGCAT
>JALSRI010000041.1 GCA_026984835.1 Thiohalobacter sp. | reverse complement strand
CGCTGGTTATGGACGTACAATCATGAGCGGCCCAATACCGCCATTGGCGGGATAACCCCGAAACAGAAGTTGGCCCTTGCGGCCTAGCCTCTACTTCTGGTGTCCGTTAAAAATGGGGGGATTACCGTTCCAGTCTACGCAAAAAACATGCGACCGAATACTGGCGCAAACTGCGCGTTGCTTTCGCACAATGTTCCGAAGGAAAGCTAGTGAGCACGATAGAATCACGGATTGACCATATAGGGCTGAACGTAGCGGACCTCGAAGAAGCCATTGAGTTCTACGGGCGCCTGTTCGGCTTTGCCGTTATCGAGAAGTGGGATGATCCAAAGCAGGCGTTCGTAGGGAAGGGTGCTGTTGTTCTGGGGTTGATGGAATCGCCCGATTACGATTTCGAAGTATATACAAAGGCCCATGTTGCCTTTCCGTGTAAACCGGAGGCATTCGAGGGAATCGTTTCGTTGGTAAGGGATTCATCACCGCAGGTGATTGCGGGGCCGAAGCCCCAGAGGGGCGGGCAGACCATTTTGTTCCGTGATCCGTCGGGAAACATTCTCGAGGTGTGCTATCCAGCACTGAGAGGCGGGAGTGTCTGGTGACACCCGAATTTACGCGCTAAGGCTCCGGACATGCGCGATCCCCGCGTTGGTGTCCCCGCTGTCCGGCGTGTGGCGGCAGTCCTGCCCGCTCAACTGCTCCCCGCCTGCCGCGTCACGTCCACGTAGAGCTTGAGGCGCTGGCCCGGCTGCAGGTAGCGGCCCCTGGGCAGGCGGTTCCAGCGCCGCAGGTCGGCGACGCTGACGCGGAAGCGGCTGGAGATGCGTGACAGCGAGTCGCCGCGCCGCACCGTGTAGTGGATGGTGCGGGTGCGGCTGCCGGGGTGGCTGGAGCGGCCGTTCTTCGACCAGATCACCAGCTTCTGGCCGACCTTGAGCGGGTCACCCGGCGCCATGCTGTTCCAGCTCGCCAGCGAGCGCACGCCCACCTTGTGGGCGCGGGCGATGTCCCACAGGGTGTCGCCGCGGCGCACGGTGTAGTTGCGTCGGCTGCCGCCGCGGGCGCGGTTCTGCCGGCTGGCGCGGCGCTGGTCGGCGCTGAGGCGGTAGTGCTCGGTCTTGCCGGTGGCCACCGGCACCAGCAGGTGGTGGCCGGCGCGGATGCGGTGGCCGCGCAGGTTGTTGGCCGATTGCAGGGCGCCGGTGGTGGTGTGGTAGCGGCGCGCGATGTGGCTCAGCGTCTCGCCGCTTCTGATTTTGTGGCGGATCCATTTCACGCGTCGCTCGGCGGGCAGCCGGGCCAGCGCTTCCTCGAAGCGTTCGCGGTGGGTGCGCGGCACCAGCAGTCGGTGCGGACCAGTCGGGTCGGTGGCCCACTGGTTGAAGCCGGGGTTCAGGCGGTAGAGGTCGTCGAGCGGCAGGTCCATGAGGTCGGCGGCGATGGCCAGGTCGATCTGGCCCCCGGTGCCGACGATGTCGAAATAGGGTTCGTTGGGCACCGGCGGCAGGCTCACGCCGTGGGCGCCGGGTGCCCGCACCAGTTCGGCCAGCGCCAGCAGCTTGGGCACGTAGGCGCGCGTCTCCCTGGGTAGTTTCAGGTGCCAGAAGTCGGTGGGCCGGCCCTTTCTGCGGTTGCGGCGCACCGCGCTCAGGACCGTGCCCTCGCCGGAGTTGTAGGCGGCCAGCGCCAGCAGCCAGTCGCCCTTGAAGCGGCGCTGGAGCAGTTCCAGGTAGTCCAGCGCCGCGCGCGTGGAGTCGATCAGGTCGCGGCGCCCGTCGTACCACCAGTTCTGCTTGAGGCCGAAGCGCCGGCCGGTGCCGGGGATGAACTGCCACAGGCCGGCGGCGCGGCCGTGCGAATAGGCGAAGGGGTCGTAGGCGCTCTCGACCACGGGCAGCAGGGCGATCTCGCCGGGCAGGCCGCGGCGGCGCACCGCGTCGCGGATGTACCAGAGGTAGGGCCGGGCGCGTTTGACCACCCGTTCCAGGTAGGCGGGGTGGCGGGCGTACCAGGCCAGTTGCTGCCGTACCCGCTTGTCGTCCCTGACCGGCAGGCCGAGTTCGTCGCGCAACTGCTGCCAGAGGCTGGCGGGCTGGCGGTAGAAGGGCTCGACCAGGCCGGACAGGGGGCTGGCCGAAGCCAGCATGAGGGGTGCTTTCGTCCGCGCCGGGGCGGCGGCCGGCGCCGGCTTCAGGGCCAGCGGGCCGGCGGCGGTGCCGCAGGCGCCGAGCAGCAGTGCGAACAGGTACGGCAGGAGGCGGGGGAAGCTGGCCATACTGGGGTTATCGGCGCCTGGGGGTGGAAATTAATACCCGTAAATCAACGGGCTGGAAAACGCATGACGGGCTATGCTGCCAGTTGGGGCGGGCCCGGTCAACCGCTGCGGGCGGCCGTGGCGGTAGGGTATGATGGTGCCCAGTCATGAACCCGCCCTGCTGCCCCCGCCACCGCCGAGACCGGCTGCGCGCCCTGCGCGCCTGGTGCGCGGGCCCGCTCGGCCGGCAACTGGCGGCGGCCGAGCAGGCGCTGCTGGCGGAGGTGCTGGGCGACGTGTTCGGCTACCACCTGGTGGTGGTCGACCCGAGCTGCGCGCCGGAGGCGCTGGACGGCAGTCGGATCCTGCACCATGTGGTGCAGAGCTGCAGCGACGCCGGCATGGCGGCCGCCCCCTCGCTGCTGGCCTGCGCCGAGGCCATGCCCTGGCAGACCGACAGCATCGATGCCTTCGTGCTGCCGCACGTGCTGGAGCTGTGCCGCGACCCGCACCAGGTGCTGCGCGAGATCGACCGCTGCCTGGTCGGCGACGGTCATCTCATTCTGACCGGTTTCAACCCCTGGGGGCTGTGGGGGCTGCGGCGGCTGTTGTCGGGCTGGCGCGGCGGCGTGCCCTGGTCGCTGCGCTTCATCGGGCCGGCGCGGCTCAGGGACTGGCTGTCGCTGCTGGGCTTCGACACCCTGCAGACGGCCTGGCTGCTGCCGCGGCCGCCCTGGTACGGCCGCGCGCTGGCGCCGCGGCTGGGGTTCCTGGACCGCCTGCACGGGCCGCCGCGGGCGCTGCTGGCCGCCGCCTACCTGCTGGTGGCGCGCAAGCGGGTGGTGCCCCTGACGCCGGTCAAGCCACGCTGGCGGCCGCGCCGCGCCATGCTGCCCGGCGTCGCCGAGCCCAGCCAGAGAGGATTCACGCAACGTGGACGAGGTTGAGATCTTCACCGACGGCGCCTGCCGCGGCAACCCGGGGCCGGGCGGCTGGGGCGCGCTGCTGCGCTACGGCCGGCACGAGCGCGAGCTGTACGGCGGCGAGCGCGAGACCACCAACAACCGCATGGAACTGATGGCCGCCATCCGTGCCCTGGAGAGCCTCAAGCGGCCCTGCCGGGTGCGCCTGACCACCGACTCGACCTACGTCAAGAAGGGCATCACCGAGTGGCTGCCCAACTGGAAGAAGCGCGGCTGGAAGACGGCGGCGCGCAAGCCGGTCAAGAACGTCGATCTGTGGAAGCGCCTGGACGAGGCGGTGCAGCGCCACGACGTGCGCTGGCACTGGGTGCGGGGCCATACCGGCCACCCGGAGAACGAACGCGCCGATCAGCTCGCCAACCGCGGCATCGACGAACTTCAATAGGGGAAACGGCATGCGACAGATCGTACTGGACACCGAGACCACCGGCCTGGAACCGTCCGAGGGCCACCGCATCATCGAGATCGGCTGCGTCGAGCTGGTCGACCGCAAGCTGACCGGCAACAACTGGCACCAGTACATCCAGCCCGACCGCGACATCGACCCGGGGGCGGTCGAGGTGCACGGCATCACCAACGAGTTTCTGGCCGACAAGCCGCGCTTCGGGGACCTGGTGGAGGATTTCATCGACTACGTGCGCGGCGCCGAGCTGGTGATCCACAACGCGCCCTTCGACGTCGGCTTCCTCGACGCCGAGCTGGCACACTGCGGGCGCGAAGAGCGGGTCGCCGACCTGTGCGGCGTGCTCGACACCCTGGCCATGGCGCGCAGGATGCATCCGGGCCAGAAGAACAGCCTGGACGCCCTGTGCCGGCGCTACGAGATCGACAACTCGCACCGCGACCTGCACGGTGCGCTGCTCGACGCCGAGATCCTGGCCGACGTCTACCTGATCATGACCGGCGGCCAGGTGGCCCTGTCGCTGGGCGGCCAGACCGACGGCCAGGGCAACGCCGCCCCCGAGGCCATCCGCCGCCTGCCCGCCGACCGCCCGCCGCTGAAGGTGATCCACGCCAGCGACGCCGAACAGGCCGCCCACGAAGCGCGCCTGGCCGCTATCGCCGAGGCCTGCGGCGGCCCCCCCCTCTGGACGCGCAACACCGACGATTGAGTACCCCCCTGTAGGAGCGGGCTCGCCCGCGATCCCGGCGGCTGCTGCACCGGCTGTTGCCCCGGCTGCGCCGGGAATCGCGGGCGAGCCCGCTCCTACAGGGGAAAATGCCTCTCTTG
>JALSRI010000040.1 GCA_026984835.1 Thiohalobacter sp. | reverse complement strand
TATTTCTCGGCGACGTTCCGCCCCTTTCTGAAAACAGGTTTTTGTGCACCCAGATCCTTCTCAATGGTCCGGTGATCCAGGCGCACCATGCGGCAGGGCACGATCTCCCGGCCGCCGTCGGCGCGCAGGCGCAGGAAGCCCGGCTTCACCTTGCCCCGTACCTTGTCGGTGTAGGACTTGGCGACATATTTTCCGGAAATGTCCCGCAGCCCCGGACGTACGTCATCCACCATCCGCATCCGCCCGAACCCGGCGATCTCCACCACCGAGCGCAGCATGCCCTTGAGGCTGGAGCCGGGGATGGCGTAGGTGCCGTCGGGCAGGCGGAAGGGGTGGACCTCGGTGTTGGGGCGGTCGTCGGCGTCGTTCGTTTCCTGCCTGCCGCCCACCAGAATCGGGCTTTCGGCGATCAGCCGGTAGTGGATCTCGCCGCTGAGGCCGTCCTCGAAGGGCCAGTCGTGGGAAGCCTGCTTGCTCCATGCGGGAATGTGCACCCAGCGCGCCAGGGGCACGAAGTTGTAGGGGGCGGAGATGGCCGTCATATTCGACTTGCTCAAGTTCTCTCTGCAATTGGGAATGGCGGGAATGGCGTTCATGGCTCATTTCTCCAAAGGTTCGATGGCGACGAGGCAAGCGTGGCTCTGTACCCAACCCTGTGCGGGGTCGTGCCGCCAGTAGCGGCGGTATTTGAGCTGGCCGCCGTTGTGCAGGAACTGGCGAACTTCGTCCCACAGCAGGTCGCCGTCGTCGCGGTGGTGGTAGCGGGTCTCGCGCCAGACGCCGTTCTGGTATTCGATGCGCAGGCTGCGGCCATCGGCGGCCACCACTTCGGCGGCGAGCAGCGCACCCCATTCGGATTGGTGGGCGGGCAGGGCGCAGGTGAAGGACCGCTGTTCCGACTGGCACTGGAACCAGCCCGCCGTCGGCTCGGCGGAAGCCAGGGCCTGCCAGGCGGCTTCGGCGCTTTCATGTCGGCAGGTCTCGATGTCACAGCCGCCGGTATTCATGAGTGGCAGGTCGTGTTTTTCGGCAACGGCCGTGTATTGCTGCAAGATCGTCATGCCGCCTCCGTTTTTTCTTCGTTTTCGGGTTCATCCAGCCAGGCGGCCAAACCGCCTTCCAGCGTCCCTTCGAAAAAGCCGTTGCCGGTGGTGGTTTTCGATCCGACGGCCAGCCGCCCGGCGCAGAGATCGTCCAGCGCAGCCTTGAAGGCGCGGCGGGCGATGTCCCGGTGCGCCGCGTCGATGCGTTCGGTGTCGAGGGTGAGGGAGATCGTCAATTCACCGCCCAAAAGGCTTTCCTCCTCGAACAGCATGCGGTCGCGCACCCCGCCGGTGAAGCGGTCGATGGCGTTGTGCATCAGCCGGGTGATGGTGACGGCATCGGTGGTCAGCCAGGCGTCGTCGATGAACAGCGCCCCGGCTTTGCCTTTATCGGCGTCTTCTTTTTCATTGCTGTCCTTGATCGAGCCCAGCAGCGCGTCGATGGCTGGGGGGCGTTCATCATCCAGTTCACCCGTATTCCACTGCCCACTGAAACGCCGGGCGTGAAAGGCCATGCGGTGGGCCAGGGCGCCTTTGAGCGAGGACGCAGGCAGCAGCAACATGCGTGGCTGGCGTTCTCCCTTGCCTTTGTCCCAGCGGATGCATTCCTCGGTTTTCGGCAGCAAGTCCGGCACCTTGTCACCTCTCGACAGGCTTTCATTACCCTGGCCAATGCGCCACAAGCCGGTGGCCTTCAATGTCAGCGTGGCGGTGACATAGCGGTCGGTTTGTGGCGGTGTCACCGTCATTTCGCTCAAACCTGCCGTCTCGCCAAGGCCGGATGGCAACGCCTGGAACTTCGCGACATCTTCGGGTTTCCGCAGGTCGAAACGAGCCTGATGCAGTTGAATGAGTTTCATTTTTCCCAGCCCGGCGCGCGTACTGCCGCCCAATCGGAAAGCCGGATGGGCCAGCAGCTTCAGCAATTTTTCCCAATCATCGCCATCGTCGTCTTTAGGCGCCCACAAGCGCAGTTCCAACGCAAAACGGTGGCCTGCCGGCAACACGCTGCGGTCGAATTTGCCCTTGTCAGCGGCCGCGCCCCGGTGGGTCAGGCGCACGCGGTCACGAAATACCGGACTGTCGGCTTCCGCCAATGCCGCTTTGTACAAATCATCTTTTTCCAGCCGGTTTTTCTGATCATCCAGCAGCAGACCTTCGGCGGGCTGCCCCTGACTGTCCAGCAAAGCGCCCCAGGAGACGGTTAGGCGCGAGGATGCGCCCTCGTCCCCGTTCTGGTATCCGAACAGTGCCCCGGCGCTGGCTTCGTCGCCGCCGCCCCAGGTATCGATCCACAGGTGACGCAACACCCCGGCCACCGAGGTGCCCGGCAAGGCCGGCAGGCCGTTGGCGTCGCGTACCAGGGCGGTGTCGAACACCCCGTCGGGGTTGCCAGTGCTCACCGACAGGGCGCTTTCGGCCTCCAGCACCAGCCGGGCGAGGTAGAGGGTGGAATGGTCGATTCGGTGCATGTCAAACCCTCCGGTTGTCGATGTGGTCTTGCAGGCGGCGGGCCAGCAGGCGCACGAAATGGGCGTAGGATTTGGGGTCCGTGTTGTGGCGGGCGAATTTCCCCTTCAACCAAGCTGCCAGTGAGTGATAACCCTGATCATCCTTGACTTCGATATCCCAGCCTTCGCCCTTGGGCTTGATCACGGCGTCGTCCCCCTCGAACAGGGCGCGGTGCAGGGCATCGCCCGTGGCCGACCTGGCCGTCTCCAGCACCGTGCCCCACTGGGAGCGGGAAGGCCCGTAAGCCACCCCGTCAGGGATGCCGTTGAGACGGCGGGAGGCTTCCAGCATGTTCAGATAGGTTTTTTCGAACTCGCGCGCCCTCTGCTCGGCTTCCGTTTTCCAGTCGACGCCGGCGGCGGCTTTCAGCCAACCCACCAGCGGGTGGTCGGGTTCCGGCGCGGTGGTGGTGTCCGGCTTGGCGGCGCTCCGCCCAGCGAAGGCGGGATGCACGCTTTGCAACAACGGCGGGTCGATCCAGAGTCTTCCCAGACCGGCTTCCCGGTAAAGGCCGACGCCATTTTCCAGTGTACCGATGGCCTTGTCCCGGTTGTGGCCGTTCAAGCGCAGCGTGATGACGCCGCCGGCTTCCAGCACCAGGCGTTCGCGGTCGTAGCCGTGGCGGGCCGCGTTCCAGGGCGAGTAGCGCCGCCCGCGCAGGAAGGTTCGGTCCCAGACTACCTGTGCGCCGGGCAGGCCGAGGGTCTCGCCGTCGGGTTGCAGGGTCGGCTGGCCCCGGGCGTCGGTCAGGGCCAGGTCCGACAGCAGCCAGAGGGTCAGGGTTTCGTTTCCGTCGGCAGACGGCTGTGGCAGTTCGGGCAGTTCCACCAAAGTGACCCGCGCCCGGCCGTATTCCGCCGAGCGGGAGCGGCCCAGCAGCACGTCGCCGGTGAGGGTTTCGACCAGGCGCTCGAACAGCGTGTCCTCCACCCCGTCGTCGGCTTCGATCACGCTGAGAAAGGTCTGCCCCCGGTGCAGGGCGTCGTAGCCGAACAGACGCCCTTCGTCGGCGCGGCCCGTGGCGGGGTCGATGGCGGTCTTCAGGCGCAGGGAATGGGCCGGCTTGCTGTACCGGCCGTCGGCGTGGACATAGCCGTCGCGCAACTGTTTGGGCTGTTCGTTGTCCGGCAGTGTTGGTTTGTCTTTCAGGGCGAAGTTATACAGGCGCTCCGCATCAAGGAAACCGCCCTCGGCCGCGTCCTGGGTCTTGGGGTAGTGCCAACAGCGTGGCACGGGCCAGCCGACGCTGCAGCCGTCCCAGGGCAGGCCGTCGCCGAAGCGTACCTTGCCGGAATGGAACACGGTGAAGGCGTCGCTCCGCTCCAGGCCGGTATACAGACGGCCGGCGGCGGCGCCGAGCAGGGCCGCGCCGGGCACCCGGTCGAGCGATTCATGCCCGCCTTCCGTCGCGGAGCTGGCGCTGAACACGCAGTCGTCCAGCAACTCGATTTTCAGGGCCTGTCTTTTCATCGGCATGCCTCCAGGCTCAGGTGCGCCCGGCCCAACCCGCGCGAGCGATGGGCGCCCACGGCGTCGATGAGACAGAGAGCGGCCTCGATGCGCTGGGGCCAATCCTCCGGCGCCTGCCTGCCCGGTAGCGGCTCGATGCGGGCCGTCAAGGTCAGCGGCACGGTGACTTCCATGCCCCGCAGGCTGTGTTTCTCGGCCGTGCCGGTTTCGTGTTCGACGGCGGTGGAATAGAGTCCCCGGAACAGATGGGGCAGATACGCCCTTCCGTCCGTCGCCAGCCAGCGGGAAAGGTCCTCGGGCAGGGTGGCGTCGCCGACCCGCAGGCAGCCGGGTTTGGGCGGCCGGTCTGTCACGGTTTCGGGGGCCTCGCCGAACAGGGCTGCCGTCGTGCCCCGTTCAAAACCAGGCCAGCTCCAGGCCTCGGCGCGGGCGCAGGCA
Organism: Thiohalobacter sp.; assembly: GCA_026984835.1. GTDB lineage: Bacteria > Pseudomonadota > Gammaproteobacteria > DSM-19610 > DSM-19610 > JALSRI01. The sequence goes on along the minus strand of JALSRI010000040.1, from coordinate 102 downwards.
TCTCGCAAGAGGCCTTTCAGATGCCGGCCCGGCAATACGGGCAGGCCGTCACGGTCGCGGTGGACCACGGCGTCGTAGACCCGGCCCGCGCCGCGGCCGCCG
>JALSRI010000039.1 GCA_026984835.1 Thiohalobacter sp. | reverse complement strand
CCTGTCTACGCCACCCCTGTAGGAGCGGCCTTGGCCGCGATGGGCCCGGCGCCTCCAGGCACCGGCGGGTTCCGCCGACGCCGGGATCGCGGGCAAGCCCGCTCCTACAAGCGTGGGGGCAAAGGGCCTAGAATGGCCGCATGCGTCTGCAGATTCTCGCTTCCGCGGCCGACGTCACGGCCGACGACTGGAACGCCGTGGCCGGCACCGACCACCCCTTCCTGCGCCACGAATTCGTGCACGCCCTGGAGGTCAACGACTGTGTCGGCGAACGCCACGGCTGGCTGCCCCGCCACCTGGCCGCCTTCGACGACGACGGGCGGCTCGCCGGCCTGGTGCCCCTGTACCTCAAGGACAATTCCTACGGCGAATTCGTGTTCGACTGGGCTTGGGCGGACGCCTACGAACGCCACGGCCTGCGCTACTATCCCAAGGCCGTGGTCGCCGTACCCTACACGCCCGCCACCGGACCGCGCATCCTGACCGGGCCACGCCGCCGGCCGGAGGTGGCCGCCGCCCTGGTCGCCCTGGCGCGGGAGTGGGCGCTGGCCGAGGGCCTGTCCTCGCTGCACTGGCTGTTCACCGACGACCGGGACACTCGGCTGCTGGCCGACCAGGGCCACCTGCTGCGGCTGGGCTGCCAGTTCCACTGGCACAACCCGGGCTACCGGGACTTCGAGGACTTTCTGTCCACCCTGAACTCGCGCAAGCGCAAGAAGATCCGTCGCGAACGGCGCCAGGTGGCGGAGGCCGGTATCGAACTGGCCGTACTGCATGGCAACGAGGCCGGCGACCGGGAGCTGGCGCTCATGCACGAATTCTACCGCTCCACCTTCGACCGCAAGTGGGGTCATGCCACGCTCACCGGGGGCTTCTTCCGCGACGTCGCCCGCGACATGGGCGACCAGCTGGTGCTGGTGTTCGCGTACCGTGGCGGCGAGGCCGTGGCCGGCGCGGTCTGCTTTCGATCGGCCGACACCCTGTACGGCCGCCACTGGGGCTGCCGGGCGGACTATCACAGCCTGCATTTCGAGGCCTGCTACTACCAGGGCATCGACTACTGCATCCGCCACGGCCTGGCCCGCTTCGAGCCCGGCGCCCAGGGCGAGCACAAGATCAGCCGCGGCTTTCTGCCCACGCCCACCTGGTCGGCGCACTGGATCAGCGATGCCGGGTTCCGGGGCGCCATCGGCCGCTTCCTGGAGCAGGAAACCCCGGCCATGCAGGCGTATATTGAAGACATGTCCGGACACTCTCCCTACAAGACCACCGACCGGCCCGACCATGGACAAGCTGCACTGGATCGATCCGGCCGCGCCTGAGCCGGACTTCCCGGACGTGCAGCAGGCCCTGCGCGAACCGGACGGGTTGCTCGCAGTCGGCGGCGACCTGTCGCCGCAGCGCATCCTGGCGGCCTACCGCCACGGCATCTTTCCCTGGTACAGCGACGGCCAGCCCATCCTCTGGTGGGCACCGGACCCGCGCGCCGTGTTGTTCCCCGACGAGCTGAAAATCTCTCGCAGCCTGCGCCGCTCGCTGCGGCGCGGCCGTTTCCGTATCGACTGGGACCGCGACTTCGCCGCCGTCATCGCGGCCTGCGCGGCGCCGCGCCGGGACGACGGCGGCACCTGGATCACCGCCGACATGACGACCGCCTACCAACGGCTGCACGCCCTGGGCTACGCCCACAGCGTGGAGGCACGGCTCGACGGCGAGCTGGTGGGCGGCCTGTACGGCATCGCCCTGGGCCGGGTGTTCTTCGGCGAATCCATGTTCAGCCGCGTCAGCGACGCTTCCAAGGCGGCCTTCGCCCACCTGGTGCGGCAACTGCAGGACTGGGATTTCGGCCTCATCGACTGCCAGGTGTACTCGGACCACCTCGGCAGCCTGGGCGCGCGCACCATCCCGCGGCGCCGTTTCACCTCCCTGTTGCGGCAGGCGGTCGGCGCGGAACACCGGCCCGGCCCCTGGTCGCCGCCACCGAGACCGGCCACGGACTGGTAGCTCATGACCGGCGACCGCTTCCAGACCGATTCGCTGGCCGGGCTGCGCTTCTTCGCCACCCCGCCCCGGCCCTGTTCCTACCTGCCCGGGCGGCAGTCGGTGTCGGTATTCGCGGATCCGGGCGCCAGGCTCAGCCAGCCCCAGTACGACAGCCTGGCGACGCTGGGATTCCGGCGCAGCGGGGGCGACCTGTACCGGCCGGCCTGCGCCGGTTGCAATGCCTGCGTACCGGTTCGCGTCGAAGTACCCTACCGGCGCAGCCGCAACCAGCAGAGGGTATGGAGGCGCAACCGCGACCTGGTCTGCCGCGAGCTGCCGCCCGCCTACCGCGACGAGCACTACGCCCTGTACATGCGCTACCAGCGCCACCGCCACCCCGGTGGCGGCATGGACGAGACGACGCCCGAACAGTACCTGGATTTCCTGACCAGCGACTGGAGCCGGACGCGGTTCCTGGAATTCCGCGCCGCAGGCCGGCTGCTGGGCGTGGCGGTCACCGACTACCTGGCCGACGCCCTGTCGTCCGTCTACACCTTCTTCGACCCCGACCAGGCGGCGCGCAGCCCGGGCACCTTCAGCATCCTCTACCAGCTGGATCTGGCGCAGCGGCTCGGGCTGGACTGGCTGTATCTCGGCTACTGGATCGCGGATTGCCGCAAGATGGCCTACAAAGTGCGCTTCCGTCCCCTGCAGGGCCTGCGCGACGGCCGCTGGTCGCGGCTGGCGTGAATGCGGCGGGGCCGCGCCGGCGGGACTGGCCTTGCAGCCCGATTCGGTTATAATGCGCCCCGGTCAGAGGCGAGAGACATCCCGAACGGCATGGCGAAAGAAGATCACATCGAAATGGAAGGCACGGTCATCGAGACCCTGCCGAACACCATGTTCCGGGTGCAGCTCGAGAACGGCCATATCGTGACCGCCCATATCTCCGGCAAGATGCGCAAGCACTACATCCGCATCCTCACCGGTGACAAGGTCACCGTACAGCTCACCCCCTACGATCTCAGCAAGGGCCGCATCACCTACCGCGCCCGCTAGCCACCGCTCTTTCCGGCAGCAACGGCAAGGACGAACCCGGCTACGCCGGGATCGCGGGCAAGCCCGCTCCTACAGGAACCCTTCGCGACACACCCGCTGTAGGAGCGGCCTTGGCCGCGATGGGTACGGCGCCCCCCGGCCCGGTCGCCCCGGCTGCGCCGGGATCGCGGGCGAGCCCGCTCCTACAGGGAACCTTCGTGACACACCGCTGTAGGAGCGGCCTTGGCCGCGATGGGTACGGTGGCCACCAGGCCCGGTCGCCCCGGCTGCGCCGGGATCGCGGGCAAGCTCGCTCCTACAGGAACCCTTCGCGACACACCCGCTGTAGGAGCGGCCTTGGCCGCGATGGGTGCGGCGGCTTCCCCCCCCCGGCCCGGTCGCCCCGGCTGCGCCGGGATCGCGGGCGAGCCCGCTCCTACAGGGAACCTTCGTGACACACCGCTGTAGGAGCGGCCTTGGCCGCGATGGGTACGGTGGCCACCAGGCCCGGTCGCCCCGGCTGCGCCGGGATCGCGGGCAAGCCCGCTCCTACAGGAACCCTTCGCGACACACCCGCTGTAGGAGCGGCCTTGGCCGCGATGGGTGCGGTGGCCACCAGGCCCCCGGTCGCCCCGGCTGCGCCGATCGCGGGCGAGCCCGCTCCTACAGGACCTCTTCTTCTTCGCGGATCTCGTGGATGAGCTTGCCGTTCTCGGCGCGGATGACCAGGTGCCCGCCGTGGGCCAGGCGACCGAACAGCAGCTCCTCGGCCAGCGGCTTCTTGATGTGCTCCTGGATGACGCGCGCCATCGGCCGCGCCCCCATCCTGGCGTCGAAGCCGTGTTCCGCCAGCCATTCTCGGGCGGAGTCCTCCACATCCATGGCGACGTTCTTCTCCTGCAGCTGCGCCTCCAGTTCGTAGATGAACTTGTCCACCACCTGGGTGATGACGGCGGGATCGAGCGGGCGGAACTGGATGATGGCATCCAGGCGGTTGCGGAACTCCGGCGTGAACAGGCGCCGGATGGCCTCCATGCCGTCGCTGGAATGATCCTGCTGGGTGAAGCCGATGGACGGCCGGCTCATTTCATTGGCGCCGGCATTGGTGGTCATGACGATCACCACGTTGCGGAAATCCGCCTTGCGGCCGTTGTTGTCGGTCAGGGTGCCGTGGTCCATGACCTGTAGCAGCAGGTTGAACACGTCCGGGTGCGCCTTCTCGATCTCGTCCAGCAGCAGCACGGCGTGCGGATTCTTGGTGATGGCCTCGGTCATCAGGCCGCCCTGGTCGAAACCGACATAGCCGGGCGGCGCGCCGATCAACCGCGACACCGTATGCCGTTCCATGTACTCGGACATGTCGAAGCGGATCAGCTCGATGCCCATGATCATGGCCAGCTGGCGGGTGATCTCGGTCTTGCCGACACCGGTCGGGCCGGCGAACAGGAAGGAGCCGATCGGCTTCTGCTCGTCACCCAGTCCCGAGCGCGCCATCTTGATGGCGGCGGCCAGCGTCTCGATGGCCTCGTCCTGGCCGTAGACCACCATTTTCAGGTCGCGCTCCAGGGTGCGCAGGGAGTCCTTGTCGGAGGCCGACACGGTCTTGGGCGGGATGCGCGCGATCTTGGACACGATGGATTCGATGTCGGCCACGCCGATGGTCTTCTTGCGCCGCGACGGCGGCAGCAGGCGCTGGTTGGCGCCGGCCTCGTCGATGACGTCGATGGCCTTGTCGGGCAGGAAACGGTCGTTGATGTAGCGTGACGACAACTCGACCGCCGCGCGCAGCGCCTTGGCCGAATACTTGACCTCGTGGTGTTCCTCGAAGCGCGACTTCAGCCCCTTGAGGATGCTGAAGGCCTCGTCCACGGTCGGCTCGACCACGTCGATCTTCTGGAAACGCCGCGCCAGGGCCCGGTCCTTCTCGAAGATGCCGCGGTATTCCTGGTAGGTGGTGGAGCCGATGCACTTCAGTTCGCCGGAGGCCAGCATGGGCTTGATGAGGTTGGAGGCATCCATGACCCCGCCAGACGCAGCACCGGCGCCGATGATGGTGTGTATCTCGTCGATGAACAGGATGGCACCCGGCTCCCGGCGCAGCTGGCTGAGCACACTCTTCAGGCGCTTCTCGAAATCACCGCGGTACTTGGTGCCTGCCACCAGCGCGCCCAGGTCCAGGGCGTAGATGGTGCTGTGCAGCAGCACCTCGGGCACTTCGCCGTCGACGATCAGCTTGGCCAGCCCCTCGGCGATGGCGGTCTTGCCGACGCCGGCCTCGCCCACGTACAGCGGGTTGTTCTTGCGCCGCCGGCACAGGATCTGGATGGTGCGCTCGATCTCCGCGCGCCGGCCGATGAGGGGATCGATCTTGCCCTTCATGGCCATTTCGTTGAGGTTGGTGGCGAAGTTTTCGAGCGGCTTCTTGGCGGGCGCCTCGGTGACGTTGTCCTCGGCCTCGGCATTTTCGCTCTCGTTCTGTTCGCCGGCGACCTTGGAGACGCCGTGCGAGATGTAGTTCACCACGTCCAGGCGGGTGACGTCCTGCTTGTTGAGGAAATAGGTGGCCTGGGACTCCTGCTCGCTGAAGATGGCGACCAGCACGTTGGCGCCGGTGACCTCCTTCTTGCCGGAGGACTGCACATGGAACACGGCGCGCTGCAGGACGCGCTGGAAGCCCAGCGTCGGCTGGGTCTCGCGATTGTCGTTGGGCGCCAGCAGCGGGGTGGTTTCCTCGAGGAAGCTGCCCAGCTCCTTCCTGAGCTGGTCGAGATCGGCACCGCAGGCCTTCAGGACCTCGGCTGCCGTGGGATTGTCCAGCAGTGCGAGCAGCAGGTGCTCGACGGTCATGAACTCGTGCCGTTTCTCCCGGGCCTCCTTGAAGGCCAGGTTCAGTGTGAACTCAAGTTCCTTGCTCAACATGATGACTACCTCATAACGCTGCTAGGCCTCCTCCATGGCGCAAAGTAACGGATGCTGGTGTTCTCGCGCATAGTCGTTGACCAGCGCCACTTTCGTCTCCGCGACTTCCCTCGTGTACACCCCGCAGACACCTTTGCCCCGGGTATGCACGTGAAGCATGACCTGTGTCGCCTTTTCCCTGGACATGCCGAAAAACTTTTCCAACAGGATAACCACAAACTCCATTGGAGTGTAGTCGTCGTTCAGCAGCACCACCTTGTACAGCGGCGGCCGCTTCAGCTTCGGCCTGGCCTCCAGCACCGACAGCCCGTGATCGTCCGAATGCCCCGCTCCCTTTGCCATGTGTACATTTTACCTCATTTCGACCCGGATCCGGACCGTCCGGACGGGCTTTTTCGTCCCAATTCGCCTGCAAACAATGTGCCTAAGCTGCCGGAATCTGTGAGAATTGTGCCCCTCCCCACTTGACTAATTTGGTCAGCAGACTAACAATTACTCTGGATCCATGGATCTGCAAGGAGGAGTCTGTCCGCGTCGTGGGGCGACGGGGGCAGGCGCGAGACAACAAAACCGGGGTGCGTGGATACGCGCCTGATAAGCTTGTGAGGAAGTACTCTTATGCCTACGGGAACAGTCAAGTGGTTCAGCAATTCGAAGGGTTACGGTTTCATTTCGCCGGATGAAGGCGGGGAAGACGTGTTCGCGCACTTTTCCGCCATCGAAATGGAAGGTTACAAGAGCCTGAAGGAAGGCCAGAAAGTGCAGTTCGACGTGTCCGAGGGCCCGAAGGGGCTGCAGGCGGCCAAGATCCAGCTCCACGAAGAATCCCAGCACTGATTCCTGCCGGCACATCCGGCCCGGCAACAACCTGAACCCCGCCAGCCCCCGGGGCTGGCAGGGTTGGTCGTTGCCCGTTACATGTGCCCGATGACGGCCTGCCCGAAACCCGAGCAACTCACCCTGGTGGCTCCGTCCATCAGCCGTTCCAGGTCATAGGTCACCGTCCTGGCGGCAATGGCGCCCGACACCCCGCGCACGATGCGGTCGGCCGCCCCGTTCCAGCCCAGGTGGCGCAGCATCATCTCGGCCGACAGGATCAGCGAACTCGGGTTGACCTGGTCCTTGCCGGCGTACTTGGGCGCGGTACCGTGGGTGGCCTCGAACAGGGCCACGGTGTCCGACAGGTTGGCGCCGGGCGCCATGCCGATGCCGCCGACCTGGGCCGCCAGGGCGTCCGAAATGTAGTCGCCGTTCAGGTTCAGGGTGGCGATCACGCTGTACTCGGCCGGCCGCAGCAGGATCTGCTGCAGGAAGGCGTCGGCGATCACGTCCTTGACCACGATCTCCCGGCCCGTCGCCGGGTTGCGGAAGCGGCACCAGGGACCACCGTCGATCTCGACGGCGCCGAACTCCTCCTTCGCCAGCTCGTAGCCCCAGTTCTTGAAGGCACCCTCGGTGAACTTCATGATGTTGCCCTTGTGCACCAGGGTGACCGAATCGCGGTCCTGGTCGATGGCGTACTGCAGGGCACGCCGCACCAGCCGCTTGGTACCCTGTTCCGATACCGGCTTGATGCCAATGCCCGAGGTCTCGGGGAAGCGGATCTTGGTCACGCCCATCTCGTTTCGCAGGAAATCGATCACCTTCTTCACTTCCGGCGTGCCGGCGGCCCACTCGATGCCGGCGTAGATGTCCTCCGAGTTCTCGCGGAAGATCACCATATCGGTCTTTTCCGGCGCCTTCAGCGGGCTGGGCGTACCCTCGTAGTAGCGCACCGGGCGCAGGCACAGATACAGGTCGAGTTCCTGACGCAGCGACACGTTGAGCGAACGGATGCCACCCCCCACCGGCGTGGTCAGTGGCCCCTTGATGGCGACCGAGAAATCGCGGATGGCCTGTAGTGTCTCCTCGGGGAGCCAGGTATTGTCGCCGTACACGGCATTGGCCTTCTCGCCCGCATAGATCTCCATCCACTGGATGCGCTTGCTGCCGCCAAACTCCTTCTCCACCGCCGCGTCCACCACGCTCCGCATCACCGGCGTGATGTCGACGCCGATACCGTCGCCCTCGATGAAAGGGATGATGGGGTCGTCCGGCACGTCGAGGGACAGGTCGTCGTTGACGGTGATCTTCGTACCCGTGGCGGGCACCTCGATTTTCTGATAACCCATGTCTTTTCCTGCTGCCTGAAAAAAGATCGCGGGATTGTAGCGTGGACGCCGGGCAAAATACATCATCGACCCCGCGCCCGAGACCCTTCCCGAGCCTCGCCCCCGCAGGAAAGGGTTCCTTAACCACCAAGGCGCACGAAGGAAAACCTGGGGAACCCGTTTTAACCGCGAAGGACGCGAAGGACGCGAAGGAATGTCTTTTCAATATTTTTCCCTTCGCGTCCTTCGCGGTTATATTCTTTTCCCTTCGTGCGCCTTGGTGCGCCTTCGTGGTCAATATCAAAGAGCTCTTATACCCACCTTTACGAACCCGGCAAACGAAGGGCCATAAAAAACCCCCGCAACCTCACGGCTGCGGGGGTTCGTGTCGAACCGACTTGCGTCAGATCAGACTTCGCCGCCGGCGGCCTCGATCAGGGACTCCTCGATGGCGTTCGGCGCACACATGATGTTGAAGAAGGTGGCGCCGGTATCGCTCTGGATCATCGGCAGATGCGGCCAGCTGATGGCGATGCGGAAGCGCGCATACAGGGCATACACGTCACCGCCGGACACCAGGATCTCATACGGCAGGTGCGCCGTGGAACGAATCGGCGCCTTGTCGACGCGGCTCATGATGTACTCGTCACCGCTGCAGCCGTTGTCGGTCAGGGCCACGCCGAACACGGTCTCCTCGCGACCCGGGATATCGATGCGGTAGACCTTGCGGGCACCACCACGACCTTCGGCCAGGCCCTTCTCCACGGCAGCGATGGCTTCGTCATAGCTGTCGTACTCGGCCAGCTCGCTGGGATCGTCGAAGTACTCCATGCCGAACATGTAGTGGTACTTGCGCAGATCCTTGGCAGTCAGCTGCTTGTCGCCGGTACCGAAGGCCTGCTGCTTGCCCAGCGCGCCCTCGAGGCTCTTCAGCGCCGCCTCGGCATCCGAAGTATCTTCCAGCCGGTAGGCGTTGGCGAGATAGACGGGATTGGTGTAGGAGACCTGGATCTCGTCGCCGACCTTGGTGACGGAGACGCGCTGACCCGCGGCATAGCCGCCGTTCTCGGTGCTGGCGGCCGCCTTCTTCAGGGCGTCGTTGGTGATGGCGATGACGATGGCGCCGTCATACGGCGAATAGGAACCGGCGATATCGAAACCGGCGGCCTTGACCTTGTTTTCCACCTCGTCGGCCACCGCCTGCAGGTCACCACTGGTCTTGTAGGCCAGGATGAACGGTTTGAGAGCTTCCTCCGCAAAGGCGCTGCCCATGGACACGGCCATCAGGACACCGGACAGCATGATTTTCTTCATAATACCTAACATATTGACTCCTCCTCGAGATGAGCGTCGAGATCGTGTAATCGCACTGGAGGCCATACGGTTGCGGCCCCAGTGTTCTTATTATGCCCTTCGTCCCCCCGCCGGCTCCCCGAGCCTACCCTGCTATACAGGCACACCTGCCCTGGAGTCGGAGGCGGACCCGCACGAGGCGGAACCAGGTCATGGGCGTAATTTGGCCGCAAGCTTCGGGAATGTCAAGTCTATGACGGCCGGAAAAAAGCAGCGCCTACGAAACTGATTCAGGTATAATTTTTAACTCCATGTTTATCCGGGAATAACTGCACGCCCCATGTCGGACTGTCCATGATCTGGAAACCCCATGTCACCGTCGCCGCCCTGGCCCGCCACGAAGACCGCTTCCTGCTGGTGGAGGAACGCGTGGACGGCCGCATCCGTTTCAACCAGCCGGCCGGCCACCTCGAGGACGGCGAGAGCCTGCTGCAGGCGGTGGTGCGCGAATGCCGCGAGGAAACCGCCTGGCTGTTCCGGCCGCAGGGCCTGCTGGGCGTGTACCGATGGCGCAACCCCGCGAACGGCAGCACCTTTGTACGGTTCACCTTCATCGGCGACTGTACCGATCACCGCCCGGACCAGGCCCTGGACGCCGGCATCCTGGCCACCCACTGGCTGACGGCCGGGGAGATACGCGAACGCGCCGGGCGGCTGCGCAGCCCGCTGGTCCTGCGCGCGGTGCAGGATGCGCTGGACGGCCGGCGCTACCCCGTCGAACTGCTCGTCGATGTCGAATCCTGATCAACACGTAGGCATACGGCCCCGAACCATGTCGGAAAAAGTCATCATCGGCCTGTCTGGCGGAGTCGACTCGGCGGTCTCGGCCCTGCGCCTGCTGGAGCAGGGCTACCGTGTCGAGGCGCTGTTCATGAAGAACTGGGAAGAGGACGACAGCGAGGACCACTGCGCCGCCGCCGAAGACCTGGCGGAGGCGCGCCGGGTGGCCGAATGCCTGGACATCCCCCTGCACACGGTCAATTTCTCGGCCGAGTACTGGGATCGCGTGTTCGCCCATTTTCTGGCCGAATACCGGGCCGGCCGTACCCCCAACCCCGATATCCTGTGCAACCAGGAGATCAAGTTCCGCGCTTTCCTGGATCACGCCCTGGACCGGGGCGCGGACTTCATCGCCACCGGCCACTATGCCCGCATCGATCGCACCGGCGGCCGCGCGCTGCTGCTCAAGGGCAGCGACCCCGCCAAGGACCAGAGCTACTTCCTCTACCGCCTCGGCCAGCGCGCCCTGCGCCACAGCCTTTTCCCCATCGGCGAGCTGCACAAGAACGAGGTGCGGCGCCTGGCGGCCGAGACCGGCCTGCCCAATCACGCACGCAAGGACAGTACCGGCATCTGCTTCATCGGCGAACGCCGCTTCCGGGACTTCCTGGGCCGCTACCTGCCGGCGCTGCCCGGCGACATCGTGACGGTCGAGGGTGAAACCCTGGGCCGGCACCAGGGGCTGATGTTCCACACCATCGGCCAGCGCCAGGGTCTGGGCATCGGCGGGCGCCGCCACGCCAGTGGCGACCCCTGGTACGTGGTGGGCAAGGACCTGGCCGGCAACCGGTTGCTGGTGGCCCAGGGCAGCGATCACCCGGCGCTGTTCCGCTCCACGCTGGTAGCGGGGGACCTGCACTGGATCACGGGCGACGCCCCCGACGTCCCGCTGGCCTGCGAAGCCCGCATCCGCTACCGCCAGGACGTGCAGCCGTGCCGCATCCTGTCACTGGAAGACGGCCGCACCGAAGTCCGCTTCGACCAGCCTCAGCGTGCCGTGACACCGGGCCAGGCCGTGGTGTTCTACCGCGGCGACGAATGCCTGGGGGGTGGGACGATCGAGTGACGAAGACCAAAGAACAAACCGCCAAGAGCGCCAAGAACCCCCTTTGTTTGTTCAGCTCACGCGCTACGCGCGGAGCTGAACAAGCGATCAGGGTTTTTTCTTGGCACTCTTGGCGTCTTGGCGGTTATTTCTTATTCCACGTCCCTGCGCACACCCACCGTCACACGCAGCCGGTCGGCTTGGGCAGGCCGGCGTACTTGCAGGCCTGCTTGGCCGGGCCGTAGGGGAACAGCTCGTAGAGATACTTGCTGTTGCCCTTGTCCTTGCCCAGCTTCTTGCCGATGGCCTTGGTCAGGACGCGTACGGCCGGCGCGATCTGGTACTCGTCGTAGTACTCGCGCAGGAAATTGATCACTTCCCAGTGGGCCGGCGTCAACTCCACGCCATCGGCTTTCGCCATGGCTTCGGCGATGGCCGGATCCCAGTCGTTCAGATTGGCCAGGTAGCCTTCCTCGTCGGTCTCGATGGTCTTGCCGTTGACTTCGATTGCCATGTGCTCGTTTCCTCGTTGCCTTCGAACTCCCGTGTCTCAGTATATAGGGGGCCGGCCGGCGGATTTCCAGCCCGCCAGCGACATCGCCGGGGCGGAGCGGGCGCTGGCCACAGGGCAAGTGATTACTGCATGTTTCTACCACAACCTGTTGTTATTACGCTATTATATTATCAATCGTCGGACCACAGCCCTCCCTATCCGGCCGACGGCTCCGCCCGAAGCGCGGCAGCCGACGGGAAGATCCCGCCTGCATTGGCGGCCGGTTTGTTACACGACAGGATGTCCGGCATCCACCCCTACTCTCTCCGCCACAAATGGCCCATAATTGCGCGCTCGCCGAAACGCGGTCACAGGAGACTTTGATGAGCAACAGCTTTTCCACCCGCCACGACCTGAAGCTGGGCGGACGGACCTATGAAATGTATCGACTGCCGGCGCTGCAGCAGGACGTGTCGCGGCTGCCCTACTCGCTGAAGATACTGCTGGAGAACCTGCTGCGCTTCGAAGATGGCACCACCGTCACCACCGACGACATCCAGGCGCTCATCGACTGGGATCCGCAGGCCGAGCCTTCGGTGGAGATCGCCTACCGCCCGGCGCGCGTGCTTATGCAGGACTTCACCGGCGTTCCCGCCATCGTCGACCTGGCCGCCATGCGCGACGCCATGCAGGAGCTGGGCGGCGACCCGCAGCGGATCAACCCGCTGCAGCCCGCCGAACTGGTCATCGACCACTCGGTGCAGATCGACCGCTTCGGCAGCGCCGATGCCCTGGATCTGAACGCGGAACTGGAATACCGCCGCAACCGCGAGCGCTACGCCTTCCTCAAGTGGGGCCAGAAGGCGTTCTCCAACTTCAAGGTGGTGCCGCCGGACACCGGCATCGTCCACCAGGTCAACCTCGAATACCTGGCCCGGGTGGTGTTCGCGCAGGAGAACGGCGGCGTGCTGCAGGCCTACCCCGACACCCTGGTCGGCACCGATTCGCACACCACCATGATCAACGGCCTGGGCGTGCTGGGCTGGGGCGTGGGCGGCATCGAGGCCGAGGCCGCCATGCTGGGCCAGCCGGTGTCCATGCTGATTCCCCAGGTGGTGGGTTTCCGGCTGACCGGCGCCCTGCCGGAAGGCGCCACCGCCACCGACCTGGTGCTGACCGTGGTCGAGATGCTGCGCCGGCACGGCGTGGTGGGCAAGTTCGTGGAGTTCTTCGGCGAGGGGCTCGCCCACCTGTCGCTGGCCGACCGCGCCACCCTGGCCAACATGGCGCCGGAATACGGCGCCACCTGCGGCATCTTCCCCGTCGACGCCGAGACGCTCAACTACCTGCGCCTGTCGGGCCGCAGCGAAGAACAGATCGCGCTGGTGGAGGCCTATGCGAAGGAACAGGGCCTGTTCCATGAGGCCGGCCAGCCGGACGCCGGGTACAGCAGCGTGGTGGAACTGGACATGGGCACGGTGGAGCCCAGCCTGGCCGGTCCCAAGCGGCCGCAGGACCGGGTGCCGCTGCGCCAGAGCAAGACGAACTTCGCCCGGGCGCTGGCGGCGCTCAAGGAAGAACGCGGCCTGCAGAGCCACGCCGTCGAGACCCGTATCGACGACCAGGACGTGAAACTGGACGACGGCGCCGTAGTCATCGCCTCCATCACCTCCTGCACCAACACCTCCAACCCCGACGTCATGCTGGGCGCCGGGCTGGTGGCGCGCAAGGCGGTGGAGAAAGGCCTGCGGGTCAAGCCCTGGGTGAAGACCTCGCTGGCGCCCGGCTCGCGGGTGGTGACCGAGTACCTGCAGCAGGCCGGCCTGCTGGACGACCTGGAGGCGCTCGGCTTCTACGTGGTCGGCTACGGCTGCGCCACCTGCATCGGCAACTCCGGCCCGTTGCCGGAACCGGTGTCGAAAGCCATCGACGAGGGCAACCTGTCGGCGGTGTCGGTGCTGTCCGGCAACCGCAATTTCGAGGGCCGGGTGCACGCCGAGGTGCGCATGAACTACCTGGCCTCGCCGCCGCTGGTGGTGGCCTACGCCATCGCCGGCCGCATGGACGTGGACCTGTACAACGAACCGCTGGGACAGGACAGCGCCGGCCGCGACGTCTACCTGAAGGACATCTGGCCCAGCCAGCAGGAAATCCAGGCCGCGCTCGCCGCCAGCGTCAAGCGCGAGGAGTTCACCGAGGCCTACCACGACGTCTACAAGGGCGAGAAACGCTGGCTGGAACTGGAATCGCCGGAGGGCCAGCTGTTCGACTGGCAAGAGGATTCCACCTATATCCGCAACCCGCCCTACTTCGAAGGCATGACGCGCGAACCCGCCGGGGTGTCGGACATCCGCGGCGCGCGGGTGCTGGCGCTGCTGGGCGACTCGGTGACCACCGACCACATCTCGCCGGCCGGCGCCATCAAGCCGGACAGCCCGGCCGGCCAGTACCTGCTGTCCAAAGGCGTGCAGCCGGGCGACTTCAACTCCCTGGGTTCGCGGCGCGGCAACCACGAAGTCATGATGCGCGGCACCTTCGCCAACATCCGCCTGCGCAACCTGCTGGCGCCCGGCACCGAGGGCGGTGTGACCCTGCATCTGCCGGACGGCGAGCCGATGTCCATCTTCGACGCCGCCATGAAATACCGCGACGAGGGCGTGCCGCTGGTGGTGATCGCCGGCAGGGAATACGGCTCCGGCTCGTCGCGCGACTGGGCCGCCAAGGGCCCGCGCCTGCTGGGCGTGCGCGCGGTCATCGCCGAGAGCTACGAGCGCATCCACCGCTCCAACCTGGTCGGCATGGGCATCCTGCCGCTGCAGTTCCAGGACGGCGAAAATGCGCAGAGCCTGGGCCTCACCGGCCGCGAGCGCTACGACATCGAGGGCCTGGGCGACGGCTCGGCAAAGGAAGTGACCGTCACCGCCAGCGCCGACGACGGCAAGACCGTCCGCTTCCAGGCCCGCGTGCGCATCGATACGCCGCAGGAAGTCGAATACTACCGCCACGGCGGCATCCTGCACTACGTCCTGCGGCAGCTTGCCGGCTGACCGGAACGGGACTCATTGTTAACCACGAAGGTGTATAAAGGGTAAAAAAACAATCGACCGCGAAGGACGCGAAGGAACGCGAAGGAAAGACTTTTCAATATTTTTTCCTTCGCGTTCCTTCGCGTCCTTCGCGGTAAAAGGTTTTTTCCCTTGTGCGCCTTCATGGTCAAATCACCAAACCCGGAAGAACCACCATGGAACTGACACCACTCACCGCCATTTCCCCCGTCGACGGCCGCTACGGCAGCAAGACGGAGAGCCTGCGGCCGATCTTCAGCGAATACGGCCTGATCCGCCACCGTGTGCTGGTCGAGGTGCGCTGGTTGCAGGCGCTGGCCGCCCACCCCGGCATCCCCGAAGTGCCCGCCTTCAGCGACCACGCCACGCGGCTGCTGGACGACATCGTGGAGAAGTTCAGCGAGACCGACGCGCAGCGGGTCAAGAACATCGAACGCACCACCAACCACGACGTCAAGGCAGTGGAGTATTTTCTCAAGGAGAAGATCGCCGGCAACGCCGAGCTGGAGGCGGTCAGCGAGTTCATCCACTTCGCCTGCACCTCCGAGGACATCAACAACCTGGCCTACGCCCTGATGCTGCGCGAGGCCCGCTCCCAGTCGCTGCTGACGCTGGCCGACGACCTCATGGCCGAACTCACCGGCATGGCGCACCGCCACGCCGGGCAGCCGCTGCTGGCCCGCACCCACGGCCAGCCCGCCTCACCGACCACCGTCGGCAAGGAAATCGCCAACGTCGTACACCGCTTGAGGCGCCAGCGCGAGCAGATCGCCGCGGTGCCCATGCTGGGCAAGATCAACGGCGCGGTGGGCAACTACAATGCCCACCTGGTCGCCTACCCGCAGGTCGACTGGCCGGCCTTCGCCGAACGCTTCGTGACCGGGCTGGGGCTGGAATGGAACCCCTACACCACCCAGATCGAGCCCCACGACTACATGGCCGAGCTGTTCGACGCCACCAGCCGTTTCAACACCGTACTGATCGACCTGTGCCGGGATATCTGGGGCTACATCTCGGTCGGCTATTTCAGGCAGAAGACGGTGGCCGGCGAAGTGGGTTCCTCGACCATGCCGCACAAGGTGAACCCCATCGACTTCGAAAACGCCGAGGGCAACCTGGGACTGGCCAACGCCCTGTTCGGCCACCTGTCGGCCAAGCTGCCGGTGTCGCGCTGGCAGCGTGATCTCAGCGATTCCACGGTGCTGCGCAACCTGGGCGTGGCCTTCGCCCACACCCTGATCGCCTGCGAATCGCTGCTCAAGGGGCTCGGCAAGCTGGAGGTCGACGCCGGGCGCATCAACGCCGACCTGGATGCCACCCGGGAAGTGCTGGCCGAGGCCATCCAGACCGTGATGCGGCGCTACGGCATCGAGAAGCCCTACGAGAAGCTCAAGGCCCTGACCCGCGGCCAGGCCATCGATGCCGACGCCCTGCGCGCCTTCGTCGACGGCCTGGACCTGCCCGAAGAGGCCCGGCAGGCCCTGCGCGAACTGACGCCGGCAACCTACACCGGCAACGCCGCCCGACAGGCCGGGGCCATCTGATGGCGTGAACGTTGCGGTGAAACCTCAGGTGCCGTTCACCAGCTCCAGCGGCGTCACCCAGCATGCGTCGCGCCATTCCTCCGAGCGGATCCAGGCCACCAGTTCCTGCGCTTCCAGCGGTGTGTGGATGAAATAGCCCTGCGCGCAGTCGCAGCCCAGTATCTCCAGCAAGTCCCAGACGTCCCTGCTCTCCACGCCTTCCGCCACCACCTTGAGCCCGAGATTGTGCGCCAGGTCGATGGTGGCGCGCACGATCACGGCATCGTTGTCGTCCTCGTCCATGCGGGTGACGAAGGAGCGGTCGATCTTGATCTCGTCCACCGGCAGTTGCTTCAGATAGGACAGCGAGGAATAGCCGGTGCCGAAATCGTCTATGGACAGCTGGAACCCCATCGCCGACAGGCGTCGCATCACCCGCCGGGCGGTGAGCGGGTCGGACATGATGGCGCTCTCGGTGATTTCCAGGATGACGCAGTGGGGCTCGACCCGGTGGCGTTCCAGCAGCTTCTGGATCTGGCCTGGAAGCTGGCGGTCCTGCAGGCTGCGCACCGACAGGTTCAGGCTGATGCGCAGATCGATGCCGGCGCGCTGCCAGGCATGGAGCTGCGCCAGGGCCCGGTCGATGACCCACAAGCTGAGGGGGCGGATCATGCCGGTCTGCTCGGCGATGGGAATGAACTCCTCCGGCGGTACCTGGCCCATGCGTGGATGGCACCAGCGTACCAGGGCTTCGACGCAGCGGATCCGGCCGCTGCCCATGTCGACCAGGGGCTGGTACTCCAGCGCCAGTTCGTCCGCCTCTATGGCCTCGCGCAGTTCGCTGCTGAGCCCGAGCCTGCTGATGCTGTGGTTGTCGTGGTCGGCCTTGTAGAAGGCGAAGCCCTTGTGCTTGCGCTTGGCGTGGTACATGGCCACATCGGCGCGTCGCAGCAACAGGTTGGCATCGGTGCCATGGACCGGGGCCAGGGCCACGCCGATGCTGATACCGGCCCGCAGCCGCAAGCTGTCCACCTTGATCGGCGCGTCCATGACCTCCAGCACCTTGCGACACAGGGCGCGCGTACGCTCGGTATCTGCGCCGGGCAGCAGCATGGCGAACTCATCCCCGCCGAGCCGCGCCACGGTGTCGGAACGGCGCAGCACCGACACCAGGCGGCGGCCGACTTCCTGCAGCAGGCGGTCACCGATATGGTGTCCGAGGGTATCGTTGACTTCCTTGAAGCGGTCCAGGTCCATGACCAGCAGCGCCAGGGAACCTTCCGTATTGTCCTGGATGTTCAGCCGGCCGGTCAGGCGTTCCATGAGCAGGGCGCGGTTGGGCAGGCTGGTCAGCGGGTCGTGGCGGGCCTGGTATTCCAGCGCATAGGTCTCGGCCAGCATTTCGTCGCCAAGCCGCCGGATGCGCCTGTCGAGACGTTCGATGCGATCACCGGTGGCGCCGTCTTCGGTCAGCGGTATGCCGAGCCGCTCGGCATAACTGTCCAGCGACCGGCACAGCGATCCCAGCCGGTACCACAGGGATCCGACCAGCGAACCGAACAGGAGCAGCAACAGGCCGGCCAGCAGCCCGTCTACGGGTACGCGATCCGTGAGCTGCCGGCCCAGCAGGAACAGCAGGCCGCCCACCAGGAGCATGCCCATCAGCTTGCCTGCGGACGACACACCCCCCGCCCGCCGCCGGCCTGGCGACGCTCCCGCCGCGGCTTTCATGAGACTCATCCGGTAAGGTCCCCGGCATTCCTTTCCAGCCCCGGCAAGCCCCCCGGCATTGCCGCGGCGGTCATGGCCCGAACCTGGGGAAGCTATCCGTACTTTCCAGTTTATCCTTATATTACTGCGTGTTGCACCATCCCCCAAGACTCGCGGTGCAGCCACAGATACGGGTATCGACCCGGCTGGCGAATTATTGAACGAAAGTCCAGCGCGGCGGCGGGGACACCTGTACAGGTCCCCGCCTTCCCGGTACCCTCAGGACATGCAGGACATGACCCGCGTCGACAGACTGATCGCACTCGCCCTGGGCGAGTCCGACACCGTCATCGAACTGGAAGACGGTGACGCGTGCCGGCATGCGATCGATCTCATGACCGACCAGACACGCAATACGCTGGAAATGATCAGCCGCGACCTGGACGCCCGCCTGCTGGACCGCAGCCCCTTTCTGGATGCGCTCAACCGACTGTGCAACCGCAACCGGCTGGCCAGGGTGCGGATCCTGGTCCAGGATCCGGCGGCTGCCGTGCGCTGCGGCCACCGGCTGATCGAACTCGGCCGGCGCCTGAGCAGCAGCATCGAGTTCCGCCAGCCGCACCCGGACTACCGCCATTACAACGAAGCCTTCCTGGTCGCCGACGGCTGCGGCTACCTGCATCGGCCGCTGGCGGACCGCTACGAGGGCACGGTGAATTTCAACGACCGGGTCCAGGCCCGTCGCTACCAGGATTTTTTCACGGAAGTCTGGGAACGCAGCGAGCCGCACCCCGAGCTGCGCAGGCTGCATATATGAGGTTTCTCGCCCTCGCCTGCCTGCTCCTCGGCCTGGCTGCTCCCGGCCCCCCGGCGCTGGCGGACGAAATGGCAGTCATCGAACTCCGGCACCGGCCGGCCAGCGAGCTCATCCCCGTGCTCGGCCCCCTGCTGCCGCAGCAGGCCGCGCTCACCGGCCGCGGCTTCCAGCTCGTCGTCCGCGCCCCGAAGGCCGACATCGCGCGCATCCGCAAACTGGTCTCGCAACTGGATTCGGCGCCCCGGGATCTGCTGGTCACCGTCTTCCAGGGTAGTGAACGAGACTTGCAGCGCAGCGACGCCTCCCTGCAGCTCGGTTACCGCAAGGACGGCGTCTCGGCCGGCCTGGGGACCGCGACCGGGGAACAGGCGCTGGCGGGCGGCGCCGATGGGGCCTCGGCAGACCTCTCGCTGGCGCATACGCGGCGGCGCTCGGGCGACCACCCCGTACAGCGGCTGCGGGTGCGCGAAGGCGCGACGGGCTACATCGAAACGGGGCGCTCCATCCCCTTTTTCAGCGGCGGCATCTGGCAGCAGGGTGGCAGCACCTGGGTGCAGCCGGGCATCGACTACAAGGATACGGCGACCGGCTTCTATGTCCGGCCGCTGGTTCGAGGCGACCGGGTGGTGGTGGATATCAGCCCCTACCGCGAGGCGCTGGCGCCGGGTGACGGTGGTGTCATCGATACCCGCCGTGTTTCCAGCCGCGTCACCGGACGGCTGGGCGAATGGATGGAACTGGGCGGCAGCCGCACGCAGCGGCGCGCGCAATCGCGTTCCTACGGCGCTGTGACCTCGACCCGCGAACGGGGTGAAACCCGGTTCTGGATACGGGTCGATCCGGCCACACGGGCAACAGAAAAGGCAAGATAAGGAGCAGAGACATGTTTGGATTACCGGCATTCGCCGTCGTCATTCTCTTTCTCGCCGTCGTGCTGGTGGCCATGGGCGTCAAGTCCGTGCCGCAGGGCATGGAATACACGGTGGAACGCTTCGGCCGCTACACCCGCACACTGCGCCCGGGCCTCAACCTGATCACCCCGATCATCGACCGCATCGGCGCCAAGCTCAATATGATGGAACGGGTCATGGACGTACCCTCGCAGGAGGTCATCACCCGGGACAACGCCATGGTCACGGTGGACGGCGTGGTGTTCTTCCAGGTGCTGGATGCAGCCAGGGCCGCCTACGAGGTCAACCAGCTCGAGCTCGCCATCCTCAATCTCACCATGACCAACATCCGCACCGTCATGGGCTCCATGGACCTGGACGAGCTGCTGTCGCAGCGCGACAAGATCAACGCCCAGCTGCTGACCGTGGTGGATGACGCCACCACGCCCTGGGGCGTCAAGGTGACGCGCATCGAGATCAAGGACATCACGCCGCCGCGCGACCTGGTCGACGCGATGGCGCGGCAGATGAAGGCGGAACGCGAGAAACGCGCCAATATCCTTGAAGCCGAGGGCTTCCGGCAGGCGGAGATTCTCAAGGCGGAGGGTGAGAAACAGGCCATCATCCTGGACGCCGAAGGCAAGCGCCAGGCCGCCTTTCTCGATGCCGAGGCGCGCGAGCGCGAAGCCGAGGCCGAGGCCAAGGCGACGCAGATGGTGTCGAAAGCCATCGCCGAGGGGGACCTCAACGCCATCAACTACTTCGTCGCCACCAAGTACGTGGCCGCACTGCAAGACATCGCCAGTGCCCCCAACGAGAAACTCGTTCTCATGCCGCTGGAGGCCACGGGCGTCATCGGCGCCATCGGCGGCATCGCAGAACTGGCCCGGGAGGCTCTGGACAAGCGTGCGGGGGCTTCCTGATGCTGGACCATCTCGGACACTGGCACTGGTGGATCCTCGGCGTCACCCTGCTCATCCTGGAAGTCTTCGCGCCAGGCGCCTTCTTCCTGTGGCTGGGCATCGCTGCCGGCGTGGTCGGTCTGGTCGTCTACCTGGTTCCGGAGCTGGCATGGGAATACCAGCTGCTGCTGTTCTCCATCCTGTCCGTCATCAGCATCCTGGTGTGGCGCCGGTTCTTCCGGCTGCGCGCCGAAGACACCGATCAGCCGACCCTGAATCGCCGGGGCGAACAATACATCGGCCGTGTCTT
>JALSRI010000038.1 GCA_026984835.1 Thiohalobacter sp. | reverse complement strand
ACCGATCTGCGCAGCCTTGAACAGCGCAGCGGGCAGCCACCCGGGCGCGAGGTGGAGCTGCATCTGACCGGTGTCATGGATCGCTATATGTGGTCGTTCGACGGCAGAAAGTATTCCGAGGTCGATGGGCCCGTGCGTTTCCGCTACGGCGAGCGTCTGCGCCTGGTACTGGTGAACGACACCCTGATGGACCACCCCATCCACCTGCACGGCATGTGGATGGAGCTGGAGAACGGCAGCGGCGACCATCGCCCCCGCAAGCACACCATCAGTCTCAAGCCGGCCGAGCGGGTGTCGCTGCTCGTGGATGCCGATGCGCCGGGTGACTGGGCGTTCCATTGCCACTTGCTGTATCACATGGACATGGGGATGTTCCGCGTCGTGTCCGTCTCGCGTCCGGACGCGAGGGGCGCCTGATGGGCGGCGGGCGCGCGATACTGTCCGTCCTGCTGTTCCTGGGCATCGATGCCGGGGCCACCGAACCGGGCTGGCCCCAACCCGTCGACGACAACCCGGTCGTGGGCCTGCTGCTGGCCGACCAGCTCGAACTGCGCAACAGCGATGCCCCCGACCTGTTGCGCTGGGATGTGCAGGGCTGGATCGGCACCGATTACCACAAGTTGTGGGTGAAGACGGAAGGCGAGGACCGGCGGCCTTCGCCCGGTGGCGGCGAAGCCGAATTGCAGGTGTTGTACAGCCGGTTGATTGCGCCCTTCTGGGACCTGCAGGCCGGCCTGCGTTACGACCGGCTGTACGGCGAGGGGCCCGACCGGGACCGCAGTTTCGCTGTCCTCGGCCTGGAAGGGCTGGCACCCTACCGCTTCGAGCTGGAGCCGGCGTTGTTCCTCAGTGCGGCCGGTGACCTGTCGGCACGACTCACGGCGACCTACGATCTGCTGTTCACCCAGCGGCTGATCCTGCAGCCGCGTTTCGAGACCAACCTGGCCGCCCAGCAGGTGAGCCGACATGGCGTGGGCCGCGGTCTCGACGACCTGGAACTCGGTCTGCGGCTGCGCTACGAGCTGCGCCGTGAACTGGCGCCCTATGTCGGAGTCAACTGGCTGCGCCGTTTCGGCGACAGCGCCGACCTGGCGCGCGCGGAGGGGGAGCAGGTGACGGACCTGTCCATCCTGGCCGGAGTTCGTGTATGGTTCTAGCGTGGCGGAGCAGAAACGCAAGCATTGGGCGGGCCGGCTGTTGCTGGCACTGTTGCTGGTGACGACGGCGGCGCGGGCGGATCACCCCAACGCACCCGTACCCGAGCACGAGGACCTGGACTACGCCCTGTTGCTCGATCTGCCCGATGAGCCCCTGTCCTTCACGCGGCGCATCCGCCCGCTTCTCGATCGCCGTTGTGTGGTCTGCCACGGCTGCTACGATGCCCCCTGCCAGTTGAAGCTGTCGTCCATGGAGGGGCTGCGCCGCGGCGCCAGCAAGGCGCGGGTGTACGATCCGGCGCGCCTGGAGCCGGCGCAGCCGACGCGGTTGTTCGTCGATGCCAAAAGCGTGGCCGGCTGGCGGGCGCTGGGTTTTCACCCGGTGCTCAACGAAGGCGAACGGACACCGGGGCGGAACCTGAGCGGATCGGTGCTGTACAAGCTGCTGCGCCTCAAGCAGCTGCACCCCCAGCCGCGTACCGGGCGGCTTCCGCCCGACTACACCCTGGAACTGAACCGTGAACAGGTCTGCGCCACGGCCGCCGGGTTCTCCGACTACGCCCGCGAACATCCGGCGTGGGGCATGCCCTACGCCATGCCCAACCTGGCCGACGACGACTACCGCGACCTGGTGCACTGGATTGCCCAGGGTGCCCCCGCGCCGCCGCCGCCCGGGCCGTCGCCGGCGGCACGGGCACAGATCGAACACTGGGAGGACTTTCTCAACGGCACGGACAACAAGCAGCGCCTGGTCAGCCGCTACCTGTACGAACACCTGTTCCACGCACACCTGCACTTCGAGGGCACCCCCACGCGTGAATTCTACCGGCTGGTCCGCTCGACCACGCCGCCGGGGCAGCCGGTGGACGAGATCGCCACCGTGCGTCCCTACGATGACCCGGGGCGGCCGCGGTTCTACTACCGGCTGGTGCGCCATCCGGGCAGCATCGTGGCCAAGCGTCACCTGGTCTATGCGCTCTCGGAGCGGCGCCTGCAGCGGCTGCGGGAACTGTTCATCGAGCCGGACTACCGGGTGGCGGAACTGCCCTCGTACCGGCCCGGGCTGGCTTCCAACCCCTTCAAGACCTTCGCGGCCATTCCGCCGGGTTCGCGCTACCGGTTCCTGCTGGACGACGCCCATTTCTTCATCGAGGGTTTCGTCAAGGGGCCGGTGTGCCGCGGGCAGGTGGCGCTCAGCGTCATCGAGGATCGCTTCTGGGTGCTGTTCTTCGATCCGGATCGTCCCATTTTCACCAGCGATCCGGCCTTCCTGGGCCGGGTGGCCGACGACCTGCAGCTTCCGGCCGACGCGCGGGGCAGCCTGGACGTCTTCAGCCTCTGGACCGACTACTGGAAACGCGAACGGCGCTACATGGAGGCCAAGCAGGCGCATTTCCGCGACATGCCCAGCCACCGGCTCGACCACGCCCTCGGCTTTCTGTGGGACGGCGACGGCGAGAACCCGAATGCGGCGCTGACCGTGTTCCGGCATTTCGACAGCGCCTCGGTGGCCTGGGGCCTGGTCGGCGACGAGCCGGAGACGACCTGGTTCATCGACTACCCCTTGTTCGAACGCATCCATTATCTGCTGGTGGCCGGCTTCAACGTCTACGGCAACCTGGTGCACCAGCTCAACACCCGGGTCTACATGGACTTTCTGCGTATGGAAGGGGAGGACTATTTCCTGGCCTTCCTGCCCGCCGGCGAACGCCGCGCGTTGCGGCGGCACTGGTACCGGGGGCTGCGCCGCGAAGTGCAGCGCTATTTCCGCGAACCGCTGGGCTGGCTGTCGGTGGACGTGGTCACGGGTTACCGCAGCGAGCGCCCGCAGCAGGAGTTGTACAGCCACCTGCGGGCCCGCCTCGCGCCGCTGGCAGCCCGCCAGGCCGCCATGAACCGCTGCGGCGGGCGGGCCTGCCGCACGCGCGTCGACACGGCGGCGAAGCGGCGCGCCGACCGCGCCATGCAGCGTATCGCGCAAAAGCGTGGGGCGGCACTGCACGCCTTTCCCGAACTCGCCTTCGTGCGGGTGCGGACCGGCGGCCGGGGCCCGGACCTGGTATACACGGTGATACGCAACAAGGCCTACCGGAACGTGTCGTCGCTGTTCTCCGACCAGCGCGAGCGCGACCGGGCCGATATCGCGCACGATACGCTGACGGTCGTGGACTGGCTGGAAGGCGCCTATCCGAATTTCTTCTTCGAGGTGGACCTGGAGGACATGGATGCGTTCGGGCGCCAGTGCGCCGCCATTGGCAGTTACGCCGACTACGGCCGCTTCGTGGCCGGCTACGGCGCGCGCCGCACGCGGCCGGATTTCTGGCGCACGGCCGACTGGTTCCAGGATCGCCTGGCGCGGGACCGGCCGCTGGCGGCCGGCATCCTCGACCTGAGCCGCTACCGCAATCGTTGAGACAGGAGGCATGAACGACGACACGCCCATCGAGATTTCCGGCGCCGGCCCCGCCGGCCTGGCGGCGGCGCTGGCGGTGACGGCGGCGGGACGGCCGGCGCGGGTGTACGAGAAACGCGCCGAGGTCGGCTGGCGCTTCCACGGCGACTTCCAGGGCCTGGAGAACTGGACCACGCGCGAGGACGTGCTGGAGGAACTGGCCGCGCTCGGCGTCGAGGCCGGTTTCGAGCACACGCCGGTGCGCGAGCTGGTGGTATTTGATCCCGAGGGACGGGCCCGCCGCCTGCATTCGCGGCAACCGCTGTTCTACCTGGTGCGGCGCGGCGGCGAAAAGGGCACGGTCGACGACGCGCTCAAGCGCCAGGCGCTGGCGGCGGGCGTGGAGATCCGCTTCCAGACGCCGGTCAGGCGTTTCCCGAACGGCGGCATCGTCACCGAGGGGCCGCACCGCGCCGACGCCATCGCCGCCGGCTACCTGTTCGACACCGGCATGGCGGACGGCATCTACGCCGCCGTCTCCGACCGGCTGGCCTGCAAGGGCTACGCCTACCTGCTGGTGAACCGCGGCCGCGGCACCCTGGCCACCTGCCTGTTCGACGACTTCCACAACGAGCGTGACTACCTGGAGCGCTGCGTCGATTTCTTCGAGCGCCAGGTCGGGGTGCGCATGGACAACCCGCGCCGCTTCGGCGGCAGCGGCAATTTCGGTCTGCCGCGCACGGCCCGCAAGGGCGATATTCTCTATGCGGGCGAGGCGGCCGGCTTCCAGGACCCGCTGTTCGGCTTCGGCATCCGCTGGGCGGTGCTGTCGGGCGCCGCCGCCGGCCGGGCGCTGGCGCAGGGCGACCCGGCCGCCTACGAACGCTTCTGGAAGCGGCGCCTGCGTGCCTGGCACGAGACGGCGGCCACCAACCGCTGGTTCTACGAACGCCTCGGCGAGCGCGGTTACCGGGCCATGCTCAGACGTTTCCCGGACGGTGCCGACGTGCGCGACTGGGTACAGCGCGCCTACGCGCCACGCTGGTGGAAGCGTGCCTGGTACCGGCTGCTGGCGGCGCGCCGGCACCGGCCGCTGCTGGATCCGCACGCCGGCTGCGACTGCACCTGGTGCCGCTGCCGCCGCGAGACGGCGTAGGGCGGGGTGAGCGCAGCGAACCCCG
>JALSRI010000037.1 GCA_026984835.1 Thiohalobacter sp. | reverse complement strand
CCGCCTCGGCGAGGCGTTGCGCGCGCGCGGCCAGCGGCTGGTGACGGCGGAGTCCTGCACCGGCGGCTGGCTGGCCAAGGTGTGCACCGACATCGCCGGCAGTTCCGACTGGTTCGAGTGCGGCTTCGTCAGTTACAGCAACCGTTCCAAACAGGCGCTGCTGGGGGTGGCGGCGGCGACGCTGGAGACGCACGGCGCGGTCAGCCGCGAGACGGTACGGGAGATGGCGCAGGGCGCGCTGGCGCGCGGCCAGGGCGACTGGGCGGTGGCCATCAGCGGCATCGCCGGGCCGGGCGGCGGCAGCCCCGACAAGCCGGTGGGCACGGTGTGGCTGGCCTGGGCCGGCCCCGGGGGCTGGCAGGAGGCGCTGTGCGGGCATTTCCCCGGCGACCGCGAGGCGGTGCGGCGCGCCTCGGTGCGCACGGCGCTGGGCGGGCTGCTGGAGCGCCTGGCGCACGAGGCCTGCGACGAGTGAGCAGCGAGCCGGCGCGGCGCCTGTTCTTCGCCCTGTGGCCGGACGAGGCCACCCGGCGCCGCATCGCCGCGCTGGCCGGCGAGGTCGCGCCCAAGCCGGTGCCGGCCGCCAACCTGCATCTCACCCTGGCCTTCCTCGGCCGCTGCGGCGCGGCCGAGCTGGACTGCCTGCGGGCGGCCGCCGGCGAGGTCCGGGCCGAGCCCTTCGAGCTGGAGCTGGACTTTCTCGGCGGCTGGGCGCGCAAGCGCATCCAGTGGCTGGGGACGAGCCGCCCGCCGGAGGCGCTGCTGGCGCTGGTGGCGGCGCTCAACACCGCTCTGGCGGACTGCGGCTACCAGCCCGAGTCGAGGCCCTACGCGCCCCACATCACCCTCTCGCGCAAGGCCGGGCAGCCGCTGTCGCGGCGCCTGGAGACGCCGGTGCGCTGGCCGGTCGGCGACTTCGTGCTGGCCGAATCGGTGCCGACGGACGCCGGCGTGCGCTACGAGGTGCTGGCGCGCTGGCCGCTTGGGTGAGGGCGGGGCTTGTGTGATAATCGGCCAGGTTGTTTCAACCCGCCGGCGGCCAGGGAACGGCCGCCCGACCAGATCCCGGAGGAGAGTATGGACGACAACAAACGCAAGGCCCTGAGCGCGGCGCTCGGCCAGATCGAAAAGCAGTTCGGCAAGGGCGCGGTGATGCGCATGGGCGACGTCGGCGCGGTGCGCGACGTGGACGTGGTGTCTACCGGTTCGCTGGCGCTGGACGTGGCGCTGGGCATCGGCGGCCTGCCGCGCGGCCGGGTGGTCGAGATCTACGGGCCGGAGTCGTCCGGCAAGACCACGCTCACCCTGCAGGCCATCGCCGAGGCCCAGAAGGCCGGCGGCACCGCCGCCTTCGTCGACGCCGAGCACGCGCTGGACCCGGCCTACGCCGAGAAGCTGGGCGTGGACGTCGACGAGCTGCTGGTGTCGCAGCCCGACACCGGCGAGCAGGCGCTGGAGATCGCCGACATGCTGGTGCGCTCCGGGGCGGTCGACATCGTGGTGGTCGACTCGGTGGCGGCGCTCACCCCCAAGGCCGAGATCGAGGGCGAAATGGGCGACTCCCACATGGGCCTGCACGCACGCCTCATGTCGCAGGCGCTGCGCAAGCTGACCGCCAACATCAAGCGCTCCAACACCCTGGTCATCTTCATCAACCAGATCCGCATGAAGATCGGCGTCATGTTCGGCAGTCCCGAGACCACCACCGGCGGCAACGCCCTCAAGTTCTATGCCTCGGTGCGCCTCGACATCCGCCGCATCGGCGCCATCAAGAAGGGCGACGAAGTGCTCGGCAACGAGACCCGCGTCAAGGTGGTCAAGAACAAGATGGCGCCGCCCTTCAAGCAGGCCGAGTTCGAGATCCTCTACGGCGAGGGCATCTCCCGCGAGGGCGAGCTCATCGACCTGGGCGTGAAGCACGGCATCGTCGACAAGGCCGGCGCCTGGTACAGCTACAACGGCGACCGCATCGGCCAGGGCAAGGACAACGTGCGCAACTTCCTCAAGGACAACCCGGACATCGCACAGTCCATCGACAGCCAGTTGCGCGCCAGGCTGCTCGACACGGGCGTCACCGAAGAGGCCGGTGAGGAAGTCGAAGCCCGCGCCCACTGAGGATCCGCAGGCCGCGCGGGCCACCGCGCTGCGGCTGCTGGCGCGGCGCGAGCACAGCGTGCTGGAACTGCGCCGCAAGCTGGCGCAGCGCGGGTTCGGGGACGGGCTGCTGGAGACGGTGCTGGACGACCTGGTGACGCACAACCTGCTCAGCGACCACCGCTTCGCCGAAGTCTACGCCCGCACCCGCATCGAGCGCGGCTATGGCCCGCTGCGCATCCGCGCCGAACTGCGCGAGCGCGGCATCGACGCCGCCCTGGCGGCGGCGGCGCTGGAAGCCGAAGCGCCGGACTGGACCGAATGCGCCCGCGAGGCCCGCCTGCGGCGCTTCGGGGAAGACGCCCCCGCCGACTACCGCGAAAAGGCCCGCCAGATGCGCTTCCTGCAACAGCGCGGCTTCGACGGTGACCAGATCCGCGCGGCGCTGGGGGAGTAGGGGGAAAAACAAGAAAACCGCCAAGACGCCAAGAACGCCAAGCAAACCGTTTTTGTCGGCGGCCCCGCGCGAAGCGCGGGAGCCGGCAAAGCAGAGATTCCGGTTTTTCTTGGCGTTCTTGGCGTCTTGGCGGTTATTTCCCTGATTTGTTGTATTTTCAAGCCCCAATCCTTACCCTAGCCCCCCATGACCAGCACCTCCGATATCCGCAAGTCGTTCCTGGATTTCTTCCGTGAACGCGGCCACGAGATCGTGCCGTCCAGCCCGCTGGTGCCGGCCAACGACCCGACCCTGCTGTTCACCAACGCCGGCATGGTGCAGTTCAAGGACGTGTTCACCGGCAGGGAGACACGGCCCTACAAGCGCGCCGCCAGCGCCCAGCGCTGCGTGCGCGCCGGCGGCAAGCACAACGACCTGGAGAACGTCGGCTACACGGCGCGCCACCACACCTTCTTCGAGATGCTGGGCAACTTCAGCTTCGGTGACTACTTCAAGCGCGAAGCCATCCAATACGCCTGGGAATACCTGACCGGCACCCTGAAGCTGCCGCCGGAGCGCCTGTGGGTGACGGTGTTCGAGGAGGATGACGAATCGGCCGACATCTGGTTGCAGGAGATCGGTGTCGACCCGGCGCGCTTTTCGCGCATCGGCGCCAAGGACAACTTCTGGTCCATGGGCGACACCGGCCCCTGCGGACCCTGTTCCGAGATCTTCTACGACCACGGCCCCGAAGTGCCGGGCGGCCCGCCCGGCAGCCCCGACGAGGACGGCGACCGCTACATCGAGATCTGGAACCTGGTGTTCATGCAGTACGACCGCCAGCCCGACGGCCGCCTCGAGCCGCTGCCCAGGCCGTCGGTCGACACCGGCATGGGCCTGGAACGGCTGGCCGCCATCCTGCAGGGCGTGCACAGCAACTACGAGATCGACCTGTTCCAGCACCTGATCCGTGCCGCCGCCGCCCTGGCCGGCAGCGACGACCTGGAGGACAAGTCGCTGCGCGTCATCGCCGACCACATCCGCGCCTGCGCCTTCCTGATCGTCGACGGCGTCATGCCCTCCAACGAGGGCCGCGGCTACGTGCTCAGGCGCATCATCCGCCGCGCCATCCGCCACGGTCACCGGCTGGGCCTGCGCGAGCCCTTCTTCCACAAGCTGGTGGGGCCGCTGGCCGAGGTCATGGGCGACGCCTACCCGGAACTGGTCAAGGCGCGTCCGCAGGTCGAGCGGGTGCTGGAGCAGGAGGAGCAGCGCTTCGCGGAGACCCTGGACAACGGCATGCGCCTGCTGGAAGAGGCCATCGCCAGCCTGGCCGACAAGGAGATCCCCGGCGAGACGGTGTTCAAGCTCTACGACACCTACGGCTTTCCGGTGGACCTGACCGCCGACATCGCCCGCGAACGGGGGCTCACCATCGACATCGCCGGCTTCGAGGCGGCCATGAGCGAGCAGCGCGCCCGCGCCCGCGCCGCCAGCCACTTCACGGCCGCCGGCAGCGAGGGACTGGAGATCGAGGGCAGCACCGAGTTCACCGGCTACGAGCGCCTCGACGACATGGCCCGCATCACCGGGCTGTTCCTGGACGGCCAGCCGGTGGAGGAACTGCGCGAGGGCGAGGAGGGCGTGGTGGTGCTGGACCACACGCCGTTCTATGCCGAGTCCGGCGGCCAGGTTGGTGACACCGGTATCCTGTGCGCCGAGGGCGCGCGTTTCCAGGTCACCGACACCCGCAAGCAGGGCAGCGCCATCGCCCACATCGGCCGGCTCGCCAGCGGCAGCCTCAGGCGCGGGCAGCAGGTGTCGGCGCTGGTCGACAAGGAGCGCCGCGCCGCCATCCGCCTCAACCACACCGCCACCCACCTGCTGCACGCGGCCCTGCGCCGGGTGCTGGGCGAGCACGTACAGCAGAAGGGTTCGCTGGTCGACGCCGGGCGGCTGCGCTTCGACTTCTCCCACTTCGAGCCCGTGACGCCGGAACAGCTGGCCGAGATCGAGGCCCTGGTGAACGCCCAGATCCGCGCCAACGCCCCGGTGGAGACCCGCATCATGCCCATCGAACAGGCCATGAAGGCCGGCGCCATGGCGCTGTTCGGCGAGAAATACGGCGACGAGGTGCGGGTGCTGTCCATCGGCGATTTTTCCACCGAGCTGTGCGGCGGCACCCACGCCGCGCGGGCCGGCGACATCGGCTGCTTCAAGATCCTGTCCGAGAGCGGC
>JALSRI010000036.1 GCA_026984835.1 Thiohalobacter sp. | reverse complement strand
GACGGGTCGGGGGCCGCCGCACCCATCGCGGCCGAAGGCCGCTCCTACAGGGCGGTGCTGCGAATACGGGTGGTCTCCTGTAGGAGCGGGCTTGCCCGCGATCCCGGCGCAGCCGGGGCGACGGGTCGGGGGCCACCGGACCCATCGCGGCCGAAGGCCGCTCCTACAGGGCGGTGCTGCGAATGCGGGTGGTCTCTTGTAGGAGCGGGCTTGCCCGCGATCCCGGCGCAGCCGGGGCGAGCGGTCGGCGGCCGCCGCACCCATCGCGGCCGGAGGCCGCTCCTACACAGCGGTGCTGCGAACACGGGTGGTCTCCTGTAGGAGCGGGCTTGCCCGCGATCCCGGCGCAGCCGGGGCGAGCGGTCGGGGGCCACCGGACCCATCGCGGCCGAAGGCCGCTCCTACAGGGCGGTGCTGCGAACACGGGTGCTCTCCTGTAGGAGCGGGCTCGCCCGCGATCCCGGCGCAGCCGGGGCGACTGTCCGGCGGCCGCCGGACGGTCATGGTGGTGTTCCTTCGTCACCCCGCCCTACCGGTTCGTGAGTGCGAGCTGTTACACTCTCGGGCGGTATCCGAATCCCCCCGTCCGAGGCATCAACCATGGTCGAAACGACCGAGCAGGACAAGACCCAGCAGCGGCTGGAGAAGCTGACTGCCGCCCTGCACAGCGGCACCGCCGGGCAGGTGCGGCGGCTGCTGGCCAGCCTGCACCCGGCCGAGATCGCCGACCTGGTGGAATCGCTGCCGCACGGGCCGCGTGAACTGCTGTGGGAACTGGTCGATCCCGAGATCAAGGGCGAGGTGCTGGTCGAGGTCAACGAGGAGGTCCGCGCCGGCCTCATCGAGGAAATGGAGACCCACCAGCTGGTGGAGGCCACCGAAAGTCTCGAGACCGACGACCTCGCCGACCTGCTGCAGGACCTGCCCGGCGCCGTCATCCACGAGCTCCTGCAGTCCATGGACAAGCAAAACCGCGACCGCCTGGAAGCGGTGCTGTCCTACCCGGAGGACACCGCCGGCGGCCTGATGAACCTGGACGTGGTGACGGTGCGCGCCGACGTCACCCTGGACGTGGTGCTGCGCTACCTGCGCCTGCGCGGCGAGATCCCCGAACTGACCGACAGCCTCATCGTGGTCGACCGCTTCGACCGCTACCAGGGCCTGCTGCCGCTGACCACCCTGCTGACCAGCGACCCCGACCTGACGGTGGCCGAGGTCATGGACCGTGAGGTGGAAGGCATCCCCGCCAGCCTGCCCGACGTCGAGGTCGCGCGCCTGTTCCAGGACCGCGACCTGGTGTCGGCGCCGGTGGTGGACGACGACGGCAAGCTGCTCGGCCGCATCACCATCGACGATGTGGTGGACGTCATCCGCGACGAAGCCGACCACTCCCTGATGAGCATGGCCGGCCTGGACGAGGAAGACGACATCTTCGCGCCGCCGGTGCTGAGCGCGCGGCGCCGCGCCCTGTGGCTGGGCGTCAACCTGGCCACCGCCTTCCTGGCCTCCTGGGTCATCGGCCTGTTCGAGGGCACGCTACAGAAGGTCGTGGCGCTGGCCGTGCTCATGCCCATCGTCGCCAGCATGGGCGGCATCGCCGGCAGCCAGACCCTGACCATCATGATCCGCGGCCTGGCGCTGGGCCAGGTCGGCCCCAGCAACGCCCGCTCGCTGATGTACAAGGAGATCCTGGTGGCGCTGATGAACGGTCTGATCTGGTCGCTGGTGGTCGCCATCATCGCCATGGCCTGGTTCCAGAACACCCAGATCGGCCTCATCATCGCCGCCGCGCTCACCATCAACCTCACCTGCGCGGCGCTGGCCGGCGTCAGCATCCCGCTGTTCCTGAAGCGCATCGGCATCGACCCGGCGCTGGCCGGCAGCGTGCTGCTGACCACGGTCACCGACGTGGTCGGCTTCATGGCCTTCCTCGGCCTCGGCACGCTCTACCTCATGTAGCGTCGTCTTGCGGCGGCACGAAGTTCATGCCGATGGACAGGCGGTGTTCGGCGCTGCGGTTCTGTGTCACCTCGTGGCTGACGTCAGGCCGGAAATAGACCAGCCGGCCGGCGGCCGGCGTCACCACGGTGCGCGCCGGCCCCTGTTCGAGTACCAGTTCACCCGAATCTTCCGGCACCCGGACGTAGTAGACTGCGGAGACCAGCTCGTCCGCCACGTCGTGGTCGTGCGGCAGGGTGCGCTGGCCCGGCGCCATGTCGTTGAACCAGAAGCGCGCTTCCAGCGCCGGCGCCGCCGCGCCCAGGAAGCGGCGCGCGCCGGCCACGGCCGCCGCCAGCAGCGGCGCCAGCGCCGGCACCTGCGCCGGCTCCAGGTAGATGTTCTCGTAGCGGCCACCGAACCAGTGGCTGCGGCGTACGGCGTCGCCGTCGCAGGCGGCCCGGTACTGGGCCAGAATGGCGGAGTTCAGGGCCGCCGTGTCCTGGAGCTGCTCGATGTACACTTCCAGGCGCTGTCGTTCGCTCACCCGCATGGCGGTCATTGTCTCCCCGTGACGTTCGGGGATAATGGTACCGGCAGCCGGCGGCCGCCTGAAGACCCCTGACCCCGGAACGATCCCGCCACCACCCGAGCAGCCCAAACCATGCAACAGGACGACCGACAACCCGCACCCAGCAAAACCCGGCGCAAGCGTGACGCCGAAGCGCTGCAGGCGCTGGGGGCCCGGCTGGTCGACCTGGCGGAAACGGAATGGCGCCGCCTGGCGCTGCCGGACGAGCTGGTGCAGGCGCTGCGCGAAGCGCGCAGGATCCGCTCGCACGGCGCCCGCAAACGCCAGATCCAGTACATCGGCAAACTGATGCGCAGCATCGAGGTGCAGGCGGTGCGGGACTATTTCGAACAGCGCGGGCTGGCCGACCGGCTGGCGGCGGAACGTCACCGGCATCTGGAGCGGCTGCGCGACACCCTGATCGACGAGGGCGACGCGGCGCTCGGCGAGGCGCTGGCCGAGTTTCCCGGCGCCGACCGCCAGCAGCTGCGCCAGCTGGTGCGCCAGGCGCGCCGCGAACGCGAGCGCGGCGGTGCCTCGAAATCGTCGCGCGCGCTGTTCCGCTACCTGCGCGACCTGGAATGAAGACACTGCTGTGCTACGGCGATTCCAACACCTGGGGCTATATACCGGGCTCGGGCGCGCGCCTGGCGCATGGGCGACGCTGGCCCGACCTCCTGCAGGCCCGGCTCGGCCCGGGCTTCCGCGTCATCGACGAGGGTCTGAGCGGCCGCTTCACCCGCTACGACGATCCGGCCGGGCGGCCGGGCCGCAACGGTGCCGAGCTGCTGCCGCCACTGCTGGAGTCCCATGCCCCGCTGGATCTGGTGATCCTGATGCTGGGCACCAACGACGTACTGCACCTGCCCGGCGTCGACGCGCGCGACGCCGCCGCCGGCGCCGAGGACCTGGTGCAGCGGATCCACCGCAGTGGTGCCGGTCACGGGGGTGGCGCGCCGGCCGTCCTGCTGATCTCGCCGCCGCGCATCGGCCGGCTGTCGCCGCAGCTGGCGCCGGCCTGCGCCGGCGACCCCGGCCAGGCGGCCCACTTCCCGGCCCACTTCGCCGCCGTCGCGCAACGCCGGCAATGCGGCTTTCTGGATGCCGCGCGCATCGTCGAACCCAGCCCGCTGGACGGCGTGCACCTGGACGAGGCCGGGCATGACGCCCTGGCGACGGCTGTGGCAGAGCTGATACTGGCCGGCGCGCTGGTGCTCAGGCCTTGCAGATGATGTTGCGGTGATCCAGGCAGGGAAAGGTACGGCGGATATGCCGCAGGCGTTCGATGTCCAGTTCGGCGCTCACCACCCCGGAACCACTCTGCAGGCGGTTGAGCACCGTGCCCCAGGGATCGACGATCATGCTGTCACCGTGGGTGGCGCGGCCGTTGACATGGTAGCCGCCCTGGTCGGCGGCCAGCACGTAGCACAGGTTCTCGATGGCGCGGGCGCGCACCAGCACTTCCCAGTGGGCGCGCCCGGTGATGGCCGTGAAGGCCGAGGGAATGGCGACGATCTCCATGCCCTCCCCGGCCATGGCACGGAACAGTTCAGGGAAGCGCAGGTCGTAGCACACCGCCAGGCCGAGGCGGCCGAAGGGTGTATCCACCACCACCACCCGGTCGCCCGCCTCGATGGTGTCGGATTCGGTGTAGCGCTCGTCCGAATCCACCACCGATACGTCGAACAGGTGTACCTTGTCGTAACGTGCCACCTGCCGACCGCCGTCGTCGTACAACAGGCAGGCGGCGCGGATCTTGTCGTCGGCCTGCGCCACCATGGGCACGGTGCCGCCGACCAGCCAGACGTCGTGGCGCTGCGCCTGGCGGGCGAGGAAATCCTGGATGGGGCCGCCGCCATCGGACTCGCGCACCGCCACCTTGTCCGCTTCTTCCTTGCCCATGATGGCGAAGTTCTCGGGCAGCACCACCAGGCGCGCGCCCTTGTCCGCCGCCATGCCGATGAGACGCTCGGCCTCCAGCAGGTTGGCGTCCACGTTGGGGCCGGAGGCCATCTGGATACAGGCTGCGGTCGTCACTTTCCTTTCACCTCTCCGATCAGTTCGAGTTCGATGCGACCGGCGGCACGGCTGCCGGGCTGCAGTTCCTGGCGCGCCGACGGCACGCCCAGCGACACCAGCCAGGCACGCAGCTCCCAAGCCCACAGCTGGCCCTCCTCGCCGCCCGGGTAGCGGATCAGCAGGCGGCTGCCGGGGCGCGCCGACAGCGCGTCCACCGCCTCGCGCAGCGGTGTCATGGTCGC
>JALSRI010000035.1 GCA_026984835.1 Thiohalobacter sp. | reverse complement strand
CGCGACCAGGCTCAGCCCCTGGTGTTGCATCGCCTCGATGGCGGCGTACTCTTCTGCACGGGTGGAGTAGAGTTTTTCGGCGAAGGGGTCCACCACCAGGCGGCCGACGGTGGTGCCGCCGGGACCCATGACGGCGATCTCCGAGTACTTGCCCTGCTGGGTGTCCACGCTGGTCAGCAGCCGGCGCAGGGCCTCGTCCATCATGATGCGGTCGCTGTTCTCGGCGGCCTTGATGGATTCCGGCTTCTGGCGGAGCAGGAACACCCAGTCGGCGTTGTCCAGTGCAGCCTTGGAGGTGCCGGACTTGAAGTAGTCGTCGATGCCCTGGGTGATGGTCATGAACGCCCCGCCGAACTTGCGTGCCGTGCGGTAGCCCTGCTCGATGAACTGGCCGGCGTTGCCCTGTCCCATCAGCCGCCACGCCTCGTCGATGATGCACAGCTTGCGCTGGTTGCGGTCACCCAGATACATGGCCTCGGTGATGCGCATCATCAGCAGCAGGAGCACCACGGTCTGCAAATCCGGCCGGGCGTCCAGCTTACCCAGCTCCAGCACCACGAAGGGGTTGTCCAGGTCAATGTTGGAGGCCCCCTCGAAGTAGCGGCCGTAGCTGCCGTCACGGGTGTAGGGATAGAGCATGCGCCCGACGTGCCGGGCGCTTTCCTCTTCGTTCCCGAGCAGGCAGTCGGCAACCTGGGAGATAGTGGCGCGGTTGCCGTGCGCGTCCCAGGTTGCCTTGATGGCCTCTTCGAGAAAGGCCATTTGCAGGCTGTTGAGCCCGTCTTTCGGGGCGGCCATCTGCGCCAGGACCGCCTTGAGCATGGGCGTCTCTTCCGCAATGTCGCGAATGCCGGTGAAGGGATTGAGGTTGATGCGCGTGCCTTCCGAGAACTCGAGGTAGGTGCCGCCCACCAGGTGACAGAGCCGCTCGTAGCTGCGCCCCGAATCGATGACCCAGACCCGGCCGCCGGTTCCGAGCAGGCTGGTGACCATCTCCTGGGTGAAGAAACTCTTGCCGGCGCCGCTGGCCGCCGCCACGGCGACGTTGAAGTTGCCCTTCTTGTTGTCGAAGGGATCGATGTGCATGATCTGGCCGCGCCGGCCGAGCAGCATCAGCAGGGGTGTGCCCGTGCCTTTCCACTCGGCGATCACCGGCGCGGTGTTGATGCAGGACCAGGTGAGGAAGGTGCGCAGCCGGCCCAGGATACGCATTTCCTCCACGAAACCGGGGCCGGGCATCAGGGGCAGGCTGGAGAGGAAGGCGTGCAGGGCGGTGAAGCGGTCTTTCTGCAGGGTCCAGCCCCGCGACTCGAACAGGGCGTTGAGCCGCTGTTCGGCGCAGTCGCCCTCGTCCTGGGGCGCGAACAGCACCAGCTGGGAATGGGCCTGCAGCAGCTTGTGTCCATCCTCCACCAGGCGGGTGACGAAGTCCCAGTCCTGCTTGCGCTCCCGCCAGGCGGGCAGGAAGCGCCCCATGGCCGAGTCCGCCATCTGGGTCGCGCGGGCTGCCTTCATCTTCGCGCCGTGGGCGGCCGAGACCTGGTCCGGCATGTGCACCGTGAGGGTGTAGAGAAACGGGCAGGGCAGGCGCAGGGTGTTGCTGAAGAGATCGCCGATGAGGTCGCTCATCCCCCAGCCCGCCCAGGACTGGGGATACTGGCGCACGGAGTAGGGGCGCACCTCGACGACATG
Organism: Thiohalobacter sp.; assembly: GCA_026984835.1. GTDB lineage: Bacteria > Pseudomonadota > Gammaproteobacteria > DSM-19610 > DSM-19610 > JALSRI01. The sequence continues at coordinate 3,090 of JALSRI010000035.1, read as the reverse complement.
ATCGCCGTGGCCCAGCCCCAGGCCGTCGCGGCCGACCAGCAGCAGGGTGTCGCCGTCCACCACCTGTTCCTTGAGCAGGCGGTCGTCCTCCCAGTGCAGCGGCGCACGCCGGTCCCGTGTCGGGTTCAGGATCGTGTCGAGCAGGTTGATGAACGTATCGGCGTCCACGGGCCGGCTCGGCAGTCCGGCCGAGGAGAGGATGCCCCGGATGGCCTCGCGGGTGCGCGCCAGCCAGTCGTTCTCGGTACGGCTCCCCGCGCCTTTCGACAGTGGTCGGACCACCGTGATGAACAGCCGGAAGTCCCGCACCAGCATGGGCTGGTCCGACAGCAGGGAGCGCCAGTTGCCGCGGCGCAGGTAGTCGACACGCTTGCCGGCCAGAAACCGGAACACCGTGCCTTCGCCGGACTCGCCCTGGCGCGCCGCCGCCCAGTGCTCCAGCAGGGGCAGGATGTCCGGCGAGGCGTACAGCAGGATCTGCACCGAGGTACCCGGCTTCAGGCCCTGGGTGAACAGCCCGCTCAGCACCTTGAGCTGATTCTCGCCGAGGCCCACCGCCGGGGTGGCCTCCAGCATGAAGCCCACGCTGTCTTCGTTGAAGAACAGGTGGGTTTCCGTGTCGAACCGCTCGTAGGGGAGCAGGGTGGTGAGCCGGTGGCTGTCGGTGAGTGCCCGCAGGCGCCGAATCGACGGCGGCAGGCCGCCCGCGGCGTAGACCGCGGCGGGCGGCTCCTCCTGGAACCAGCGCCGGATCTCGTGGGTGACGATCTGTTTGACGTCGGTGAGGCTGATCATCGCCCGAGCCGCCAGGTGCCGTTGTCCAGCCGCAGGTAGAGGTAGGTCTCGTCGTGGAGGTCGCCCGCCTTGTCTTCCCAGCGGTTGATCCATACCCGGATGTGCCGCGGGCGGGTGAGCAGCGGATCGCCCGGCTGTACCGTGGCGACGACAGGCGTGTTCCCCGGCTCGGCGAGCGGGCGCTCGGCGGCCTCCTGTTCGCCGTCTTCGTCGTCAGGTGTGACGCGGCCACGGGTCAGGGTACCGGTGATCGAGGCCTCGTAGACCTCGCCGACCGGCTTGCAGCCGACGCCCTCGGGCACGCCGCAGGCGTATTTGGGGCTGCTGGCGCAGCCGGCGAGCAGGGCGAGAACCAGGGGGCTGAGAAGCGTCTTGCTCATCGGGCCGCCTCCCGCCCGGCTTTGGCGCCTTGCGCCAGCCAGGCCCTGAGTTGGTCCAGGGGCAGGTAGCCGTTGCGCACCCGCCCGTCGGGGGCGACCAGGGTGGGCGTGCCCTGGACCCCGTGGGCGCGTCCGAAGGCCATGGCCTGGTCGACGCGTTGCAGCGTTCGTTCGGTGCAATCCGCGGAAGGCGGCTCGCCGTCCAGCGCCTCGCCGCTCATCACCCGGGCGAGGGCCTCTGCCGGCTGCGCGTGACAGAGAATGCGGGCCGCCTTGTCGCGGGCCTCCGGATGCAGGGCGGGAACGGGGAACATGATCTCCCACGCCTCGATGCCCTCCGCCTGCCGCAAGGCCTTGTTGAGCTTGCGGCACCAGGGGCAGTCGGGATCGGAGAAGATGGCGAGCTTCAACGGACCTTCGCCGTAGTGCACGGCCGCCTCCAGGGGCAGTTCCTGCCAATCGAGACGCGAGAGCTGTGCCTTGCGCTCGGCGGTCACGTCCCGCGCGGTCTTGAGATCGTAGAGGTGACCCACCAGCAGCCAGCGGCCCGAGGTGTCCGCATAGAGGACGTTCTGTCCGGCCACGACCTCCACCAGCCCCGGAATCGGGGTCGGCGTGATGGCATCGATTTTCGTCGACGGCATGGCCTGCCGGACGCTCCGTTCGATGGCGGCGAAGTCTTGTCCGGGGATGGCCTTGTTCTGCGAGAGGGCAGGCGGTTTGGTGCGCTCTTGCGCCGGCTCGGCCGCATGGCCGAGTCCGCCCGCGAGCGTCAGGAGCAGGCCGAAGAGAATCTTGTAGCTCAGGTTCATGAGGGTCCTCCGGTATCGTTGGCGTTGTTGAGCAGGTCTACCCCCAGCTCGAGTCCTTCGTTCAGCACGACTTCCACGACCCGGCCGGCATCCACCTCGAGGACCGGATAGACCTCGTTGGCCCGTTCCAGATACCACTGGGCGATGCGGTCCAGTGCCGAGGCGAAGCCGTTGGCGACTCCGTACTGGGCGATGTTGCCGGGATCGATGCTCTGCACGTTGCCAAGGGCGCTGGTGGACAAGGACGTGAACGACTGGGCGACGCCGTTGCCGATCCCGCCGGCCACGCCGGCGACCAGTGCGCGGGCGATCAACTGGCCCTGCTTGCTCACCACCCGGCCGCGCAGGCCCGCCTTGCCGTCCTCGCCCGTGACGAAGCCTTTCAGGGCGACTTCCAGCACGGTGCCGTCGCGCAGTACACAGCTCAGTTTCTCGAGCCGCAGGTAGGCGCGTTCGGAGGCCAGGTCCCCGTAGCCGGCGGCGGTGACGAAACACTCCCGCACGCGCGACCGGAAGCGGTTGGGCAGGGTGCCGTGGTCCACGAGGCGCAGCAGCACCGGCTGCGGGTTGGTCTTGGCGAGTCCGCCAGTGGGTGCGTCGAGACCGGAGAGCAGCACCGCCTTGGCGAACGCCCCGGCCGGCAGGAAGTCACGCACGTGGTGGGTGACCTTGTCGGCGGCAGCCTCGCCGTCGCCGGCTTTACGCGTAGTGGTCTTGCCGTCCGGGACGTTGCCGGCCGGGGTGAGATCGACCACCAGGATGCCCGGCGGCGTACCGGCACGCGCGGTGGTGCCGCGGCGGGTGCTGTTCAGCCGTCTTGGCGGAGGTGGCGGCGGAGGCAGAAGCTGCTTGGCGACGGTCTCCTTGATGCGGTCGCCCTGAACCGACGGCATCAGATTGCCGGAAGCGGAATTGGCCGACGCCTGCGGTTTCGACGTGGGGGGTGGTGGCAGTGTCCGGGGGGTGGTCTGTGCCTTGTCGCGTTGCTGGCGTTGCAACCGCTCCAATTGGCTGCGCAGGTCGTCCATCTCGCGCCGCAGCGCCTCGTTCGTCTGCTTGATGTTCTGCAGTTCAGTCTCGGAACGGGTGATCCAGACCTCGCT
>JALSRI010000034.1 GCA_026984835.1 Thiohalobacter sp. | reverse complement strand
GCCGGCGGCGCGCACCACACCACCCCGCAGCACCGCGGAGTTCTTCCACGACAACGCCATGTCGCGCGGGTCCCGGGTCATGGCCACCAGCTTCGCCCCGGGGAAGGCATCGCGCACGAAAGGCAGATAGTCGTACAGATGGTTTTCCTTGATGAACAGCACGCTGCAACCCTGCAGATGCGCTTCCTGTTCGTAGGTATCCCGCAGCAGGGCCGCCAGGGAACGCGGCAGCGCCCCGTCCAGCAGGCGGTCCCGGTCGGGCCGGTATTTCCACTCGACCAGGGAGGTGTCGAGCAGGTCGATGAGATCGTCGACCAGGAGACGCCAATTGTCGTCCAGCTCCAGGTCGCCATAGCCGGCGCGGTTGCGCACCAGCAGCCGCAGCAGGTGCGCCGGCGGCGGTGCGCAGCAGTCGGGGTGGCTGCCCATCATGCGCGCGATCAGGTTGCTCCCGGAACGTTCGGAGCACATCAAAAAGAGGTAGCGCATCGGTTTCATGTCAACGAGAACCTTTTCACCATGGCAGCCGCCGAAGCCCTGTCGTTGAACATCAGGACGTCGATGATCGACAGGCCGGGCACGAAAGCGCCGCCGAACTGGGGATAGGCCGGCAGCTCGTGCTGGAGGAAGTGCAGCCGTACGCCCCGCCGTTCGAATGCCTCCCGGTCATACAGGTCGCGCCCGCCGTTCGGATTGACGTACTCGGCCGCCCCTACCGCGCGGCAGTATTCCAGGATGCGTTCCTGCCCGCGCGGTCCGTCCGCCAGCGGGATCTCGCTTGTCAACCCGACGGGAGTCCCTATGCCGAGATAGCCGGCCACCGCAGACAAGGTCTGCCGGAGAAAGGCGGCCAGGTTGCTTTCGGCGCGCTCGAACAGCGGCGCCAGCAACCGGCGTACCTGCGCGTAGTGCGGCGACCTGCCGTAGGCGTGGGCCAGGGTCGCGGGCAGCTTGCAAAAGCGCCGGTCCCTGACGATGCTGTGCTCGTTGATGTTGCGGTTCTGGCTGGCGGCGGCCACCGGCAGCGTGAACCACAGCGGCGCGCCGTCGACCAGGATACGGTTGCGGTTCACCCAGCCGCGCTTGATGTAGCGCGCGTCGTCATAGAGATAGAAGCGATCGACCGCCTGCATGAGCTGGAAATAGCCCGCGTAGGGAAAGAAATAGGGCTGCATGATGGCGATTCTCATGCCGGCCCCCCGTTTCCCGGCGGCGATTCGTGTCTGGCGACCATGCCCCGGAAGATGCAACGTCCATGCCACGCGGGGCAGGAACGGAGCGCCCCCTTCAGAGGAAATTGAGCAGATTCAGGTTCTGCACCCGCACGAAGGCCTGCTGGGCGGCCTGCAGGGTGATGCTCTGCTGGCTCAACAGGCTGGCGGCCTTGGCATAGTCCAGGTCCTCGATGTCCGAGCGGGCCTGCGTCAGCTGCACCAGGAAGGCCTCGTTGATGGCGCTCTGGCTGTCCACCGCGTTGAGCCGTGCGCCGGCCGCCGACTGGAAGGTCAGCAGGTGCTCGATGGCGTTGTCGAGCTGGTCCAGGCTGGCGCTGTCGGGGGCATCGGCCTCCAGGTCGGTGGCCAGCTTGTACAGGCTGCCGAACACGCTCTGGTAACCGCCGGCGCCGTCCGGCACCTTCATGAACACGTTCAGGCCCGGGTCGCCGTCGACGATGCGGCGCGTGGGGCCGACCTGGATGCTGCGCTGGCCCTGGTCGCCGGCGTAGGCGAAGGTACCGCCGCCGTCGTGGCTGAAAGGCACCGTCTGGCCCTTGCTGCCGGCGAACAGGTAGTCGCCGTTGGTGTCCTTCTGGTTGGACAGGCGCAGCACCTCGTCCATGATCTGGCGCACTTCCTGCGCGATGGCGGCCCGGTCTTCCGGTGCATTGGTGTCGTTCAGGCCCTGCACCGCCAGCTCGCGTGCCCTCTGCAGGGCGTTCACCGACGAGGCCAGCACCGAGTCCTCCAGTTCCAGCCGGCTCCGCAGGCCGCGGATATTGTCCTGGTACTGCCCGGTGGTGCGCATGGATTCCGACAGGCCCATGACCTGCGCCGCGCCGGACGGGTCGTCCGAGGGCTTGACGATGCGCTTGCCGGTGGAAAGCTGTTGCTGGATGTCGAAGAGCTTCGACTGCTGCTCCAGGATCGAACTCATACCCTGGCGGAACAGTTGCAAGGTACCTATGCGCATGGCTACCTCCCCAAGGCGCCGAGCAGTGTCTGGAACGTGTTGTCGGCCACGCTGATCACCTGCGCCAGCGCCTGGTAGGCCTGCTGAAAACGCAGCAGGTTGGCTGCTTCCTCGTCGAGGTTGACGCCCGACAGGCCGTCGCGCGACTCCTGCGCCTGGGCGCGCAGCGCGACCTGGGCCTCGGCGGTGATCTGGGCGCTGCGGGTGCGGGTGCCGACGTCGCCGATCAACTGGCCGTAGGCGTCCTGGAAGCTGGCGGTGCCACCTTCCATGGTGAGTGCGGCCTGCAGATCGGCCAGCGCCAGGGCGTTGCCGTTGTCGCCGACGCCCCCGTTGTTGGCGGCCGCGCTGAAGCTGTCGCCGTCGGCCGGCGCGCCCGACACCCTGAAGGTCATGCCGGCCACGGTGAAGCTGCTGCCCGAATCGGTGGCCGGATCGTAGGCGAAGGAGCCGCTGGCGTCGCCGCTGTAGTTGAACTGCTGCGTGGCCGCGTCATAGGTGAAGGTGATGCCGCCCGTCAGCGGCACGTAGCTGGCGTCGACGGCGCCGAAGCGGAAGGCGCCGCTGCCGGCGTTGGTCGGCAGGCCGTTGGCGTCCACGGCTTCGGTGAAGCTCACCGGGGCCGCCGCCGCCACGCCGCGGGTGTCGGTGACGGCCAGCCCCAGCGCCGAACCTGCGCCGCGCGTCGGCGTGACCAGGAAACGGTCTCCGGCCGCCGCTGCGCCCGACACCACCAGGCTCAGGCCGTCGGCGATGAAGGGGTCGGCCGCCGTGCCGGTGCCGCTGAGCGTCACCGGCTGATTGTCGCTGGTGCGGTTCAGCGTCCACGCCGAACCGTTGTAGGCCAGTACGTAGTCTTCGGTGGTCAACCGGTCGAGGTTGGCGGCGTCGTAGTTTACGGCCACCGAGGCGGTGCCGGTATTGAGCCGGCTGGCCGACGCCGACGGCGCGCCGGTGGTGAAGAAGTCGTTGCCGGTGGCACCGTCCAGGTCCATGCCCAGCCGGTGCTGGGCGTTGAATTCGCCCGCCAGCGTGGTGGCGATGCGGCCCAGCGCATTGCGGGCGGGGTTCAGCACCTGGTCGCGGAAGTCCAGCACCGCGCCCAGCTCGCCGCCAGTCAGGAAATCCGTCACCACCGCCGAACTGCCGCCGGTGCCGATGGCGATCTCGGCGCGGCGGGCATCGAAGTCGTTCGGCACCACCTGCAGCGTCGAGGCCAGGTAGCGGGTCACCAGCGCCTGGCCGGTGCCGACGAACACGTTGACGGCGCCGTCGTCCTGCTCCACGGTGCGCACCGACACCAGCTCCGACAGGCGGTTGATCATGGTGTCGCGCTTGTCCAGCAGGTCGTTGGGCGGCTGGCCGGCCCCCTGCGCGGTGGCGTCGACGATGTTGCGGTTGGCCTCGGCGATGCCGGCGCTGAGGCTGTTGATCTCCGCCACCAGCGTGCCGAGCTTGCTGTTGGATTCGTTGCCGAGACTGTCCAGCTGGGCGTCGAGGTTGCGGAACCGGCCGACCAGGGAGTCGGCCTCGCTCAGCAGCAGCTGGCGCGCCGGGATCGACGACGGGTCGTCGGCCACACCCTGCACGGCGTTGAAGAAACCGGCCAGCCCGGCGTTGAGGCCGGCGTCGGCATCGCCCAGCAGGTTGGACACCCGCGAGGCGAACTGGAAGAAGGTCTGGTACTGGCTGCTGGAACTGGTGGTCGAACGCAGCCGGTCGGTCAGGAACTGGTCATAGAGCCGCTCGACGCTCTGTACCTGGACGCCGTTGCCGATATAGCCCTGGCCGGTGAAACTCGGCGGCCGGGTGCCCAGCTCCACGCGCTGGCGGCTGTAGCCGTCGGTATTGGCATTGGCGATGTTGTGGCCCGCCACGCCGATGGCGCGCTGAAAGGCCTGCAGGCCGGAGGCGGCCGTGCCCAGCAGCCCTATGGCCATGACGGCGCCCTCGCGCTGGCGGACAAGACGGGTGATGTACGGTATGGCTGCATGCGGGACCTCGGTGTCATCAGGTTATCGGCGCCACGCCGGCGACCTTGACGCCGGACAGGGCATCGCCCAGGCGCCCGCCCTCCAGGATGCGGCCGATCTTGTCGGCGTAGTCCGGGTCGGTGGCATAGCCCGCCTCCTGCAGGGCACGGGCGTAGCCGTGCAGGTCGTTGCCCTGCCCCAGCACGCCGCGGTAGCGGGGGCTGGACTGCAGGAAGTCGGCGTAGTCGTCGAAGGCCTCGGCCAGCGACGGATAGGCGCGAAATGCCGCGCGCTCCCGCCGCACCAGGCCGTCGCGGTATTCGACCGTATCGGTCAGCACCCGCTGCCCCTGCCAGTCGCGGCCGGCCTTGATGCCGAACAGGTTGAAGCTGTTGCGCCCGTCGGCGCCGCGGATCAGGGAACCGCCCCAGCCCGTCTCCAGCGCCGCCTGGGCGATCAGCACTTCGGGCCTCGTGCCGAGACGCTGTGCGGCGCGGCTGGCGTGCGGCCACAGGTCGCGCACGAAGGCCTCGGGGCCGTCCGGCCGCCAGTCGGCCGGCGCCGGTGTGGCCACGCCTTGCGCAGCTTCCGCCGCCCCGCTCGCGCCACGGCTGCGCGTGCCGTCGAGCGGCCCGGCCTGCCACGCCGGGCTGACCGGTGGCACGGCCGCGCCTTCGGCCTGGACACCGCGGCTCAACTGCTGAACCATCATGTCGGCCAGACCCAGGCCCTGGTGACGACCCAGCTCGATGGCGATCTGCTGATCGAACATGCCCTGGTAGGTCTTGCCGGCGTCGCTGTCGAAGATGCCCTCGCCCAGGTTG
>JALSRI010000033.1 GCA_026984835.1 Thiohalobacter sp. | reverse complement strand
GTCCAGCGCCTTCTCCGCCACCGGGTCGACGTGGTAGGGCTCGCAGGGCACCGAGAACATCATGTTGAGCAGGTTGCCGGTGTAGCTGAGCGAGTTGTCGGGGTACACCTGCGGCTCGCCCACAGAATGCTTGTAGCTGGCGGCGGCGATGCTGGGCATCTTGGCGATCATGCGGTGGGCGGCGATCTCGCGGTGACGCGGATTGGTGATGTCGGTGGAGTCGTGGTAGAAGGCCGACAGCGACCCGACCACGCCGACCATGATGGCCATGGGATGGGCATCGTGGTAGAAGCCGCGGAAGAAGCTCTTCAGCGCCTCGTTGAGCATGCTGTGGTGAACGATGATGTCAGTGAAGCCGTCGAGCTGCACGCGGGTGGGCAGTTCGCCGTAGAGCATGAGGTAGGCCACCTCCAGGAAAGTGCTCTTCTCGGCGAGCTGCTCGATGGGATAACCCCGGTACTGCAGTATGCCCTGTTCGCCGTCGATGAAGGTCAGCGAACTGTGGCAGCTGGCGGTGGACAGGAAGCCGGGGTCGTAGGTGAAATAGCCCAGTTCCCGGTAGAAGCGCCCGATATCCACCGCGTCCGGCCCCTGGGTCGCTTTCATGACCGGCAGCTCCACCCGGCGCCCGGTCTTGTCGTCGCTGACGGTGACGGTGTGCTTGTCGCTCATCTTTACGCTCCCTTCGTGGCTGGTGTAGCGATTATGGCAGACGTTCGATATCCTCGCGCACCAGGGTGGCGGAGGCCTCGAACTCGGCACGCTCCGCCGTGTTCAGGTGCAGTTCGATGATGCCGGACAGTCCGTTCTCGTCCAGTACGGCGGGGACCCCCATGGCGATGTTCCACAGCCCGTACTCGCCGTCCAGTATGCTGACGCAGGGCAGGATGCGGCGCCGGTTGTGGGTGATGGCATCGACCATGGCGGCGATGGCGGCGGCCGGCGTGTCGTAGGCGCTGCTGTGCTTCTTCAGGGCCAGGATCTCGCCGCCGCCCTGGCGGGTGCGCTCGGCGATGCGCTCCAGCGCCTCGGCGTCGAGGAAATGCTCGATGGGAATGCCGGCGATGTCGGTGAAGCGCGCCAGCGGCACCATGGCGTCGCCGTGGCCGCCCAGCACCAGGCCGGAGATGTCCTTGGCGGAATAGCCGGTCTCGAGGGCGATGAAGGCGGTCATGCGCGCCGTGTCCAGTGCCCCGGACTGGCCGAATACCCGCTGCCGCGGCCAGCCGGTGCGCTTCCAGACGCGGAAGGTGAGTACGTCGACCGGGTTGGTGACCATCATGATCATGGCGTCGGGCGCGTGCGTCAGCACGTCGTCGACGATGCCGTCGATCACGCCGAGGTTGGCGTCCAGCACGTCCGAGCGCGACATGCCGGGCTTGCGCGGCAGGCCGGCCGTGACGATGACGAGGTCGGAGCCGGCCATGGCGGCCGCGTCGGTGGCGCCGTGCACCTTGGTGTCGAAGCGCAGCAGCGAGGCTGACTGCTGGATGTCCAGCGCCACGCCCTGCGGCACGCCGTCCTGGATGTCGAGCAGTACCAGTTCACGGCACAGTTCTTCCTTGGCCAGGATCTGGGCGGTGGACTCGCCCACCCGGCCGGCGCCGACGATGGTGATCTTCTTCATTCTGTTGTCTCCCTGCCTTTGCGTTGAATGACAGTCCTGCCGAGCAGGAGGTTCCCGGCGAGCGGCGCCGGCTACTCACAGCCAGCGCCGCGCTGCCCAGCCGGCCAGCTCCAGCAGTTTGCCGCCCCAGAAGCGCTTGCGCCAGTGTTCGAGCCGCACTTCCTCGGATTCAGCCAGATCGGCCTGAAACTGGTCTTCCAGTTCAGCGCACAGCGCGGTGTCCCGGGTGAACAGGTTCAGCTCGTAGTTGAGGAAGAAGCTGCGGTAATCGAAGTTCGCGGTGCCGACCGTGCCCCGGCCGCGGTCGGCCACGATGGTCTTGGCGTGCAGCACGCGCGGCAGGTATTCGAAGATGCGCACGCCGTTGACCAGCAGCGACTCGTAGGCCGCGTGCGCGGCCCAGCGCGCCAGCCGCACATCGTTCTTGCGCGGCACCAGCAGCCGCACGTCGACGCCGTCCCGGGCCGCCGCGATCAGCAGTTGCTGGGTGCGCCGGTCGGGCACGAAATAGGGCGTGGTCAGGTACACCCGCTGTCGGGCGCCCCCGATCAGCCCGGCCAGGGTGCGTCGCAGCAGCTTCCGGCCGCGGTGTGCGTAATTGGGCAGCAGGATGTCGCGGGGCAGGGGCCGTGGCGGCGTCCAGCGCCGGATGCCATTCCAGAAACTCTCGAAATGCATCCGCGCCTGCGTCACCAGCTCGCCGTGCAGTCGCACATGGGTGTCACGCCAGCGCTGTTCACCGTACAACCGCCGTGAATTGTGGCGGTGGATGTTGAAGCCGCCCAGGTAGGCGTGTCGCTCGTCGGTGACCAGCAGCTTGCGGTGGTCACGACGGTTGTAGCGCTGCGGATGGCGCCAGTCCCAGCGGTGAAACCAGCGCAGCTGCACCCCGGCGTCGCGCAGGAAGCGCTCCATGCGGCGCCGGCCCAGCCACAACGAACCGGCCGCGTCGAGGTGCAGTTGCACGGCCACGCCCGCCCGGGCGCGTTCCGCCAGCGCCTCGGCGAACTGCCAGCCGATCTCGTCGTCGGCGAAGATATAGCATTCGAGCTGTACGCGCTGTTCGGCGCTCGCGATGGAGCCCAGCATGGCGTCATAGAGCAGATCACCTTCCGTGAAGAGCTGAAAAACGGGCGTCGCACTTCGATTGGCGTGCATGGCCCTCAGTGTAACAGCCCCGCATCCTCATCTTCACCATCGTCGGCTTGCAGAGCACAGGCCGGGGTACACCGTGCATACCCCAAGCTACCGATCTTCCAGTTCGCGGCGCCTGCGCTCGTATTCCGCTTCGTCGATCTCGCCGCGCGCGTAGCGTTTCCTGAGGATCTCCAATGCACTCTCTGTCCCGGAGGCGCCGGATGTGCCGCCGCCCGCCATCACCCGCACCACGGCGACGATGACGACAATCAATATGATCCAGAACAGCCACATGTATATCCCTCCCCATGCCATGGCGCCTTCTCCACCCATCATATCGTCCTCCTAGAGCCGGACTCGACGCAGCCGCAGCGCGTTGCTGATGACCGACACCGAGCTGAAGCTCATGGCGGCCGCCGCGATGATGGGCGACAACAGCAGCCCGAACACCGGGTACAGTACGCCGGCCGCCACCGGCACGCCCAGTGAGTTGTAGACGAAGGCGAAGAACAGGTTCTGGCGGATGTTGCGCATGGTAGCGCGCGACAGCCGCCGGGCTCGGACGATGCCGCGCAGATCGCCCTTCACCAGGGTGACGCCGGCCGATTCCATGGCCACGTCGGTGCCGGTGCCCATGGCGATGCCGACCTGCGCCTGGGCCAGCGCCGGCGCGTCGTTTATACCGTCGCCGGCCATGGCCACGATACGGCCCTCCCCCTGCAGTTGCTTGACCACCGCGGCCTTCTGGTCCGGCAGCACCTCGGCCTGCACCCGGTCGATGTCCAGCTTCTTCGCCACCGCCTCGGCGGTGGTGCGGCTGTCGCCGGTGAGCATGACCACCTCGATGCCCTCGGCGTGCAGGTCGCGAATGGCCTCGGGTGTCGATGCCTTGATGGGGTCGGCGACGCCCAGCAGGCCGGCTGCCCGGCCGTCGATGGCCAGCAGCATGACCGTCTCGCCCGCGGCGCGCAGTTCATCGGCCTGGGCCGGCAGTTCACCGGCAGCGATGCCGAGGCTCTCCAGCAGCGCCAGGTTGCCGATGGCTACGCGGTGACCGGCGACCTCACCGGTGACGCCCTTGCCGGTGACGGACTGGAAGTCGGCGACCAGCGTAAGCTCGATGCCGCGTTCTCCGGCGCCGCGCACGATGGCTTCCGCCAGGGGGTGTTCGCTGGCGCGCTCCAGGCTGGCGGCGAGCCGCAACACTTCGCTCTCCGGGAAGCCGTCGGTGGCGACCACCGATACCAGTTGCGGCCGGCCCTCTGTCAGGGTGCCGGTCTTGTCCACCACCAGGGTATCGACCTTCTCCATGATCTCCAGCGCCTCGGCGTTCTTGATCAGCACGCCGGCCAGGGCGCCGCGGCCAGTGCCGACCATGATGGAGATGGGCGTGGCCAGGCCCAGCGCGCAGGGGCAGGCGATGATCAGCACCGCCACGGCGTTGACCACCGCGTGCGCCAGCCGCGGTTCCGGGCCCCACAGGCCCCATACGATGAAGGCGATGATGGCGATCAGCACCACCACCGGCACGAAATAACCGGCCACCACGTCGGCCAGCTTCTGGATGGGTGCGCGCGAACGCTGCGCCTCGGCCACCATGTTCACGATCTGCGCCAGCAGGGTGTCGGCGCCGACCTTCTCGGCCCGCATCAACAGGCTGCCGGTCGCGTTGACGGTGGCGCCGATCACCTTGTCGCCGGCGCGCTTGGTGACCGGCATGGGCTCGCCCGTCACCATGGATTCGTCGACGTTGCTCTCGCCGTCGACCACCGTGCCGTCGACCGGGATCTTCTCGCCGGGGCGCACCCGCAGGATGTCGCCGGGCTGCACCCGCTCCAGCGGGATGTCTTCCTCGCGGCCGTCGTCGCGCACGATGCGCGCCGTCTTGGGGGCCAGCCCGAGCAGCATCTGGATGGCGGCATTGGTGCGTGAGCGTGCGCGCAGCTCCAGCACCTGGCCGAGCAGCACCAGCGCCGTGATGACGGCGGCCGCCTCGAAATAGACATCGACAGTGCCGTCTTCCATCCGCATCAGCGGCGGAAAGATCTGCGGGAACAGCAGCGCCACCACGCTGTAGGTCCAGGCCACCGCCACGCCCAGGCCGATGAGGGTGAACATGTTGAGGTTCCAGGTCACCACCGACTGCCAGCCGCGCACGAAGAAGGGCCAGCCGCCCCACAGCACCACCGGCGTGGCCAGCACGAACTCGATCCACTGCACGGCACGCGTGGACAGGCCCTGCGGCAGCCAGTCCGGCGTCAGGTCGGCGACCATGGCCAGGATGAACACCGGCGTGGCCAGCACGGCGCTGACCCAGAAGCGCCGCGTCATGTCGATCAGCTCGGGATTCTCTTCCTGCAGCGCCACGGTGCGTGGTTCCAGCGCCATGCCGCACTTGGGGCAGCTGCCGGGGTGGTCCTGCACCACTTCGGGGTGCATGGGACACACATATTCGGTCTTGACGGCCGGCGCCGGGCTGCCGGCGGGTTCCAGCGCCATGCCGCACTTGGGGCAGGTGCCCGGCGTCGACTGGCGGATCTCGGGGTGCATGGGGCAGGTGTACTCGAGGGCACAGGTCCCGGAGGGGCAAGTGGCGTCGTCCGCCGCCTCGCCCGCCGCGGCCGTGGCCTCGTCTTCCACGTACTGCTGTGGATTCTGCATGAACTTGTCATGGCAGACGCTGGAGCAGAAATACCAGGTGCGGTCGGCATAGTGCTCACTGGCGGCTGCCGAGTCCGGATCCACCATCATGCCGCAAACGGGGTCTTTGGTCATGCGTGTTCTCCTGTTCTCGTTGCCGTCGTCCCGAATTCGCCTCCGTGCGCCAGGTAGAGATCGTCGCGCCGCAGCGGCACGGGTGGCGTGTGGCCGCTGTGGCCGGCCAGGATCTGGTAGACATTGATGCTGCCCTGCTCGAAGTACCAGGCCGAGCCGGCCATGTACAGGCGCCACAGGCGCCAGACCGCTTCGCTGGATACGGCGACCGCCTGCTCGCGCGCGGCTTCCAGTGCCTGCACCCAGTGTCTCAGCGTGCGCGCGTAATGGCGTCGCAGGCTCTCCACGTCCAGCAGTTCGAACCCCGCCCGTTCCATGGCGTCGCCGACGTCGCTGACGCGGGCCAGTTCGCCGTCCGGGAAGACGTACCGGTTGACGAAGCGGGTCAGGGGCGTGCGTCGCCAGCCGCTGTCGCTGGTGATGCCGTGGTTCAGGAACAGGCCGCCGGGACGCAGTACCCGCCGGATGGTGCCGAAATAGGCGGGGAAGTTGGTGACGCCGATGTGCTCGAACATGCCCACGCTCACCACCCGGTCGTAGCGGGCTTCGTCCGCGAGGTCCCGGTAGTCGCGCAGTTCCACGGTCACGCGATCCTGCAGGCCTTCGGCGCGGATGCGCTCGCGGGCATGGCGGTACTGCGCCTCGCTGAGCGTGATGCCGTGTGCGCGGACACCGTAGCGGCGCGCCGCCCACAGCACCAGGGCCCCCCAGCCGCAGCCGATGTCCAACAGCGACTGCCCGGGCCGGAGGCGCAGCTTGCGGCAGAGGTAGTCCAGCTTGTCGCGCTGCGCACCGGCCAGCGACTGGTCGTCGTCACGGAAGTAGGCGCAGGAATAGACCATCTCCGGGTCCAGCCACAGGCGGTAGAACTCGTTGCCGACGTCGTAGTGGTGGGCGATGGCCTCACGACCGTTGCGGCGCACGCGGCGCCGCGACAGGCGCTGTTCGCCGCCCTGGGAGGCATGGCGTCCGGAGGGCAGACGCAGGGCCTGGTACAGCAGCGCGAGCCTGTGGCGCAGATCCGGCTGGTGCGCCTGCAGATGATCGGCCAGGCCGAATACCCGTTCCATATCGCCCTCGACGTCGATGGCGCCGGACAGGTAGGCTTCGCCCAGCCGCAGCAGGTTGCCGCCCGAGAGAATGAGTTCACGCAGCGCGCGCGGCTCGCGGAATACGAGCTGGACGGGCGCGTCGGCGGCGCCGCTGGCGAAGCGGCCGTCCCACAGGCGGATCGCCACCGGTCCCGTGTAACCGGCCATGAGGGTGCGTACGATCGCTTCGCCCAGCGCGCCGGCGTCATGGCTGCGGCGGAAGCGGGCGTCGTCCAGGTGCGGGCCGGCATGGTGATGGAAACCCGTGTTCGACATGTCCGTCACCTTCCGTTTCAACATTCGCCGAGAGCGGCGTCGCGGCCGGTCCGGATGTGGTAGAGGTGTTCGACCGGCAGCACCGCGACGATGCCGTCGCCGGCCACGCCGGTGTGGGCCTCTTCCAGGAAGATGTCGACGATCTCCCGGGCCTTGGCCTCGTCGACGAAGATCTCGACGCGGGCGTGGATGACCTGCCAGTCGGAGGAATAGAAATCCGCGTACTCGCCGTAGCCTCTGACGTGGGTGCAGCTCATGCCGGGCACGCCGGCGGCCTTGAGCCGTTCCTCGACCCGGTCGGCGCGGTCCAGGCGGATGATGGCGGTGATTTTTTTCAGACCCATGATTTGCCTCCCTTTCATCGTGTGGCCAGGCGGCGGAGCTGTGGGGTGTGCGCTGCCTGAGTGTAGTGTAGGACCCGTGTGTAACACACAGGTCAAGCCGGAGTGGCGGGCAGGCTAGAGTCTCAGCCGCAGGGTGAGCAGGTACGGCGGGTGGGCGCCGGCGGGTGCCGGTGCGAGGGTGGCCAGCCGCAGGTCGGGAGCTCCCCGGGCGTCCGCCTGCGGCATGGCGTTGATCGACGCCTTGGCCAGGTCCTTGCCGCTGACGGGCGTGCGCGACAGCAGGGCCGGGTGGCAGACCGGGCCGGCGTCGGCACTGCAATGGTTCGGCTCGCCGCCATGGACGTGAGGCATGCCCGCCACCTGCAGGTGGGGCTCCGCGACATGCGCGTGGCTGCCGTGGCCGGTCTGGGCCGCCAGGGCATCGTCGCAGCAGGGCTGGACGATCTGCATCAGCGACAACGCCAGCCAGCCCAGCAGCCACACCGGCATCCAGCGTCGCAGCCGGAGCCTCAAGCGGTGCAGGCTGGGGGTCGCGTCACCCATGCTCGATCCTCCCGCTCCGGGATCTCAGGCCAGGCCGAGGTATCGCCGCAGTTCGGCCTCGCTCGGCAGTTCGCGGCTTACCACCTTGCCGTCGACGACCAGGTTCGGCGAGTGGCGGATGCCATACTGCTCCGCCACCTCCGGATGGTCTTCGACGAACAGCACTTCGTAATCCACCCCCAGATCCTGCAGTTCCTTTTCCAGGTCCGGCCTGTGGCTGCAGGTACGGGTTGCGACAATCTTCACGTCCATGGGTTCCTCCATCAGCGGGATCAGTCGGTTTCTCTTTCCATGGGGTCGTCCACCATGGATTCAATCAGGTGGCAGACGCTGTGGCCGTCCGGCTGGCCGTCCGGCAGCAGGTCCCAGGCGGCCAGCGCCTGCTCCATGCGTCCCAGCAGGGCCGACAGCTCGTGCACCCGGCGCCGGTTCTCGTCGATGCGCTTGCGTATGACGCGCCGCACCCGCGGGCAGGGCGAGTCGCCGCGGGCCGCGTCCTCGAGGATGTCGCGTATGTCCGCCAGCGTGTAGCCGAGGTGCTTGGCGCCACGGATGAAACGCAGTCGCCGCAGATCGGCCTGGTTGAACAGCTTGTAGCCGTTGTCGGCGTTGCGCGCGGGCTTGAGCAGCCCGATGCGCACGTAGTGGCGGACGACGTGTGGTGTGACCCGTGCGGCTCTCGCCAGTTCGGCCACCGTCATGGCGCCGGCCGGCGCCGGCTCGGACGGTACGGACCTGTGGAGCGTATCCTGCAGCCCTATGGGTATGCCTGTATTCATTTCCGTTCTTCCCCTCGTTGTTCAAGTATGGTTGTGGACGATAAAAAAGTGGCCGGCGCGACCACCGGTGGCCGCGCCGGCCCCGGTTCAGGAACCGAACGCCTCGCGCAGGTACTTGAGCACGTTTTGCAGGTCGCCGTCGGTCAGGTTGGTGTTGCCACCGCGCGGCGGCATGGCCATGGGCGAGCCGGGGCTCTGGAACCCGTTGGCGATATGCTCCAGCAGCACGTCGTCCGGCTTCGACAGGCGGCCGTCCTTGCGCGTGAAGTCCGGCACCCCCGGAAACGCCCCCTTGCCGTTGGCGCCGTGGCAGGCGGCGCAGGTCTGCTCGAAGATCTGCCTGCCCGACAGGCCGCTGGTGGCGGCGCCGGTGGCGTGCACCGGCGTGTCGGACGGCATGGCGGCATTGGATGTCTGCAGGAAAGTCAGCACATCACGTGCCTCCTGGCCGGTCAGCCCGGCGCGAACCCGCATGTGGAACACCGTGGTCAGCCACTGGTCGTCGCGCAGTTCGTTGGCGCTGCGGATGTTGTGGCAGCGGGAGCAGTTCTGCGCCCAGGTCCTGGAGCCCTGCACGAAGTCACCCGGTTCCGGGTAGTCGAAGGCCAGTGCCCTGGCGGGGAGCAGGCCGGTGCCGAGTGCGAATGCCGCTGCCGCAGCCAGGGTTCGGAACATTGCAGTTTGATAGGTTTTCATCTCGGTTCGCCTCCCTCAGAAGCCATAGGCCAGCTGGCCCAGTACGCGGTTGTCATCGGCTTCGCTGCCCAGGTCGTTGTCGTTGAACTCGTAGTTCAGCTTGGCGATGAAGTTGTTGGTGAACAGGTAGTTGATGCCCACACCCCACTGGGTCTGGTCCTGCAGGTCGACGGCCGAGTCGAAATCGGTGTAGCGCAGCACCGCCTCCCACTTGGTGGGTAGAAAACGGTACGAGGCCTGTGTGTACCAGGTTGTCCAGCGGGCGCCGGGCGAGGCTGCCGTCCCCTTGGATGTCGATCCGACGCGGGTCTTCACATACTCGCCGCGCAGACCGAAGGAGCGGTACTGGAGATTGAAGTCGGCGCCGAACACGTCGTAGTCGCGCTTGCCTTCGGAAGCCAGTGTTGGAGGCGTCAGCACGGACGGGTCAACTTCCAGCTCGGTGACGGTGGCCTTGCCGGTGAGGCCGGACAGGCCGACCTCAAGGCCTGCGACGGGGAGTATGCCGAAGCGCCCCCCGTACACGATCTCGCCATCGTTGTCGGCGCCGAAACCTTCGGCACGCACGCCTTCCAGTTCGAATTCCACGCCATCCCCGGTCTCTGCATTGAGTTCCGGCCCGTTGCCGGCATAGACGGCATAGTTGGTGCGCACCCCGGCGATGGGGAAGCCGCCGCGCAGCTGCAGCCCCGTATCGGACACCGGCGCAGCACCGTCATGGCCGAAGCCGGGAGGAGCAGATGCCATCTTGTTGATCCAGGACGGGTGAAGATTCTGCCGGAACTGGCCGATCGGGCTGAGGAACTTGCCCGCCACCAGGGTGGCGTAGTCGTTCAGGAACAGATCGATGGTCAGGTATTCCAGGCCGACCTCGGTTTCGCCAGTGTCGGCGACCTCGAATTCAAGTTCCGATTCGAGCATGACCAGGTCGCGGTACTGGAAGTGGAATATGGGCGAGAAGGAGCCGACGGTAAAGCTGCCGTCCTCGCCTTGTTTCTTCATGTAGTCGACATCGGCGTAGCCGGCCATGTGGATGAGGGTGTTGGGTTCCTTCCATTCAGATGCCGAGGCGACTTCCTTGCGGATCTTCTCGACCTCCTCCTTGCTGGCGCTCTTCTCCTCCTGCGCCTTGAGTTGTTGCTGGACTTCCTGCAGCTGCTTCTGCAGGGTCTCGACGGTACGCCGCAGGGCGTCCAGGTTGTCCGCCGCGATGGCGGGCGCGGGGCCTGCCGTTGCGATGGCGACAGCCGCAGCGACGGCGCTCAGGGTAAGATTCTTCATGGTGATATCTCCATTCGGGATACTTGCATCAGGGGCCCGGCGGGACCCCGGCTGTGGTTCAGCACGGGCCGGTGCCCCGCGCCCTGGCTGGACACCTGTACGCATACCCCGATCGGGCGTATTCGGGCTCCGTGCGGTTCGGGGGGCGTGCGGTCAGGTGGCCGGGAGGACGGCCGGGGCGGCGCGTGCGCCTGTCAGGCGATGGGTCGGGGCGGCCTCAGGAGGGGGCAGACCGCACGGGTGGCGATGATACGCGGTGGAATGGAATCGTAGGTGACGGTGAAGCGGATGCCGGTGTCGATGGCGGCGCCGGCCGGGGCGGAGGCACCGGTATGGACCAGCTTGCAGCCGCAGTCACTGGCGCTGTGCTGGCAGCCGTCGCCACCGTGGCAGCAGTCGGTCTTGTGCTTGCAGCAGTCGTGCTGTGCCGCTGCGCCTGCAGTGCGCGCCCCGCCGTCGTCCTGCATGCCCTGGTCACAGGGCATGGCCGCAGGCGTTGCGGCGGCGGCCGGCATGGCCGCGCCCGCTTGCAGCGGCGGCGCGGCCAGGGCCAGGATCAGCAGCAGATGGGTGAGTCGTCTGTACATCTCTCCTCAGGGTGTGCCTGTCGGCGGCCGCGCAAGCCACGCTATGCAATGGGCATGACCAGTATCCTGTTACAGACAGTATGTACTGTCTTTGATCCTGATCAAGTCCTGGTTTCGCGAAGTCCATGTCAGGAGTGGGGACTTCAGGCCTGCTCCTTGCGAATCTGCGCACTACGCCAGATCAGGAAGGCGGCCGGTATCACCAGCAGGGTGAGTACCGTGGCGCTCACCATGCCGCCCACCATGGGCGCCGCGATGCGGCGCATGACCTCGGAACCGGTGCCGCTGCCCAGCATGATGGGCAGCAGGCCGGCGATGATGGCGGCCACTGTCATCATGATGGGGCGTACGCGCAGCAGTGATCCCTCGATCACCGCCCGCCGCAGCTCGGACAGGTCGACGGCGCGTTTTTCGGCATAGGCGAGATCCTGGTGACGCCGGTAGGCCTGGTTCAGGTACACCAGCATGACCACGCCGATCTCCACCGATACGCCCGCCAGGGCAATGAAGCCGACACCGACCGCCACCGACATGTCGTAGTCCAGCCAGTACAGCAACCAGATGCCGCCGACCAGCGCCAGCGGCAGGGTGCCGAGGATGATCAGCACCTCGGTCACCCGCCGGAAATTGAGATACAGCAGCAGCACGATGATGGCCAGCGTCACCGGAATCACGGTCGACAACCGCTCCTTGGCGCGTTCCATGTACTCGTACTGGCCCGACCAGCTCAGCGAGTAGCCGGGCGGTAGTTCGATCTGATCGGCCACCACGCGCTGCGCCTCGGCCACGTAGGAGCCCAGGTCGCGGTCCTGGATGTCGACATAGGTCCAGCCGTTGGGGCGGGCGTTCTCGCTCTTGATCACGCCCGGGCCGTCCTCGATCTCCACCCGCGCCACATCGCCCAGGGTGATGTCGGCGCCCTGCGGCGTCACAATGGGCAGATTGCGCAGCTTGGTCAGGGAGTCACGCACGTCGCGCGTGTAACGCAGGTTGACCGGGTAGCGTTCCAGCCCCTCCACGCTCTCGGTGACGTTCATGCCGCCGACCGCGGTAGCCACGATGTCCTGTACATCGGCGATGTTGAGGCCGAACCGCGAGGCCGCCAGGCGGTCGATGTCGACGACGACATAACGGCCCCCGGCCACGCGCTCCGAGAATACCGACACCGTCCCCTCGATGGGCGTCAGCACGCGCTCGATCTGCTTGCCGATGTCCTGGATGACTTCCAGGTCCTCGCCCGCCACCTTGATGCCGACCGGCGTCTTGATGCCGGTGGCCAGCATGTCGATGCGGGTCTTGATGGGCGGGCTCCAGCTGTTGGCCAGGCTAGGGATAGTCACCACCTTGTTGAGTTCGCGTTTCAGCTTGTCCAGCGTCATGCCTTCCCGCCACTGGTCGCGCGGCTTGAGCTGGATGGTGGTCTCGATCATGGTCAGCGGCGCCGGGTCGGTGGCGGTGTCGGCGCGTCCCACCTTGCCGAACACCCGTTTCACCTCGGGTACGGTCTTGATGAGGCGGTCGGTCTGTTGCAGGATCTGCTGCGCCTTGCCGATGGACAGGGCCGGGAAGGTGGTCGGCATGTACAGCAGGTCACCCTCGTCCAGCGGTGGCATGAACTCGGAACCGAGCCGGTCGTGCATGGGCCACCAGCCGGTTATGGGCCAGGCCATGGAGGCCGCTGCCAGGGCGGACACCAGGATGACAGTTTTCGGCATGCGCAGCACCCAGTCGATGACCGGCTTGTAGCCGGCGATCAGCAGCCGGTTCACCGGGTTCTTGTCCTCGGCGATGATCTTGCCGCGGATGAAATAGCCCATCAGCACCGGCACCAGGGTGATGGAGAGGCCCGCCGCGCCGGCCATGGCGTAGGTCTTGGTGAAGGCCAGCGGCGAGAACATGCGGCCTTCCTGCGCTTCCAGGGTGAACACCGGCAGGAAACTCAGGGTGATGATGAGCAGCGAGAAGAACAGCGCCGGGCCCACCTCGGCCGCGGCGGCGGCCATGATGTCCCAGCGGTTGGCGTCGGTGACCTGTTCGTGCTCCATGTGCTTGTGCACGTTCTCGATCATGACGATGGCTGCGTCCACCATGGCGCCGATGGCGATGGCGATGCCGCCCAGCGACATGATGTTGGCGTTGATGCCCTGCGCATGCATGATGATGAAGGCGATCAGGATCCCGACCGGCAGGCTGAGGATGACCACCAGCGAAGAACGCAGGTGGAACAGGAAGACGGCACACACCAGTGTCACGACAATGAATTCCTCGACCAGCTTTTCCTTGAGGGTCTCCACGGCGCGCTCGATGAGGCTGGAGCGGTCGTAGGTGGTCACGATCTCGACACCCTCGGGCAGGCTGCGTTCGAGTTCCTTCAGCTTGGCCTTGACGCCCTCGATGGTCTTCAGCGCATTCTCGCCCCAGCGCATGATGACCAGGCCGCCGACCACCTCGCCCTCGCCGTTCAGCTCGGCGATCCCACGCCGCATCTGCGGCCCCTCGCGGATATCGGCGACGTCGGTGAGCAGCACCGGCGTGCCGTTGGCGTTCATGCCCAGTGGAATCTCCCGAAGCTGCTTCAGCCCCTGGATGTAGCCGGTGGCGCGGATCATGTACTCGGCCTCCGCCATTTCGATCACCGAGCCGCCGATCTCCTGGTTGCCGCGCTGGATGGCGCGCTTCACCCGCGCCAGAGGAATGTCATAGGCGCGCAGCTTGTCCGGGTCGACCACCACCTGGTACTGCTTCACCATGCCGCCGATGCTGGCGACCTCGGATACCCCCGGCACTGTCTGCAGCTCGAACTTGAGGAACCAGTCCTGGATGCTGCGCAACTGGCCGATGTCGTGCTTGCCGGTGCGGTCTACCAGTGCGTACTCGAACACCCAACCGACGCCGGTGGCATCCGGCCCCAGCGCGGTCTTTGCATTGGCCGGCAGCTGGCTCTGCACCTGGCTGAGGTATTCCAGCACCCGCGACCGGGCCCAGTACAGGTCGGTGCCGTCCTCGAACAGGATGTAGACGAAGGAGTCGCCGAAGAAGGAGTAGCCGCGCACGACGGTCGCCTTGGGCACCGACAGCATGGTAGTGGTGAGTGGGTAGGTGACCTGGTCCTCGACCACCTGCGGCGCCTGCCCGGGATAGGAAGTCTTGATGATGACCTGCACGTCCGACAGATCGGGCAGGGCGTCCAGCGGCGTGTTCTTCACCGTGTAGATGCCCCACCCGACCAGGATGAAGGTCAGCAGCAGGACCAGGAAGCGGTTTCGTATCGACCAGTGGATGATATTGGCAATCATGATCTGTTTTCCCGCCTCCGTCAGTCGACGACCTGGATGGAATCGATCCGGTAGTTGCCATCTTCATCCTTCTTCAGGAAGAAGTGCACGCGTGCCCCGGGTCGGATGCCCTCCAGGCTGACTCCGTCGCCTAGCGTGAAGTCCATGGTCATGGCCGGCCAGCCCAACGCATCGATCGCCTCGTGTGATATGTTCAGCTTGCGCTGTTCGGGGAACACCTCGTTGACCGTGCCGGTGCCCATGATCTTGTCACTTTCCTGTGTGCCTTCGTCCTGCTGTTCATCATCGCTTCCCATGCGGCTGAAGCTGGCCTTGAGGCTGGCCTCGGAATCGATCAGGAACTGCCCCGAGGTGACGACCACCTCACCCTCTTCCAGCCCGCTGCGGATCTCGACCCAGTCGCCGGACTCCATGCCCGACACCACGTCGCGGGCGCGGAACTTGCCATTGCCCAGGGCCAGGATGACGCGCTCGGCGTCGCCGGTGCGGATCAGGGCCTCGCGTGGAATGATGAGCACACCGTGCTTGGGACCGGCATAGACACGGACGTCGGCGTACATGTTCGGCTTGAGCACTTCATCGTGGTTGTCGAACTGCAGGCGTGCCTGCAGGGTGCGTGTCTTGGGGTCGATGGTGGGGTAGACGAACTCCACCTTGCCTTTCCAGACCCGGCCGGGCAGGTAGGGCAGGCGTACCTCGGCCGGTTGGCCGACGTCGACCCACTCGGACTGGCGTTCGAAGACGTCCACCAGTATCCATACGCTGGACAGGTCGGCCAGCGTCATGACTTCCATCTTGGGCGTGACGTACATGCCTTCGCGGACCTTGAGGCCGTCGACGATGCCGGCCTGGGACGCCAGTACCCGTACCCGTTGCGAGGCCCGCCGGGTGCGCTCCACCTGGCGGATCTGGGCCTTGCTCATGCCCAGGGCCTCCAGCCGGTCGCGCGAGGCGCGCTTCAGGTACTCGTTGTTGCCGCGCAGTGCCTGGATGTATTCCTCCTGGGCGTTGACCAGCTCGCGCGAATACAACTCGAACAGCACCTCACCCTTGTCGACGCGCTCGCCATCCGACTTTACGTTGAGCTTCTCGATCCAGCCGGTGGTGCGCAGGTGGACGTGGCTGATCCTGCGCTCGTCGAAAGAGACATAGCCGACGGTATCGATACGGCGCCACAGGGTGCCGCGCTCCACCTTGGTGGTGCGCACGCCCAGATTCTGCACCACTGCCGGGTCGATGCTCACGGTGTCGCCGTCGCCGCCGGCCTCGTCGGCGTAGACGGGCACCAGGTCCATGCCCATGGGCGACTTGCCGGGCTTGTCGCTGCGGAAGGTGGGATCCATGGGGGCGACCCAGTAAAGGATCTCGCGATCACCGTCTTCCGCCGCCGCGGCCGGCGTGGAAGAGAGGGTGGCCATGGTGGTGGCCAGTGCCAGCAGGCAGGCCAGGGTGCTGATTTTCATTCGTGCTCTCCTTGGGCAGGCAGGGCGGGTTCGTCGGCTTCGGCCAGCAGGAACAGCAGCCGGGCGTGCGCCTTGGCGCGGTCGACGCGAACACGCAATTCCTGCAGCTTCACATCGAGTTCGGTGATGCGGGCCCGCATCAGGGTGGTGAACTCGTTGATGCCGCTCTGGTAGGAGTTCAGTGCGGCGCTGGCGCTGTCCACGGCCTCGCCGACCAGGCGGTCGCTGTACAGGCGTTCCTGTTCACCGAGGCGGCTCCAGCGCGCGTAGTCGGATTCCAGCATGCGGCGCAGCTCGCGCAGGCGTTTCTCGCGCAGTTGCCGGGCGGCCTCGGCCTGCTGCTGGCTGGCGGACAGCCGCTTGTCCTGACGCTTGTCGGTGAACAGCGGCAGGTCGACGGTCAGCATGGCGGCCATCATGTCGGCACGATCGCCGCCGCCGGGGTCCTCACCGAAACGCTTGCGGTATTCGACACCGACGTTCCAGCCCGGCTTGTACTGCTCGCGCGCCACCCGCACCTGTTGCTGGCTGGCCTGCACCCGTGCGCTGGCGGCGACAATGGCGGGATGATCCGGCAGCGCCGCCTGCAATGCCGAAAGCGGCGGTAGCGGCGGCAGGCTCGGGAAGTCCGGCGCCAGCGGACGGTAGGCGTCGTCGCCGATCCAGCGCGTCAGGCGGGCGCGCTGAACGTCGGCCATTTCATCGATGCGGGTGGCGCGGTCGTCGAGCCGCGACAGTTCCAGTTGGGCCTGCAGCACGTCCTGCTGGCTGACCCGGCCGGCGGCGAAATGGGAGCGGGTGATCTCCACCAGTTGTTCGAACAGGACACGGGTGCGCTCGATAATGTCCGCGGCCTGGCGCTGGTAATAGAGTTCCAGGAAGGTCTGGCGCAGGTCGCGGCGGACCTGGCGGCGCACCAACAAGGTCTCGGCCTGCTGGGCGCGGCTCATCCATTCGGCGCCGAGCCGCCGGTAGCGCAGGGTGGCGCCGCGCGGGAAGGCCTGCTGGATTTTGGTGCGGAACTGGGTGGTGGGCTGGCTCTTGAGGCTGAAATCGTCGAGCGGCAGGTTGTACAGGCCGATGCCGAGCTTGGGATCGGGGAGCTGGCCGTCGGCGACCGCCTGTTCGCGCAGCGCATCGGCGCGTGCCCGGCTGGCGACCACGGCGGGATCCGCGGCCAGCGCCAGGCGCTCGGCTTCGTCGAGATCCAGCGCCGGGCCGGCGTGGACGGCGCCAGCCAGCATCAGCGTCAGGCACAGGGCGGTACGGCGCCACAGCGTCGGTCGATGGTGTATACGTCGTGCGGCGTCGGCGGCGCCGGTTGTGCGACACGGTTGCATGTCGGTGCTCCATGGCTGAAAGGGTCGAACGGATGACGGGTGCTGGCGATGCAGTCTAGCACCGGTGGACTGTTCCGGCACCGGACGGCATGGCGCCAGTCCGCAAAGGCTATGGAATCAGAGCGGGGGACGAAGCGGCGGGGGATCGGAGCGCGATGCTGAACGCACGGCTGGCAGGGGGTGCAGCGCCTGGCTGAAATCCGCCAGCGACAGCGGCGCGACGACCGGTGGTGTGACGGTGGCGTGACAGGGCGAGCAGCCGGAGTCGCCGCAGGCGTGGTTCCGGCAGTCGTCACCCTTGCAGTGCGGGCAGCCCGGCATGGCCTGGTTGTCGACGCCATCGGCCTCGCTGCGGCTGACACAGTGGTCGGTGCCGGGGGCGGCGGCCAGGGCGGAACGGGCAGAAAAGGCCGGCACCGGCGCCATCAGCAGCGCCAGCGTCAGCCAGAGAGAGAGGATTTTCTGCACCTGTTCGCCCATATTCTTGTTTAACCTAGCCGCATTGCGTGCGGCATGCAAGCTGTGACAGGCCGGCCGGGGATTGGTTCCCCGCCGCGCCTGCCCGGTGTATTGGCAGGGCGCCCGGATATCTGAAGGGCGACCCTATTCCCGTTCCGGGGTGTCGATGCCCTCGATGATGGGGCAGCCGTCGGATGTTCCGCGGCACAGGTTGACCAGCAGTTGCAGCTCGCGGCGCAGGGTGTCCAGCTCGCCGAGCTGGCGTTCCACCTCGGCCAGCTTGCGCCGGGTCAGCTCGCGCACCTCGTCGCGGGCGTGCTGCGGGTCCTCGCGCATCTGCAGCAGCTCGCCGATCTCGGCCAGCGAGAAGTTCATGGCCTGGGCGCGGCGGATGAAGCGCAGCCTCGACAGGTCCCTGTCCCGGTAGATGCGCACCCCGCCGGTGCTGCGCTGCACCGCCGGCAGCAGGCCGATCTTCTCGTAGTAGCGCAGGGTGTCGGTGCTGATGCCGAGCAGCCGGCTGACGTCGCTGATGCGGTAGGCGGATGCAGCTTCAGGCATGGTGTTCACCGCGGTGGCCCTGACCGAAGTATGACACGAACAGGGGCCCTGGTCTCAATAGCGGCCAGTGTGCCGAGCAGCAGGGTGGCGATCACGGCCGTCCATCCAGGTGCTTCAAGAGCACGGCGCGCAGCTTCTTTTCCGACGGCAGGCCGGTGAAAGCCAGTTTGCCGTCGATGGCGATGGCCGGCGTGGACAGCACGCCCAGTTCCACCGCGTAGTCCATTTCTTCCAGGATGTCCACCTCGCGCCAGTGGATGCACCCGCCGCCGATGTCGTCGGCCAGCCTGCGCAGCACCGTCTTCGCATGACCGCACTTGCTGCAGCCGGGGGCGGAGAAGACTTCGACCCGTAGTGGCATGCCTGGCTCCCTCGTCATCAGAAATGAAACCGCGTGCCCAGCATCAGCCGGGTGTCTTCCGGGCCGTCGGGGCCCGGTTCGACGACCGAGAGGGCAAGGGTTTCACGATCGATTCCTTCACGGGTCGAGCCACTGGCGCAGCGGCAGCGCCAGGTAGGCGGCAAAGAACCCGATGCCCCAGACGAGCACCGAGCCCAGGTAGACGCGGCGGTTCCAGACCCGCGCCCGTTCGCACAGCCGCGCCTGCACGGGATCGGCCGGGCAGCGGCGGCCGGGTCGGTACAGCAGCCAGCCGGATGCCAGCAGCAGGAGACCGGAGCCGGCGAAGATCCAGACCTTGTGCTGGCTCAGCGTGATCAGGAACGGAAAGCTGCTGGTCAGCGCGGCCACCGTCGCGCCCATGCCCAGGGTCACCAGGGTGATGGGCAGGGCGCAGCAGATCAGCGTGCCGGTCGAGGCGAACAGGCTCAGCCAGCCCAGGCCGCCGGTTGCGGAAGGACGTGCGTTCATCGTTCCGTCACCTTCATGCCGCGGTAGGTGAAGCCGGCGTCCTGAAACAACTGCCGAAGCTGCGGCTCGGTGAGCACCGTGCCTTCGGCGGTATCGACCGTCACCACGCCCTCGTTCAGGTCGACGTCGATGGCCTCCACGCCATCGATGGCTTTCAGCTTCTTTTCCACGCCGTAGGCGCAGTAGGGGCAGGCGAGCCCGTCCACGCGTATGACGTAGTGGGCGCCGGCCGCCAGCGCGGTCGCGCTCCAGGCGAGCAGGAGTATCGGTATCCACTGTTTCATCGGTTGGTCCTCTTGTGCTGTATTGTGATTACGACAGTCGGTGCATCGATTGGTTACAAGTGCCATTCCAGCACCAGCCGGGCGCGGTAGTCGGAATCGTCCTGCGCCCCGTTCAGGTCGCCGAGAACGGGTATCTGGACGCCGGCCTTGACGGCAAAATTCCGGTAGGTCCAGAACAGGCCCGGCGACAGGAACCACTCGGTGCCGCCGGTGCCGGGCAGGTCGTCACCCTTCCGCCGCGCCTGCCGCGTGATCTCGCCGTTGAGTTCCAGCAGCCACACGGTGTCTGGTTCCAGGTAGCCGCTCGGCGTCGGCCGGATGCCGCCGACGAAGTCGATCAGCCAGCGGCCGCCGCGCTGCAGACCGTCGTCGTCCTCGCCGTTGTGGCGGTAGCGCAGGCTGGCCCAGCGATACCAGCGGCGGCTCTCGTAGCCGTAGGTCAGGCCGAGGATGGCGTCGTTGCTGCCGGTGCCGGCGGCCGCGCCGCTGTCGGGTTTCACCTTCAGCAGCACCGCGGCCGATTCCTGGACGCCCGGCA
This sequence comes from Thiohalobacter sp., assembly GCA_026984835.1. GTDB lineage: Bacteria > Pseudomonadota > Gammaproteobacteria > DSM-19610 > DSM-19610 > JALSRI01. The sequence goes on along the minus strand of JALSRI010000033.1, from coordinate 2,564 downwards.
TGTCGTTGCGCCAGAAGCGGTACTTGCTGAACAGGGCCGGATCGTCGGCGCCGCGGCTGCCGGCGCGCGGATTCGCGTAGCCGCTGTCGACGCCGATGGCCCAGTCGCCGGTCAGCCCGTAGGTGAGTTCCAGCGCCAGCTCGCTGTCGGCATCGCTGCCGGCGCGGCGGCGATCCGCCTGCGGGGCGATCTCCACGCCACCCTTGTAGAGCACGTGGGGACCGAGTCCGAACACCGGGTCGTGGGCAACGGCGGCCTGCGCTGGCAGCAGCAGGCCGAGGGCAATGAGGTGCCGGTAGCGGGCAAACATGACCAGGTTCTCCTCTCGGCAACACCGTTCACAGGGTCGTTGAGACAACCTGGAGCCATCTCCAGGTTCCCGGGCGGGGCCGGATCGGCCGGGCCAGTGGATGCAGCCTACAAGCTGGACCTGACTCCAGGTCAAGGTTTTTTCGGGGGGATCTTTCCGGGGCGGTTTCGTCGTGCCGGCGGCCGGGCGTACACTCTGCGCCGGGCATGGCCCGACCCGGCGAGGGAGCATATGACAGTGGCAGGACTCACCATCAGCAAGCTGGCGCGGGCGGCGGGCGTCAACGTCGAGACCATCCGTTACTACCAGCGCATCGGACTCATCGAAGCGCCCGTGAAACCGGCACAGGGCTACCGGCGCTACCCGGCGGCGACGGTGGCGCGGGTACGTTTCATCCGGCGCGCCCAGGAACTGGGCTTCAGCCTGAAGGAAATCGCCGAGCTGTTGTCGCTGAACGACGGCGACTGCCGCAGTGCGCGTGCCATCGCCGCCCAGAAACAGGCCCTCATCGAGCAGCGCCTGCGCGACCTGACCCGCATGCGCGACGCGCTGGCCGGCCTGGTCGAGGCTTGCCTGGACAGCGAGGCCGAGGGCGCGCCCTGCGCCCTCATCCAGACCCTCAACCAGTGAGCCCGGACGAAGGAAGCCTTCTTCGACTCCCTACCGCGACACCGGTGCGGGGGCGCGGGCGTGTGCCCCCAGCGACAGGGCTTCGCCTGTACGGAACGCACCCGGCTGTTCCGCGCCGGTCAGCGTGGAGCTCACCGGACGGTTGTGGCATGGGGTACAGGTGTCTCGGCGTGATGCTCTTGCAGGGAACGGGCCCGTCCGTTCTCAATCCGGTACAGCCGGTCGGCGGCGTCGATCAAGGGGCCGCGGTGGGCGGTCGCCAGCAGGGTGAACCGGCCCCGCAGCGCCAGCAGGGTCCGGCACAGCGCCGCCTCGGTGGCGGGGTCGAGGCTGGCGGTCGCTTCGTCGAGTACCAGCAGCGCCGGCCGGTGCACCAGGGCGCGAGCGATGAGAATGCGCTGCCGCTGGCCGCCCGACAGTCGGGCGCCGCCCTCGCCGGCCGGGCTGTGCAGGCCGGCCGGCAGGGCGGCGACGAAGCGCGCCGCGCCGGCCGCGCGCAGGGCGCGCCAGGCGTCGGCTTCCGACAGCGCGGGGTCACCCAGGGTGATGTTGTACAGCAGACTGGCGTGCAGCAAACGGTTGTCCTGCGCCACGTAGCCGATCCGCCTGCGCCAGGCCAGCCGGTCCAGGGCCCGCAGCGGCACGCCGTCGACCAGGATGCGACCGGCCTGCGGTTGCAGCAGGCCGGTCACCAGGTCGATCACCGTGGTCTTGCCGGCACCGGAGGCGCCGGTCAGCACGGTCAGCGCCCGGGCCGGGATGTCCAGCGACAGGCCGTCCAGCACCCGGCGGCCGCGCCAGCCGAACTGCACTGACTGCAACCGGATGGCCTGCCGCAGGACCGGTTTTCGCCCGGTCCGGCCCGGTTCGCGCGCCCGTTCGGCGACGCCGATGGTCTGCCACAGCGAGCACAGGGCGCTGTCGTCGGCGGCCACCCGCTGCCATTGCTGCTGCATGCGCCGGAACTGGGTGAGCATGCGACCCAGCAGAAGCACCACCACCAGCACCGCCGGCAGGGACAGGCCGGGCCGCCCCGCCGCCAGGTAGATGCCCAGCGCCAGCACGGCGGCGGACAGGCTCTCGCCGGCCGCGCCCAGGGTCGCCGCGCTCAGCGCCTGACGCCGCAGCGCCCGTTCCAGCCGGCGGCTGTCCGCCTGCAGCAGGTCGCCCGCCGGGTGCTGACGGTCCATGGCCTTGAGGCTCTTGACCGATACCAGGGTGTCGGTCAGGCGCGTGGCCAGATCGGCCAGCCGCCGTGTGCGGGCGCGGCCGGCGCGGCGCGCCCTGCCCACCAGGCCCTGGAAGACGGCCAGCACCAGCGACGCCGCGGCGACGCCGGCCAGGCTGACGCGCCAGGACAGGCTGCAGGCGAGGGCGGCGTAGGCCAGCGCCTGGATCAGCAGGGCGGAGGCGGCGGTGGCGCCGACCAGCACCTTTGCAGCGCGGTCCGCTTCGCCGACCAGGGCGTTGCCCAGCCGGCCGGCCGGCTGTTCCAGGAAGTACGGCCAGCGGCTACGCATGACCGCCCGCAGCAGGCGCTGCCGCAGCTCGGTCGCCACCCGGGCGGCCAGGAGGCCGGCCTGGCATTGGGCCAGCAACAGCAGGCTGTTCCGCAGGCTCAGGC
>JALSRI010000032.1 GCA_026984835.1 Thiohalobacter sp. | reverse complement strand
GCCTGGTACCGGCTGCTGGCGGCGCGCCGGCACCGGCCGCTGCTGGATCCGCACGCCGGCTGCGACTGCACCTGGTGCCGCTGCCGCCGCGAGACGGCGTAGGGCGGGGTGAGCGCAGCGAACCCCGCCGGTGGGTCGCTCCGGCAGACAGGCTGGCAGGGCCTGGTGCGGATTTTCGGATCCGCGCCCGTCCGGAGCTGCTGCCCGTCTTTACTCCACCCCCCCTTTTTCGGTATGGTACGCGCTTTAGCAGGCGCGTAGCTCAGTTGGTTAGAGCACCACCTTGACATGGTGGGGGTCGTTGGTTCGAGTCCAATCGCGCCTACCAACAAGCGGGGGACAGATTCTGGAATCTGTCCCCTTTATTGTAATCGGGGACGGATTTCAGATCCGTCCCCTTCGAAATCAAGTGGCCTCTCGTAGCGGCCACCACTGGAGACATTCGACATGCCCACCATCACCCTCCCCGACGGCAGCCAGCGCGAGTTCGACCACCCCGTCACCGTGCGCGAGGTGGCCGAATCCATTGGTCCCGGCCTGGCCCGGGCGGCGTTGGCCGGCAAGGTCGACGGCCGGCTGGTGGACACCTCCCACCTCATCGACCACGACGCCGGACTGGCCATCGTCACCGATCGTGACGAGGCGGATGCGCTGGAGCTGATCCGGCACGACGCCGCCCACGTCCTGGCCCAGGCGGTGCAGGAGTTGTATCCGGGCACCCAGGTGACCATCGGCCCGACCATCGAGGACGGTTTCTACTACGACTTCGCGCGCGAGGAGCCCTTCACGCCCAAGGACCTGGAGAAGATCGAAAAGCGCATGCACGACATCGTCAAGCGCGACCTGCCGATCCGGCGCGAGGTGTGGGACCGCGACGAGGCGATCCGGGTGTTCGAGGGGCTGGGCGAGAAATACAAGGCCGAGATCATCCGCGAGCTGCCCGAGGACGAGGAGATTTCCGTCTACCGCCAGGGCGAGTGGTTCGATCTGTGCCGCGGACCGCACCTGCCCAGCACAGGGCGACTGGGCAACGCCTTCAAACTGATGAAGGTGGCCGGCGCCTACTGGCGGGGCGATTCGCGCAACGAAATGCTGCAGCGTATCTACGGCACGGCGTGGCGGAACAAGAAGGAGCTGAAGGCCTACCTGCAGCGGCTGGAGGAAGCCGAGAAGCGCGACCACCGCAAGATCGGCAAGCTGATGGACCTGTTCCACACCCAGGAAGAGGCGCCGGGCATGGTGTTCTGGCACGACAACGGCTGGACCCTGTACCTGGCCGTGCAGGACTACGTGCGCGCGAAGCTGCGCGAGCACGGCTACCAGGAAGTGCACACGCCGGAGATCATCGACCGCTCGCTGTGGGAGAAGTCGGGTCACTGGGAGAAGTTCCACGACGACATGTTCACCACCGAGGCCGAGCACCGCACCTTCGCCATCAAGCCCATGAACTGTCCGGCCCATATCCTTATCTATAACCAGGGCCTGAAGAGCTACCGCGACCTGCCGTTGCGGCTGTCCGAGTTCGGCTCCTGCCACCGCAACGAGCCGTCCGGCACCCTGCACGGCCTGATGCGGGTGCGCGGCTTCGTGCAGGACGACGCCCATATCTTTTGCACCGAGGCGCAGATCCTCGACGAGGTGTCGGCCTTCATCGACCTGCTGTTCGAGGTGTACCGCGATTTCGGTTTCGACGACGTGTTGATCAAGCTGTCGACCCGGCCGGAGAAGAGGGTCGGCGCCGACGCCTTGTGGGACAAGGCCGAGAAGGCGCTCCAGGACGCGCTCGACCACAAGCAGCTCAGCTGGGAGCTGCAGCCGGGGGAGGGCGCCTTCTATGGCCCCAAGATCGAGTTCTCGCTGCGCGACTGCCTGCACCGGGTGTGGCAGCTCGGCACCATCCAGCTCGATTTCTCCATGCCCGGCCGGCTCGGCGCCCACTACGTGGCCGAGGACGGCAGCCGCCAGACGCCGGTCATGCTGCACCGCGCCATCCTGGGTTCGCTGGAGCGTTTCATCGGTATGCTGATCGAACACTACGCCGGCGCGCTGCCGCTGTGGCTGGCGCCGGTGCAGGCGGTGGTGCTGAATATCACCGACAACCAGGCCGAATATGCGCGGAAAGTGGAAGAAATCCTGAAAAATCAGGGTTTGAGGGTCAAATCGGACTTGAGAAACGAAAAAATCGGCTTTAAAATCCGCGAACACACGATTCAGCGTGTCCCGTACCTGCTCGTGGTGGGTGACCGGGAAGTGGAATCAGACACCGTGGCCGTGCGCACGCGTGGTGGCAAGGACCTGGGGAGCCGGTCCGTATCAGCCCTGGCAGAGGGGCTGGCCGCCGAGATCGCGAGCCGCGGCCGCACTGTTTTGGAGGCGTAGATATCGCTGCTGCAAACAAGTTGAAACACCGGGTCAACCGGGACATTACCGCACCGCAGGTGCGGGTGGTCGACCAGGAAGGCGAACAACGCGGCATCATGCCGCTGGACGAGGCCATGGCCATTGCCGAGGAAGCCGGCCTGGACCTGGTCGAGATCGCACCGCAGGCCGACCCCCCGGTGTGCCGTATCATGGACTACGGCAAGTTCCGCTTCGAGGAACAGAAGAAACGCCAGAGCGCGCGCAAGAAGCAGAAACAGATCCAGGTCAAGGAGATCAAGTTCCGGCCCGGCACCGACATCGGCGACTACAACGTCAAGCTGCGCAACCTGATCCGCTTCCTGACCGAGGGCGACAAGGTGAAAGTGACCCTGCGCTACCGCGGCCGCGAAATGGCCCACCAGGAGCTGGGCCGCGACCTGCTGAAGCGCGTCGAGAAGGACCTCGAGGAATACGGGACGGTGGAACAGTTCCCGAAGATGGAAGGGCGCCAGATGGTAATGGTGATGGCGCCGAAGAAAAAGTGAAGTTCACGTTTTCGGCGGGATCCGTTCCCGCCGAAGACACCAGGGTCGCCCCGGGCATGACCGCGCCTAGGTGGCGATGAAACCAGCATCAGGGAATCAGGATCAATGGGGTCAGACTCCATTGATCCATTGATCCCCCTCGATGCCAGCAAGCGGGAGAAAGCCATGCCGAAGATGAAAACCAACCGCGGGGCCGCCAAGCGGTTCCGCCGGACAGCCGGTGGCGGTTTCAAGCGGGGTCAGTCCCACCATCGCCACATCCTCACCAAGAAAAGCGCCAAGCGCAAGCGTCAGCTTGTGGCCACGGCGCGCGTCCACGATGCAGACCAGCGTGCGGTGCGCCGCCTGCTGCCATTCATCTGAATCACGGAGGTAGAGGCCAATGTCCAGAGTCAAGCGGGGCGTGCAGGCGCGCGCCCGTCACAAGAAAGTCCTGTCCAAGGCGAAGGGCTACTACGGTGCCCGCCGCAAGGTGTTCCGGGTCGCCAAGCAGGCGGTCATCAAGGCCGGCCAGTATGCCTATCGCGACCGCCGTCAGCGCAAGCGTCAGTTCCGCGCCCTGTGGATCGCGCGCATCAACGCGGCGGCGCGCGAGAACGGTCTGTCCTACAGTCGCTTCATGAACGGCCTGAGCAAGGCGGACATCGAGATCGACCGCAAGGTGCTGGCCGATCTGGCGGTGTTCGACAAGCCGGCCTTTACCGCCCTGGCGGAAAAGGCGAAGGCCAGCCTGGCAGGTTGATCCTGCGCCGCCCTTGGGGCGGTGCCGGCAAACCTGGAAGGGGAAGGGCCTGCGCCTTTCCCCTTTTCTGTTTTGGGCTGGTATTCCTGATTTACCGCAAAGGACGCGAAGGAACGCGAAGGATCAACAAAAATTCTTACCTTCGCGTCCTTCGTGTCCTTCGCGGTTAAACTGAAACCTCGCTGCACCAGAGGAGCAAGCTGCAGTGCCAACACTGGCTGAACTCGAACAACAGGCCCTGGGCGAAGTCGATGCCGCAGCCGACCTGCAGGCGCTGGATGCCGTGCGCGTGCGCTACCTGGGCAAGAAGGGGCTGCTGACCGGACAGCTCAAACAGCTCGGCAAGCTGCCGGCCGATCAGCGGCGCGAGGCGGGCCAGGCCATCAACCAGGCCAAGCAGGCCGTGCAGCAGGCCATCGAGGCGCGCCGGGGGGCGCTGCAGCAGGCGGCGCTGGAGGCGAAGCTGGCCAGCGAGACCATCGATGTCACCCTGCCGGGCCGCGGCCAGCCACCCGGCGGGCTGCACCCGGTGACCCGCACCCTGGAGCGTATCGAGGCACTGTTCGCCGGCATGGGTTTCGAGGTGGCCGAGGGGCCGGAGATCGAAGACGACTACCACAACTTCGAGGCCCTCAACATCCCCGCCCATCACCCGGCGCGGGCCATGCACGACACGTTCTATACCGATCGCCACCACGTGCTGCGCACCCACACCTCGCCGGTGCAGATCCGTGTCATGGAGAACCGCGAGCCGCCGCTGCGCGTCATCGCGCCGGGGCGGGTCTACCGCTGCGATTCGGACCTGACCCACACGCCCATGTTCCACCAGGTCGAGGGTCTGCTGGTCGACGAACAGGTCAGCTTCGCCGACCTCAAGGGTCTGCTGGACGAGTTCCTGAAACACTATTTCGAGCGCGACGACCTGGGTGTGCGCTTCCGGCCCTCCTATTTTCCCTTCACCGAACCGTCCGCCGAGGTCGACATCGAGTGCGTCATCTGCGGCGGCGAGGGCTGCCGGGTATGCGGTCACAGCGGCTGGCTGGAAGTGCTGGGCTGCGGCATGGTGCACCCCAACGTGTTCGCCCACGTCGGTGTCGACAACGAACGCTACACCGGCCTGGCCTTCGGCATGGGTGTAGAGCGCCTGGCCATGCTGCGCTACGGCGTCGACGACCTGCGGCTGTTCTTCGAAAACGATCTGCGGTTTTTGCAGCAGTTCAGGTAGAGGTTGATTAACCGCGAAGGACGCGAAGGGAATAATTGATCAGATACAATTTCCTTTTCGTGGCAATGAAATAACGGATCAATGGAAAATGAATAGGGTTTTACTTCGCGTCCTTTGCGTCCTTCGCGGTTGAAAATGACTACCACTGGAACCGAACGAGTCAAACGATGAGAATCAGCGAAACCTGGTTGCGCGAATGGGTCGATCCGAAGCTCGACACCGGGGAACTGGCCGAGACCCTGACCATGGCCGGCCTGGAAGTGGATTCGGTCGAACCGGCCGCGCCGCCTTTCGAGGGTGTGGTGGTGGCGGAGATCCTCGATTGCCAGCCGCACCCGGACGCCGACAAGCTGCGCCTGTGCCGGGTGGCGGCGGGGGGCGACGAGCCGTTGCAGATCGTGTGCGGCGCGCCCAACGCGCGTGCCGGCCTCAAGGCGCCGCTGGCCACCGTCGGGGGGCGTCTGCCGGACGGCACGAAGATCCGCAAGGCGAAGCTGCGCGGCGTGGAGTCGGCGGGCATGCTGTGCTCGGCGCGCGAGCTGGGGCTGAGCGAGGAGCACGCCGGGCTGATGGAGCTGCCGGACGACGCCCCGGTGGGCGCCGACCTGCGCGACTGGCTGCAGCTCGACGACCGCATCATCGACATCGATCTGACCCCCAACCGAGGCGACTGCCTGGGCATGGAGGGCGTGGCGCGCGAGATCGGGGCGCTGACGCGCACCGACGTCAGCGGTCCGGAGTTCCGGGTGGTGGTGGCCACGCTGGACGACGAGTTTCCCGTCACCGTCAGCGCCCCGCAGGCCTGCCCGCGCTACCTGGGCCGGGTGATCCGCGGCATCGATCCGGCCGCGCGCACGCCACTGTGGATGCAGGAGCGACTGCGTCGTGGCGGCATCCGCAGCCTGGGGCCACTGGTGGACGTCACCAACTACGTGATGCTGGAACTCGGCCAGCCCATGCACGCCTTCGACCTGGCGCGCCTGGCCGGCGGCATCGAGGTGCGGCATGCCCGCGCCGGCGAGACGCTGACCCTGCTCGACGAGAGCGTCATCGAGCTGGACGAGGATACCCTGCTGATCGCGGATGCCGACAAGCCTCTGGCGCTGGCCGGCATCATGGGCGGCATCGATTCCGGCGTTTCGGACGCCACCGACAGCCTGTTTCTGGAAGTGGCCTGCTTCGCGCCCGAGGCCATCGCCGGTCGCGCACGGCGCTACGGCCTGAACACCGATTCCAGCTACCGTTTCGAGCGCGGTGTGGACCCGCAGCTCCAGCACCGCGCCATGGAGCGCGCCACGGCCCTGCTGCTGGAGCTGGTGGGCGGTGAGGCCGGTCCGGTGGTGGAGGAGGCGGCGCCGGAAGCGCTGCCGGCCAAGGCGGCCATCGAGCTGCGCGCGGAGCGCATCGGGCGCCTGCTCGGCTTCTGCCCCGAGCCGGACCAGGTGGAGGACATCCTGGCGCGGCTGGGCATGCAGATCGAGGCCGGGGCCGGCGGCTGGCGGGTGACGCCGCCGGGCTTCCGCTACGACATCAGCCTGGAAGCCGACCTGATCGAAGAGATCGGACGGGTGTATGGCTACAACCGGCTGCCGACCGGGGCCTGCCGGGGGCGGCTGGAGATGCGGCCCCGTCCCGAGGCGCGGTTGCCGCTGCAGCGCCTGCGCGCCCTGCTGGTGGACCGCGGCTACCAGGAGGCCATCACCTACAGCTTCGTGGACGCCGATCTCAACCGGGCGGTGGAACCGGACCTGGAGGCGGTGGGCCTGGCCAACCCGCTGTCCGCTGAGCTGTCGCACATGCGCACCAGCCTCTGGCCGGGGTTGCTCAAGGCCCTGCAGCACAACCGGCATCGCCAGCAGAACCGCGTTCTGCTCTTCGAGTCCGGTCTTATATATATTAGGCAAGATAATGATATAAAACAGGAAAGTATGATTGGCGGCATACTCACGGGCGAGCGCTTCCCGCCCGGCTGGGGGCAGGAGGCGGCCGCGCTGGACTTCTATGACGCCAAGGGCGACGTCGAGGCCCTGCTGGCGCTGGGTGGCCGCGACGACCTGAGGTGGCGGGCGGCGTCTCATGCAGCGCTGCATCCGGGCCAGAGTGCCGTGCTGGAGCGCGGCGGGGAACCGGTCGGCCGGCTGGGGCGGCTGCACCCGCGGCTGGCGCAACGCCTGGAAATCCCGGACCAGACCTTCCTGTTCCAGCTCAAACTGGATGAGATACTGGAAGGAAGGGTGCCAAGGTTCCAAAAACTCTCAAGATTTCCGTCGATCCGCCGTGATGTAGCTGTAGTGGTGGACGCAAAGATCCCGTCCAGCGAACTGGCGCAGGCCATCCGGGAGGCCGCAGGGCCCCTGTTGCAGGAACTGAACCTGTTCGACCTGTACCAGGGCGAGGGTATAGAAACAGGGCTAAAAAGCATCGCTTTTGGCTTGATTCTACAGGATTCTTCGCGCACACTAACTGACGAAGAAGTCGATGCGGTGATGCAGGCCGTCACCGCCCGGCTGGAACAGCAATTCGGGGCAACCTTGAGAGAGTGACACCATGGCGCTGACCAAGGCCGACATGGCAGAAAAACTGTTTGAAGAGTTGGGGCTCAACAAACGCGAAGCCAAGGAACTGGTGGAAATGTTCTTTGAAGAGATTCGCGCTGCGCTGGAGAGTGGCAAACAGGTGAAGTTGTCGGGTTTCGGCAACTTCGATCTGCGCGACAAGAACCAGAGGCCCGGACGCAATCCGAAGACCGGCGAGGAGATTCCCATTTCCGCCCGCCGGGTAGTAACATTCCGTCCTGGTCAAAAACTCAAAGCGCGCGTGGAAGCCTATGCTGGAAGCCAGCAATAACAACGAATTACCTGCAATCCCGGGCAAGCGCTATTTCACCATCGGTGAGGTGAGCGAACTGTGCGGCGTCAAGCCGCACGTGCTGCGCTACTGGGAGCAGGAATTTCCCCAGCTCAAACCCGTCAAGCGACGCGGGAACCGGCGCTATTACCAGCGTCACGACGTCATCACCATCCGCCAGATACGCAGCCTGCTCTACGAACAGGGCTTCACCATCGGTGGCGCGCGCCAGCGCCTGTCCGGCGAAGAGGCCAGGGAAGACGTCACCCAGCGCCAGCAGGTGGTCAGGCAGATGCGGCTGGAGCTGGAAGAACTGTTGCAGATCCTCAAACGCTGATCATCTGCCTTCCTTGCAGGAACGGGCTCGCCCGCGACCGGCGGCTGCACCGCCTGCAGGGGCATTTTTCCGACGGGCCGTTATACGGTATGATACGGCGCTCTCTCGGGGCGTAGCGCAGCCTGGTAGCGCACCTGCATGGGGTGCAGGTGGTCGGAGGTTCAAATCCTCTCGCCCCGACCAATTCGTTTCCTGCCACCAAAGACAAGGCATACAGGGGAAACCTTTATTTACCGCGAAGGACGCCAAGGACGCGAAGGATAGATTTTTCACTATTCTCCCCTTCGCGTCCTTGGCGTCCTTCGCGGTTGATATTTTTCCCTTGGATGTACCCCGGTGGTCAATTACGGGGCTTAACGGACCATGTCCTACAAGACGGACGACCTCAGAATCCTCGATGTGCGCGAAGTGGTTCCCTATGCGGAACTGCAGGCCGAGTTTCCCATAACGGAAGCCGCCGCCCGCACGACCTGGGAAACCCGTCAGGGCATCCACGCCATCCTGCACGGTGACGACGACCGCCTCCTGGTGGTGGTCGGCCCCTGCTCCATCCACGACCCGGAGGCGGCGCTGGAATACGGGGAGCGGCTGAGGGCGGTGCGCGAGCGGCTGGCCGGCGAGCTGCTCATCGTCATGCGGGTGTATTTCGAGAAGCCGCGCACCACGGTCGGCTGGAAGGGCCTGATCAACGACCCGGACCGCGACGGCAGTTTCCGGATCAACAAGGGCCTGCGCCTGGCGCGCAAGCTGCTGCTGGAGCTGAACAACCTGGGGGTGCCGGCCGCCACCGAGTACCTGGACCTGATGACGCCGCAGTACGTGTCCGACCTCATCAGCTGGGGCGCCATCGGCGCGCGCACCACCGAGAGCCAGGTGCACCGCGAACTGGCCTCCGGCCTGTCCTGCCCGGTGGGCTTCAAGAACGGCACCGACGGCACCCTGAAGATTGCCATCGACGCCATCCGCTCGGCCTCACAGCCACACCGCTTCCTGTCGCTGACCAAGGACGGCCACTCGGCCATCTTCGCCACCGCCGGCAACGAGGATTGCCATATCATTCTGCGCGGCGGCCGCGAGCCCAACTACGACGCGGAAAATGTCGCGCGGGCGGCGGCGGAAATGGAAGCGGCCGGCCTGGTGCCGCGCCTGATGATCGACTTCAGCCACGGCAACAGCGCCAAGCAGTACAAGCGACAGCTCGAGGTCGGGGCCGACGTGGCGGCGCAGGTGGCGGCGGGCAATCCGCACATCATGGGCGCCATGATCGAGAGCCATCTGAGCGAGGGGCGGCAGGACGTGCAGCCGGGCGTGGAGCCGGAGTACGGCAAGAGCATCACCGACGCCTGCATCGGCTGGGAGGATACCGTCCCCCTGCTGGAACGACTGGCCGGCGCGGTGCGGGCGCGGCGCAGCGAAGAAGGCGCGCTGGCGAACGGGTAGGGTGACGCTGTGTGGGTGGAATGAAACAGAAACCGGCTCCCGGCCTGACCAGGTGGGTAAGCGCGGCGGTACCGGGGATCAACCGCGAAGGACGGCGGCGCAACAAAAAATATTTTTTCCTCCGCATCCTTCGCGGTCAATACAAGGCCACCCCTCCGCGCGCCTTTGTGCGCCTTCGTGGTTGAACAGCGCCCTCCCTCGACAAACCTGCCCCGCCAGGCAAACTCATCCACCCGATGAGGGGAAGACTCTAAAGACCTTTGCGTTCCTCTGCGTTCTTCGCGCCTTTGCGTCAGGTTTTGCGACAGCTGTCCCCGGAAAGGCTGCCTGGTGGGGTTCGCTGCGCTCACCCCATCCTACGGGGTGTGCCTTGCGAGCTTGCGTTCCCAGTCGAGTGATGTGCGGACGATGAAGTCCAGGTCGTCGTACTTCGGTTGCCAGCCCAGCAGTTCCTTGATGCGGTCGGCCCTTGCGATCAGCGACGGCGGGTCGCCGGCGCGGCGCGGTTCTTCCTGTACGGCGATGGGTGCGCCGTTGACGCGGTTCACGGCGTCGATCACCTCGCGCACGCTGTAACCGTGCCCGTAACCGCAGTTCAGCGTCACCGATTCGCCGCCGCGGCGCAGGTGGTCCAGCGCCCGTACGTGGGCGTCGGCCAGGTCGTCCACGTGGATGTAGTCGCGCACGCCGGTGCCGTCCGGCGTCGGATAGTCGGTGCCGAACACGTACAGCTTCTCCCGCTTGCCGGTCGCCACCTCGGCTGCCACCTTGATGAGCAGGGTGGCGTTGCGCGTCGACTGGCCGATACGTCCCTCCGGATCCGAGCCGGCCACGTTGAAGTAGCGCAGGATGACGTGCTTCATGTCGCAGGCATGCCCCAGGTCGCGCAGCATGTGCTCGCTCATCAGCTTGGACATGCCGTAGGGATTGATCGGCGCCAGCGGGCTGTCCTCGGTACAGATGGTGTTTTCCGGAATACCGTACACGGCGGCGGTGGAGGAGAAGATGAAATGCTTCACCCCGGCGTCCTGGCAGCAGGACAGCAGGTTGCGGGTGCTGCACGTGTTGTTGCCATAGTACTTCAGCGGGTCGCTGACGGACTCGGGTACGATGGTATGGGCGGCGAAGTGCAGCACGGTGTCGATGGCGTGTTCGTGCAGCAGCCGGGACACAAGTTCGCGGTCGCCGGTATCGCCCACCACCAGTTCGGCGCCCAGCACGGCGTCGGCGAAGCCGGTGGACAGGTTGTCGAGCACCACCACCGGTTCCCCGGCCTCGGTGAGCTGGTGTACCACGTGGCTGCCGATGTAGCCGGCGCCGCCAGTGACCAGGATCTTGTTCTGGGGCATGGGTCGGGTTTCCTTTGGCTGTTGTGTTGCGATGTCAGGGGGCGGTGGAGGAGTGATGATACCGGTCCCGGCGGGGGGCGCCAAGCGGGGGGCGGCCGGGCTGGCCGGCCTTGTTGGCGTCCGTTTTGGTGGCCGGGTGTAGTAAAATACCGTGCCCGACAACCGGACCCTCCCTATGCCAGCCCATGCCCTTCCGGTCGCCGTCGCGCCCATGATGGACTGGACGGACCGCCACTGCCGCTATTTCCTGCGCCTGCTGTCGCCCTCGGTCCGGCTCTATACGGAGATGATCACCACTGCCGCGCTGCTGCACGGAGACAGCGGCCGCCTGCTCGCCTTCGACGCCGCCGAACATCCGCTGGCGCTGCAGCTCGGCGGCGCCGAGCCGCGTGAACTGGCGCGCTGCGCGGTACTGGGCCGGCAAGCCGGCCACGACGAGATAAACCTCAATGTCGGCTGCCCCAGCGACCGCGTACAGTCCGGCCGCTTCGGCGCCTGCCTGATGGCGGAGCCGGCGCTGGTGGCGGATTGCGTGGCGGCCATGAAGGCGGCGGTCGACGTGCCGGTGACCGTCAAGACCCGCATCGGCATCGACGACCGCGACAGTTATGCGGCGCTCGCCGATTTCACCCGCCGCCTCGTCGAGGCGGGTGTGGACGGGCTGATCGTGCATGCGCGCAAGGCCTGGCTGCAGGGTCTGAGCCCGAAACAGAACCGCGAGGTGCCGCCGCTCGACTACGCGCGCGTCTACCGCCTGAAACGGGACTTCCCGGCGCAGGAGATCTGGCTCAACGGCGGCGTGAAGACGGTGGCGGATACCGAGGGCCACCTGCAGCAGGTGGACGGGGTCATGATCGGCCGCGAGGCCTACCACAATCCCTGGCTGCTGGCGCAACTGGAACAACGCTTCACCGGCGCGCCATCGCCGACACGCGAGGCTGTCGTGCAGCGCCTGCTACCCTACGTGGAGCAACAACTGGCGCAGGGTGTTCGACTGCAGCAGATCGCGCGTCACATGCTTGGCCTCTATCACGGCGTCCCCGGCGCGCGGGCCTGGCGCCGGACCCTGAGCGAACGCGCGCACCGGCGCGGCGCCGGTCCCGAAGTGATCGAAGCGGCGCTGGCGGCGGTTACAGGTGCGACTGTATCCACTGGATGAGCGAGCGCGCATCCATGGCGCCGGCCTGGCGGGCGACTTCCTGGCCGTTGCGGAAGATGGCCAGGGTCGGAATGCTGCGGATGCCGAACCGTGCCGCGGTGCGCGGTGCGCTCTCGGTATTCAGCTTGGCCAGCCGGACCCGTGGTTCGAGCTGCGCGGCCGCCTGTTCGAAGGCCGGCGCCATCATCTTGCACGGCCCGCACCAGGGGGCCCAGAAATCCACCACCACCGGCAGATCGCTGCGCGTCACCTGGCGTTCGAAATTGTTGTCGTTCAATTCCACGGGATGCCCCGTGAACAACGGTTTCTTGCATTTGCCGCATTTCGGGCCCTGCCCCAGGCGCCCGGCGGGCAGGCGATTGACGGCCCCGCAATGCGGGCACACCACGTGTTGCATGTCGGACATTCGGCATCCACCTCGTTTTCTGTCGTTGTCACCGACATGGAGGCGGGGCGGGCGGATTTCAAGCACCCTGGTGGATGCCTGTGTTCATCGTGGTGTCTTGAAGCCCGGCGCCACGGAATCGGGGCGGGGTCTGCTGCGCCCATCCCGCCCTACAGGCTTTTGGAGACGATTTCGTAGACGTCCCTGGAGAGGTTCGGGGTGTTCAGGATGCGTTCCAGCTCCGCCTTCATCAGCGCCTGTCGGCTTTCGTCGTAGCGGCGCCAGCGGCTCAGGGCGCTGACCAGTCGCGCGGCGATCTGGGGATTGAGGGGGTCGAGCAGGATGACCTGGTCGGCCAGGAAACGGTAACCGCTGCCGTCGACGGCGTGGAAACGCACGGTGTTGCCCTGGCAGAAGCGACCGATCAGGGCGCGGACCTTGTTGGGGTTGGTGAGGGTGAAAGCCGGGTGCTTGAGCAGCCGCCGGACCCGTTCCAGGGTGTCGGGCAGGCGCGAACCGGCCTGGATGGCGAACCATTTGTCCACGACCAGGGGGTCGTGCTGCCAGCGCCGGTAGAACTGCTGCAGGCGGTCCTCGCGCTCGGGCAGCTCGTACTGGGCCAGTACGGTGAGCGCGGCCAGGCTGTCGGTCATGTTGTGCGCGGCGTCGAACTGGGCCAGGCACAGCCGCACGGCTTCCTCGCGGCCGGTCTCCATGAGGTAGCCCAGGCACAGGTTCTTCAGCGACCGCCGCGCCATGGACCCGGCATCGAAACGGTAGGCCGCGTCGTCATGGTTGTCCAGGTAGCGGCGCAGCAGGGGGTCGTACAGCCGTTCGGCGAGGGTGCGGCGCGTGAACTCGCGGACCCGGTGGATGGCGTCGACGTCGACCCGCTCGCACTGGTCCGCCAGGTAGCTTTCCGAGGGCAGGCTGAGGGCCTGCGCGACCAGGGCCTTGTCGAGGCCGGCGTCGTCCAGCAGGGCGCGGAAGGCGGCCACGATGTCGTCGTCCAGGACCAGTTCCCGGCCGGCCTGGCAGTCGTCCACCAGCCGCTGCATGACCGACAGCGCCAGGTTCTGGCCGGCGTCCCAGCGGTTGAAGGGGTCGGGGTCGTTGGCGAGCAGGAAGGCCAGTTCGGCGTCGCTGCGCGTC
This sequence comes from Thiohalobacter sp., assembly GCA_026984835.1. Lineage (GTDB taxonomy): Bacteria > Pseudomonadota > Gammaproteobacteria > DSM-19610 > DSM-19610 > JALSRI01. The sequence continues at coordinate 9,105 of JALSRI010000032.1, read as the reverse complement.
TGGTCGATGCGCACCGGGGCGGAGAAGCCGCGGTTCAACGACAGCACGGGGCGTTCGGGCAGGCCGGTGAAGCGGAAACGCTGTTCGGATTCCTTCAGCTCCAGTACCCGGTGAAGGGCGCCGGGTGTGGACTCGCCCTCGAGCTGCATGGGCAGCGGCCGGCCGGTGCTGTCGAGCAGGGCGGTGTCCAGCGGGATGTGGAAGGGCAGCTTCTCCGCCTGACCGGGGGTGGGCGGGCAGGACTGGTCGAGGGTGAGGGTGTAGACGCCGTCGCGGAAGTCCTCGCGCACCCCGATCACCGGTGTGCCGGCCTGGTCGTACCAGCGCCGGAACTGCCCCAGGTCCACGCCGTTGGCGTCCTCCATGGCGCGTACGAAGTCGTCGGTGGTGACGGCCTGGCCGTCGTGGCGCTCGAAGTACAGGTCGGTGCCCTTGCGAAAGCCGGCCTCGCCCAGCAGGGTGTGCAGCATGCGCACCACTTCCGCGCCCTTGTTGTACACGGTCACGGTGTAGAAGTTGCTGATCTCGATGTAGGAGTCGGGCCGCACCGGGTGTGCCATGGGACTTGCGTCCTGGGCGAACTGGTGGGTGCGCAGTATGTTGACGTCGCTGATGCGCTTGACCGGCCGCGAGTTGAGGTCGGCGCTGAACTCCTGGTCGCGGAACACGGTGAAGCCTTCCTTGAGGCTGAGCTGGAACCAGTCGCGGCAGGTGACGCGGTTGCCGGACCAGTTGTGGAAGTACTCGTGACCGATGATGCTCTGGATATTGTAGTAGTCGGCGTCGGTGGCGGTGTCGGGGCTGGCCAGCACACAGGCCGAGTTGAAGATGTTGAGGCCCTTGTTCTCCATGGCGCCCATGTTGAAGTCGTTGACCGCCACGATCATGAACACGTCCAGGTCGTATTCGCGGCCGAAGCGTTCCTCGTCCCAGCGCATGGCCTGCTTGAGCGAGGCCAGGGCGTGGTCGCACTTGTCGCGGTTGGCGGGCTCCACGTACATGCGCAGCGTCACGTCACGCCCGGAGCGGGTGGTGAAACTGTCCTCGCGGCACACCAGGTCGCCGGCCACCAGGGCGAACAGGTAGCTGGGCTTGGGGAAGGGGTCTTCCCAGCGCACCCGGTGGCGGCCGTCGTCCAGCGCCTCGTGTTCGACGCAGTTGCCGTTCGACAGCAGCACCGGGCAACGTTTCTTGTCGGCCACCAGGGTGGTGGTGAAACGTGCCATGACGTCCGGACGGTCCGGGAACCAGGTGATGCGTCGGAAGCCCTCGGCCTCGCACTGGGTGCAGAACATGCCGCTGGACACATACAGGCCTTCCAGCGCCGTGTTGGTCGCCGGCCGGATGCGGGTCTCGATCTCGACCTCTGCGGCATCCGGCATGTCCGGGATGAGCAGCTGTCGTTCCCGCAGCCGGTAGTGTTCCTCGCCGAGCAGCCGCCCGTCGAGCTTCACCGACAGCGTTTCCAGGTCCTGGCCATCCAGCGCCAGGCCGGTCGTCGTCCCGGCCGCCGGGTTGCGCCGCACCTGCAGGCGGGCGCGCACCCGTGTATCATCCGGATCCAGTTCGAAATGCAGGTCCACCGCCTCGACCAGAAAGGGCGGTGGCGTGTAGTCCTCGAGGCGGATGGTACGCGGCGCGGCGTCGTTTGACTTGTCGGCGGGTTCGCCCATGTCGGGATGACTCCTCGAATTCACAATCCACCCAGTTTACCCCATAAGCCCGGCCCGCCGCAGGGCGGGGTGGGGATGGCAACCCTATTGATTGTTGTGGAAAGGGAATAAACCGCCAAGACGCCAAGAAAATCATTTTCTTGTTTCCGGCGCGCGCCGCGCGCGACGCCGGCACACAAAAGAAGGGGTTCTTGGCGCCCTTGGCGTCTTGGCGGTTCAAACCCAGTCATGACAGAGTCCTCCAGTTGAGACACGATGACACAGCATGAACTGTTCGTGACAGTGCCGCGGGGTGTGGAGACGCTGCTGGCGGCGGAGCTGGAAGGGCTGGGCCTGGCGGGCGTGCGGGCGGCCGGGGCGGGAGTGGCCTGCCTGGGCACGCTGGAACAAGCCTACCGGGTGTGCCTGTGGTCGCGGCTGGCGAGCCGGGTGCTGCTGCCGCTGGCGGATTTCCGGGCCGAGACGCCGGAGGCGCTGTACGCGGGCGTGCAGGGTGTCGACTGGTCGGAGCATCTGGCGGCGGACGGCACCCTGGCGGTGGACTGCCATGTGCGCGATTCGAAGCTAACCCACAGCCACTTCGCCGCCCTCAAGGTCAAGGACGCCGTCGTGGATCAGTTCCGCGAACGTACCGGTATGCGGCCATCGGTGGACGTCGAGACGCCGGATCTCCGTATCAACCTCTACCTGTTCCGCAACCGTGCGCGTCTTGCGCTCGACCTCTCCGGCAGCGCCCTGCACCGGCGCGGCTACCGCACCGAGGGACTGCTGGCGCCGCTCAAGGAGAACCTGGCGGCGGCCCTGCTGGTCGCTGCCGGCTGGCCCGGGCGGGCGGCGGCCGGCGAGCCCTTCGTCGACCCCATGTGCGGTTCCGGCACCCTGCCCATCGAGGCGGCGCTGATGGCGGGCGACGTCGCGCCCGGCCTGCTGCGGGACTACTGGGGTTTTCTCGGCTGGCGCGGTCACGACGCGGCGCTGTGGCGAGGCTTGCTGGAGGAGGCGCGCGAGCGCCGCCAGGCCGGCCTTTCCCGTCTGCCCAAGATCCTCGGTTTCGACCTCAACGCGCGCGCCGTGAAGGTGGCCATCGCCAACCTGGCCGCGGTGGAGCTGACCGGCCATGTGCACATCGAGCGCCGGGCGCTGCCCAAGGCCCGCTGCGAGGGTTGCGGGGGGCGCCGCGGCCTGGTGCTGGTCAACCCGCCCTACGGCGAGCGCCTGGGCACAGACAGCGACCTGCCGGCCCTGTACCGCCTGATCGGCGACACCCTGAAGCAGCGCTTCGGCGGCTGGCAGGCGTGCCTGTTCACCGCCAACACGCGGCTGGAGTCGCGGCTCGGCCTGAAGGGCGGCAAGCGCCGCTCTTTCTACAACGGCGCGCTCGCCTGCGAGCTGATCTGCTATGCGGTGCCCGCGCCGCGCCGGGTGGAAGCGCAGGCCACGGCGGGGGAGGCGGCCGACTTCGCCAACCGCTTGCGCAAGAACCTCAAGCGGCTGCAGCGCTGGGCGCAGCGCGAGGGCGTCGACAACTACCGCGTCTACGACGCCGACCTGCCCGACTACAACTTCGCGGTCGACCTCTACCAGGGCGAGCGCCGCTGGGTGCACGCCCAGGAATACCAGGCGCCGGCGCGCATCGACCCCGCGCGCGCCGAACGGCGCCGGCGTGCGGCGCTGGCGGTGATGGCCGAGGTGCTGGAGGTGCCGCCGGCACAGGTGTTCTACAAGGTGCGACAGCGCCAGAAGGGCGCCGACCAGTACCAGCGCCAGGGGCGCGGCGGGCGCTTCCACGAGGTGCGCGAGCATGGCTGCCGGTTGCGGGTGAACTTCGAGGACTACCTGGATACCGGGTTGTTCCTCGACCACCGGCCGGTGCGCCGCCGCATCCAGGCGCGGGCGGCCGGCAAACGGTTCCTGAACCTGTTCTGCTACACCGGCGCGGCGACGGTCCACGCCGTGGTCGGTGGGGCGGCATCGAGCCTGTCGGTGGACCTGTCGGCGCGTTACCTGGACTGGGCACGCGCCAACCTGCAGCTGAACGGCGCCGACGAGGCGTGCCACCGCCTGCTGCGCGCCGACGTGATGGCGTGGCTGCGCCAGCCCGACACGCAGCGCGAACAGGGCGGCCGGTTCGACCTGATATTCGTCGACCCGCCGACGTTTTCCAATTCCAGGCGCATGGAGACGGTGTTCGACGTACAGAGAGATCACGTCGAACTGATCCGCCGCAGCATGGCGCTGCTGGCGCCAGGCGGTGAACTCCTCTTCTCCACCAACCTGCGCGGTTTTTGCCTCGACAGGGACAGACTCGGCCGGTTCCGCATCGAGGACATGGGACGTGCCACCATCGCCGAGGACTTTCGTCGCCGCAGCAACATCCATCACTGCTTTTGCATCCGCCGGATCCACGAACCGGCGTCCTGACGACCGGGGTGAGCGGCCCCACCAGCCCCGTCGCGTGTGGGGACGGGTTCCCGGGTGGGGGCTACAACGCACGCAGGGCGTCCAGTATGGCCTCGGGTTCCATGCGCCTGGTGTAGTCCTTCTCCACGTGTGCGGCGCGCACCACGCGTTGGGTGTCGATGACGTAGGTGGCGGGGACCGGCAGCTGGTGGCTGTCGTCGCCGTTGGCGGCCGGCAGGTCGATGCCCCATTGCAGGTACAGGGGGCGCAGGCGTTCGGGGACGGTCATGACCAGGCCATAACGGTCGGCGACCTGGTTGCCGCCATCGGTCAGGAGGTCGAAGTCCAGGGCGAGTCTCTCGGCGTGACCGAGGGTATTGTCGGGCAGTTCGGGGGAAACGGCGACCAGCGAGGCGCCGCAGGCGCGGATGTCCGGCAGCGAAGCCTGCAGGGCCTTGAGTTCGAGATTGCAGAACGGGCACCAGGAGCCGCGGTAGAAGCTCAGTACGACAGGGCCCTCCTCGATACGGGTGCCCAGGTTGAAGGTATCACCGCGTACGCCGGGAAGGGAGAAGTCCGGGGCTTCGTCGCCGACGCCGATGGCGCCGGCGGCGACCTCCGATGCGAGCAGGTCGGCGAACGCCTCGGCCACTGTCCGCTGCTGGTCGGGCGGCAGCGAGGCGACGAAGTCGTCGAGGGTTCTGCGGGTGAGGGTGGACAGGGATTCGGTCATGACGGGTCTCCCTAGTCAGGCAACTGACTATCTTGGGTGGACAAAAAAACTACAGGGCCTCGATGCGGGCCCGTAACCGACTGACCAGTGGCTCGACGACCGAATCGTCGTCCAGGGTATGGGCCAGCAGGCTGGTGCCTTGCAGCAGGGCCGTGTATTCCAACGCCAGGGCCGGGGCATCGGCGACGCCCATGGCCTCGAACTGCGCCTGCGCCCAGTTGCGCAGCAGGCCGACGAGACGGGCCGACTGGTCCTTCAGTGTACCGGACTTGGACAGCTCGCTGGCCAGCGACCCCAGCGGGCAGCCGTGCTCGCGCAGGGCCTGGCGGTGCCCGAGCGGGTAGTCGAGAAAGCACAGCAGCCGCCGGCGTGGGTCGGGAGAGCGTTCACAGGCGGCCAGCACGTCCCGCATGGCATCGATGCGGCTGTCGACCACGGCCGTGCAGATGTCGTGCTTGGTACGGAAATAGTAGTAGACGTTGCCCAGCGGCACGCCGGATTCCCGGGCGATATCCGCCAGCGTGGTCTGCTTGCAGCCCTGGGCCAGGACCAGGCGGTCGGCGGCGTGCAGCAGTCGGTCTCGTTTGTCGCTGGTGCGGGGCATGACAGTTCTTAGTTGGGTAACTTACAAGTAGCCTAACCTACTGGTGCCACAAGTCAAGTCGGGGTGCCGTGACTGGTATAGGGGTCACAGTTCCAGGCACGCGCGGTTTACTGGCGGGTGCCATTGTGAAAGCATACCACCTTGCCACCGGAAGGGTGTCCTGCGCGCCGTCGCGGGCGTCCACGGCAGGGGGACCGGGCATCCGGGCGACCGAAAAAACAAGCAACAGGCCGACAATGAGCGAACCCACACAGCAAGACCGGCCCTCCGGCCAGTCGCCGCCGGTACCGGGCGGCGCAGAGGTACCCGGCCAGGGCCTGTCTCCCGACGATCCGCGCTACTGCGACCACCATTCCTTTTCCACACGTTTCCAGCAGTCACTGTACCGGGCCGATCGCAACGACCGCCAGGTCGTGCTGCTGCTGATCCAAGTCGACGCCAGCGAGGGCGGTCTGGCCGGCAGCGATCGGTTGTTCAAGCTGGCCCGCTACCGCATCGGCAGTTGCCTGCGGCGCGGCGACACGCTGGCGGATTTCGACGACGGGTTGTTCGCGGTCCTGCTGGAGGAGGTGCGGGACGCCTCGGCGGTGCCCATGGCCATCGAGAAGATTCACGCCGCCCTGTCGCACCCTTTCCACATGGAGCGCAGCCGGATCCGGCTGTCCTGCTGGACCGGCGCCAGCCTGTTCCCGATCGACGGTTTCCTGTGCAGCCAGTTGTGGTCGCAGGCGCACGCGGCGCTGGAACTGGCCTGCCAGGACGGTCATGGCAGCTTCAACTTCTCACCCATCATGATGGGGCACGCCGCCACGCGCGATTTCGCACTCAGCCGGGAGCTGCACGCGGCCCTGCAGGCGGGCCGCTTCGAACTCCAGTATCAGCCGGTGTTCGATGCCGGCGGCCGGCGGGTGGTCGCCCTGGAAGGGTTGTTGCGCTGGAGCCGCCCGCCGGATGGCCTGCTGCCGCCCGAGCGGTTCCTGGAGGTGCTGGAAGATACCGGCATGATCATCCCGGTCGGCGAGCAGGTCTTGCGTGATGCCTGCCGGCTGGCGCGGCGCCTGCGAGACGAGGGGCATTCGGCCATGCCGGTGTCCGTCAACGTGTCCGCGCGCCAGTTCTCGGACCCCGGTTTCATGCTGTGCGTGCTCGATGCGCTCTACGATTCGGGCGCCGATGCGTCACTGCTGGAAATCGAACTGTCGGAGCAGACCCTGCTACAGGACACCGGCCTGAGCCTGCGCCGGTTGCGCGAACTGCGCCATAGCGGTGTGAGCGTCGTCATCGACGGTTTCGGCGCCGGTATCTCGTCACCGGCCCAGGTCTTCCGGCTGCCTTTTTCCGGCGTCAAGATCAGCCACGAACTGGTCGGGCGCCTGCCGGGCGACACCTGCAGCAGCGCGGTCACCGACGGCGTCTTCGCGCTCGCCCGTGGCGCAGGCGTGACGGTGTCGGCGGCCGGCATAGAAAACCGGGATCAGCTCGATCACCTGCAGGCACGGCACTGCGATCGCCTGCAGGGACACTACCTGGGCCGTCCGATGCCGGCCGACGAACTGCTGCACTGGCTGCCGAACTGACCGTCCTGCGCGCGCCGTCCCGGTCAGGCGGCGGCGACGTAGCTGTCGCGGGCGCGGGCGTCCCACAGCGCCTGCGCCAGCGCCAGGGCGGCGGCCGGTGTCTCCGCCCGGCCCATGAGCTGCAGGGCGATGGCGGCGGTGGAGACGACGGCGGCGGTACCGTATTCGTCCTCGATGTCGCCCCGCCAGAGTTGCGCCAGCCGCCTGACGTCGAGTTCGTCGTCCTTGACATGGCGCCGCTCGAACAGGGCCGGCCATTCCTCTTCCACCAGCTCACCGTCTCGCACCCGCTGCACCAGGCAGGGGATGTCCGGGTTGCGTTCGATTTCGCCGCCTTCACCCTTGATGACGGCCACGTTGGCGTCGCCCAGCAGGCGGGCGGCTTCCTGGTGGACGGGGCGGTAGCCGGGGTGAAAGATACCCTGCATGACGTAGGGCGCGCCGAAGGGGTTGATGCTGCGCGCCACGGTGTGCACGGGTGAGCGCAGGCCCAGCAGCGGCCGCAGTTCGATGATCCGGTGCAGGCGCGGACACAGGTGTTCGATATCGAGGTAGGCGAAACGCTCAGTCTCCAGCTGCCGGCAGGCTTCCTGCAACGAGGTGCAGGGCGCGATGCCGAGCGCTGCCAGTACGTCACGGGTATAGATGCGGCCATTGGTGTGGCCGCTGGCGCCGTGCATGAACACCGTGGCGCCGTTCTCCGCCAGAAGCAAGGTGGAGAGGATGAACCAGGGCAGCTGGCGGCGCTTGCCGGCATAGGAGGACCAGTCGAGATCGACATGGGGCGCGTCAGCGGGCAGGCGCAGCCATTCGCGCGTGGCGCGCACGAAGCCGGCCACCTCGTCGGCGGTCTCTTCCTTGACGCGCAACAGCATGAGGAAGGCGCCGAGCTGTTCCGGCGTCACCGCCTCGTCCAGCACCATGCGCATGGCGTCGCAGGCTTCTTCCTCGGTCAGGGAGCGCGATCCGTTCTTGCCCTTTCCGAGGATGCGGATGTACTGGGCGAAAGGGTGTTCTTCGTAGCGGGTGGTCTGGACCATTACGGGACCTCGGTGGTAGCAGAAAGGGACGGGGAGTCGATTCGGGCAGGCCCAATATAGCGGTCCCGGTCTTCCTCCGGAAGACCGGGAAGGCCAAAAAAAACCCCGGATTACCGGGGCTTTTCAGTCCGTGGCGGGATGCTGTCAGTCGTCGCCGGAGAAGGCGGTCAGCAGCTGCAGCAGGCTCAGGAACAGGTTGTAGATACTGACGTACAGCGTGACGGTGGCCATGATGTAGTTGGTCTCGCCGCCGTGGACGATGGCGCTGGTCTGGTAGAGGATCAGCCCCGACATCAGCAGCACGAACATCGCGGATACGGCCAGCGACAGCGCCGGCAGGTGGATGAACAGGGTGGCGATGCCGGCCAGGAAGGCGACCAGGATACCGACCATCAGGAAGGCGCCCATGAAGCTGAAATCCCGGCGGCTGGTCAGGGCGTAGCCCGACAGGGCGAGGAAGATCACGCCGGTGCCGCCTAGCGCCGTCATCACCAGCTGGTCGCCGTTGGGGATGCTGAGGTACATGCTCAGGATCGGTCCCAGGGTGAGGCCCATGAAGCCGGTGAGCGCGAACACGAACAGCAGGCCCAGGCCACTGTCGCGGAACTTCGTGGTCAGGAACAGCAGGCCGAAATAACCGCCCAGGGTGAGCAGCGGCCCCATCGGCGGCATGTTGACGGCCATGGCGATGCCGGCCGTCAGCGCGCTGAACAGCAGAGTCAGCGACAGCAGGATATAGGTGTTGCGAATGACCTTGTTGGTCGCCAGCACCGAGGGTTGGCTGCCGGTGCGGGTGACGGTTTCAGCAAGTCGATTCATCATCAGTGGTGTAGCCTCTTTGCGATCGGAAACAGGTTCCGGACAGGATTCAGTATATACGAGTTCGCAGCGTTTGACGTCACCGGCGGGGCCGAGTTCCCGGTTTGTAGGGGGATTTCACAAAAAGTGGCCGGATCGTATATGCTTGGCGCGCAGCCTGCTGTGACCGGAGAGGTGGCTGAGCGGTTGAAAGCACCGGTCTTGAAAACCGGCAGGGGTTTGCGCCCCTCGCGGGTTCGAATCCCGCCCTCTCCGCCAT
>JALSRI010000031.1 GCA_026984835.1 Thiohalobacter sp. | reverse complement strand
GTCCTCGGCCAGGGCCGCGTGCAGGGCCTCCAGCACCCGGTCGGCCTCCACCTGCTGCTCGCGCAGGCGGCGGGCGTCGCGGTCTTCCTCGGCGTGCGTCAGGGAGTCGCGCAGCATGGTCTCGATTTCGTGGTCAGTCAGGCCGTAGGACGGTTTCACCTCGATGTGCGCCCTGACGCCACTGGTCTGTTCCTCGGCGGTGACGTTGAGCAGGCCGTCGGCGTCGACCTGGTAGGTGACGCGGATGCGGGCGGCGCCTGCCGTCATGGGCGGGATGCCGCGCAGTTCGAAGCGCGCCAGCGAACGGCAGTCGTCCACCAGTTCGCGCTCGCCCTGCACCACGTGCAGGGCCATGGCGGTCTGGCCGTCCTTGTAGGTGGTGAACTCCTGGGCGCGCGCCACCGGGATGGTGGTGTTGCGCGGCACGATCTTCTCCACCAGGCCGCCCATGGTCTCGATGCCCAGCGACAGCGGGATGACATCCAGCAGCAGCATGTCCTCGTCGGGCTTGTTGCCGGCCAGTATGTCGGCCTGGATGGCGGCGCCGACGGCGACCACCTTGTCCGGATCGATGTCGGTGAGCGGCGTGCGGCCGAAGAACTCGCCGACACTGTCGCACACCTTCGGCACCCGCGTGGAACCGCCCACCATCACCACTTCGTCGATGTCGGCGGCGGCGACACCGGCGTCGCGCAGGGCGCGCCGGCAGGGCCCCAGGGTCTTGCGGATCAGGGGTTCGACCAGGGCGTTCATCTGTTCGCGCGTCAGCTCACCCCGCCAGTGGCCGCCGTCGGTGAGCTCGATGTCCAGCGGCACCGCCTGCTCGGTGGTCAGCGCTTCCTTGGCGGCGCAGGCATCGCGCATCAGGCGCCGCATCTGGTGGTGGCCGGCATCGTCGCCGATGCCGGCCTGCTGCATGATCCACTCGGCGATGGCACGGTCCATGTCATCACCACCCAGCGCCGTGTCGCCGGCCGTGGACAGCACCTCGAACACGCCCTTGTTGAGACGCAGCACCGATACGTCGAAGGTGCCGCCGCCAAGATCGTAGACCACGATGACACCGTCGCTGCGCCGGTCCAGGCCATAGGCCACGGCCGCCGCGGTCGGCTCGTTGAGCAGCCGCATGACGTTGAGGCCGGCCAGCCGGCCGGCGTCCTTGGTGGCCTGGCGCTGGGCGTCGTCGAAATAGGCCGGCACCGTGATGACCACACCGTGCAGCCCGCCGCCCAGCGCCTGCTCGGCGCGGTCGCGCAGCGCTTCCAGGATGTGCGCCGACACCTGCACCGGGCTGAGGTCGCCGGCCGCGGTGCGGATCAGCGGCATACCCGACTCGCTGCCGACGAATTCGTAGGGCATGCCCGACCCCAGCGACTTGACGTCGCCGACACCGCGCCCCATGAGACGCTTGACCGAGGCGATGGTGTTGAGCGGATCCTCGGCCGCCGCCGCCTTTGCCTCTTGGCCCACGACATGGCTGCCGTCCGGGAAGTAACGCACCACCGACGGCAGCAGGTGCCGACCCCCGGCGTCGGCCAGGGTGTCGGCCGTGCCCGAGCGCACGCTGGCCACCAGCGAATTGGTGGTGCCGAGGTCGATGCCCGCCGCCAGCCGGTGCTGGTGCGGGGCGGTCGACTGCCCGGGTTCGGATATCTGCAACAGTGCCATGTCGGTTACGTGTTTCCAGAAGGTCAGATACGGGTCGCTTCCCCGGCCGCAACAGCGCCGCAGCGGCACGGCGTCGGGAGTCGTCGTGACTCCCCACCATGACCACGGCGCCCCCGATCAATACAGCGCATCTTCGAGTTCGGCTTCGAGCTCCCGAAGTTCGCTCTCCAGCCGCGCATGGAACTGCATCTTCGTCACCAGTTCAAGCGCGTTTTCGTAATCGTCGCCATCCAGCGCCGCTTCCAGGCCAGCCTCCAGCTCGCCGATGCTGCCGCGCACCCGCGTCAGCAGGGCGTCCAGGGCCGCCAGCGGGTCGGCCGCGCCGCGTACCTCGCCCATTTCCTCGCGCAGCTCCATCTGCTGCATCAGGAAGACCGGATCGCCGGCGCTGGTCTGCTGGTCGTCGATGGTGTGGCCGCGCCGTTCCAGCAGGTAGCGGGCGCGCCTGAGCGGGTCCCGAAGCGTCTGGTAGGCCTCGTTGACCTGCGCCGCCCGCTGCATGGAGATGCGCCGCGCCTGGTCGCCGGCGCTGGCGAAACGGTCCGGGTGCACCTCGCGCTGCAGTTCGCGGTAGCGCGTATCCAGCGCCTCGCGGTCCACGGCATAGCGCTCCGGCAGGGCGAACAGTTCAAAATGACTCTGCGTCAATTCAGAAGACATGCCGGCAACAGGGGGGCGGAATCAGACGTTGAAGCTCTCACCGCAACCGCATTCGTCCTTGACGTTGGGGTTGTTGAACTTGAAACCCTCGTTGAGCCCCTCGCGGGCGAAGTCCAGCTCGGTGCCATCCAGGTAGACCAGGCTCTTGGGATCGACGATCACCTTGACGCCGTGGTCCTCGAACACCACGTCCGTATCTTCGATGTCGTCCGCGAACTCCAGCACGTAGGCCATGCCCGAACAACCGGAGGTGCGCACCCCCAGACGCAGGCCCACGCCCTTGCCGCGCTGCTCCATGAAGTTGCGCACCCGCTCGGCGGCGGCTTCGGTCAGTGTGATTGCCATGTCCGCCCCCTCAGTGCGCCGCCCACTGCACGCTTTCCAGGTCGACGCCATCCTTGTACATCTCCCACAGCGGTGACAGTTCGCGCAGCTTGACGATCTTGTCCTTCACCAGATCGATGGTGTAGTCGATCTCTTCCTCGGTGGTGAAACGACCGATGGTGAAGCGGATGGAGCTGTGCGCCAGTTCGTCGTTGCGGCCCAGGGCGCGCAGCACGTAGGAGGGCTCCAGGCTGGCACTGGTGCAGGCCGAACCGGACGACACCGCCAGGTCCTTGAGCGCCATGATGAGACTCTCGCCCTCGACGAAGTTGAAGCTGATGTTCAGGTTGCCGGGGATGCGCTGATCCATGTCACCGTTGACATAGACCTCCTCGACATCCTTGAAGCCCTGGTAGAGACGGTCGCGCAACGCCGCCAGGCGGCGGCTCTCCTCCACCATCTCCTCACCGGCGATGCGGAAGGCCTCGCCCATGCCGACGATCTGGTGGGTGGCCAGGGTGCCGGAGCGCAGGCCGCGCTCGTGACCACCGCCGTGCATCTGCGCCTCCAGACGCACGCGCGGCTTGCGGCGCACGTACAGGGCGCCGATGCCCTTGGGCCCGTAGACCTTGTGGGCGGAGAACGACATCAGGTCGACCTTCATTTTCTGCAGGTCGACGGGGATCTTGCCGGCGCTCTGGGCGGCGTCGACGTGGAACACGATCTTGCGGTCGCGGCAGATCTCGCCGATGGCGGCGATGTCCTGGATGACGCCGATCTCGTTGTTGACGTGCATGATGGACACCAGCACGGTGTCGTCACGTAGCGCCGCCTGCAACTTGTCCAGGTCGATCAGGCCGCTGGGTTCGGGATCCAGGTAGGTGACTTCATAGCCCTCGCGCTCGAGCTGGCGGCAGGAGTCCAGCACCGCCTTGTGCTCGGTCTTGCAGGTGACGACGTGCTTGCCCTTCTTCTGGTAGAAGTGCGCGGCGCCCTTGATGGCCAGGTTGTCCGACTCGGTGGCGCCACTGGTCCAGATGATCTCCTTGGGGTCGGCGTTGACCAGCCCGGCCACCTGGGCGCGCGCTTCCTCGACCGCCTTTTCGGCTTCCCAGCCGAAGGGGTGCGAACGCGACGCCGGGTTGCCGAACACCCCGTCCGGCGCCAGGTACCTGCACATCTTGTCCGCCACGCGCGGGTCGACCGGCGTGGTGGCGGAGTAGTCGAGATAGATCGGTGTCTTTACAGTCATGTCATCATCCTGGTCGTAAAACGCTGGAGAACGGTCACCAGCCAGCTGCCCGGCTGGCCTTCTGCAGCCATTCGATGCGGCGCCGCAACGATGCCAGCAGGGCATCCACGTCCGCCTCCGTATTGTCCCGGCCCAGGCTCACGCGGATGGCGCCGCGGGCCGTCTCTTCATCCACGCCCATGGCCGTCAGCACGTGGCTGGGTTCGGTGCTGCCGCTGGTGCAGGCGGAACCGCTGGATACCGCGATGCCGTCCCTGTCCAGCTGCATGAGCAGCGCCTCGCCGTCGATACCCGCGACCGCGAACTGGGTCGTGTTGGGCAGTCGTTCGGCCGCCGCTGCGAATACCGTCATGCCGGGCAGCCCGGCCAGGCCGGCCTCCAGGCGCTCGCGCAGCCGCCGCGCCTGGCGGTGGCGGCTGTCCAGCGCCTGTAGCGCCAGCTCGGCGGCAAGGCCGAAACCGACGATGCCGGCCAGGTTCTCGGTGCCGGCGCGCAGGCCCTTTTCCTGGCGGCCGCCGTACAACAGGGGTACCAGCTCGACACTGCGGTCGACGACCAGGGCACCGACGCCCTTGGGCCCGTACAGCTTGTGCGCCGACAGGCTCATCAACTGCGCGCCGCTGGCGCCGAAGTCCACCGGCAGCTTGCCCGCCGCCTGGACGGCGTCGGTATGAAACACCGCACCGGCGTCCCGCGCCAGCGAAGCCAGCGGCGCGATGTCCTGCACCGCGCCGGTCTCGTTGTTGGCCATCATGACCGACACCAGCCGCGTGTCGGGCCTCAGCACCGCGGCCAGGTGGTCCGGGGTCACGCGGCCGGCGGCGTCGACGCCGATGCGGTCCAGCGACCAGCCGCGCCGCGCCCGGGCTTCGGCCGCTTCCAGCAGCGAGGCGTGTTCGATGACGCCGACCGCCAGCCGTCCGGACGGCGCATCCGCCAGCACCGCGTGCAGGGCCAGGTTGTTGGCCTCGGTGCCGCCGCTGGTGAATACCACCTGGCCGGGCGCGGCACCGACCAGTGCCGCCACCTGTTCACGGGCCTGCTCGATGGCGGCCCGCGCCCCGCGGCCGGGCCCGTGCACGCTCGACGGGTTGCCCTGCCCGGTCCGCAGCACCGCCAGCATGGCCTCGGCCACGCGTTCGTCGACCGGCGTGCTGGCGTTGTGATCGAGATAGATGCCCACGTGCTGCCTCGCGGCTGTCTATGCCGAACCGGGTTCGGCTACCTTGCTCACACCGTCCAGCGCCACCGGCACGGCCTCGTCGGCCTGCTCCGGCCGGCCGCCCTGGTCCACCAGCTGGCCCAGCGAGATGCCGCCGAGGAAACTGCGGATCTGCTCGCTCAGTTCCGTCCAGAGTTCATGCGTCAGGCAGCGCTTGCCGTCCTGGCAGTTGGCCTGGCCGCCGCAGCGGGTGGCATCGACGCTCTCGTCGACCGCGCTGACGACGTCGGCCACCGCAATATCGTAGGCCGACCGGCTCAGCCGGTAGCCGCCGCCTGGGCCGCGCGTGCTGGAGACCAGCCCGTGCTTGCGCAGGCGCGTGAACAACTGCTCCAGGTAGGACAGCGAAATGCCCTGCCGCTCGGAGATGCCGGCCAGGGTCACCGGGCCCGACCCGGCATGCAGCGCCAGATCCAGCATGGCAGTCACTGCATAGCGTCCCTTGCTCGTCAGTTTCATCTGGAGTGTCGCCCCGCTCGGCCTGGAAAAACTGTCGCTACGATGCCATAACTGAGTAAAACAGTCAAGAATTATCCGGCCCGGCGAAGGCGGCCGGAACCTGACGGCAGGCCCACACCAATGCCTTGTCCAACATGTCGTTACGAGCCCCCTAGTGGCTCCTTCCCGGGCTCCTCGCCGGTCCCGCCGGCCTCTCCCGATGCGTCCGGGGAAGGGGCGGCCTTGTCCAGCGGCCGGGTCGTGCAGGCGCTGTCGAGCTCGCAGGAACCGAGCTCCGGCATCTGCAGGTCGGCCACCTCGGCGCCCAGGCTCTTCAGACCGCGGCACATATCCTCCAGGCGCTTGTCCATGAGGTGGATATGGTCGAGCATGTTGTTGATGGCATTGGCAACCGGATCCGGCATGTCCTGGGTGCTGCCGTAGGCGTCGAAGCCCATCTTGCGGGCGATGGCCTCGCGGCGGCGCTGCTGCTCGCTCTTGTCGCCGGACACCACGCGCCCCGGCACGCCCACCACGGTGGCACCGGCCGGCACGTCACGCAGCACCACCGAATTGGAACCGATGCGCACGTCGTCGCCGACGCGCACCGGCCCCAGCACCTTGGCGCCGGCGCCGATCACCACGTCGTTGCCCAGCGTCGGGTGGCGCTTGCCCTTCTCCCAGGTGGTGCCGCCCAGGGTGACGCCGTGGTAGAGCGTGCAGTCGTCGCCGATCTCGGCGGTCTCGCCGATCACCACCCCCATGCCGTGGTCGATGAAAAAGCGCCGGCCGATGCGCGCGCCGGGGTGAATCTCGATGCCGGTCAGCCAGCGGGCGATGTTGGACACCAGGCGCGCCAGCCACGGCAGGCCGTTGTTCCACAGCGCGTGGGCCAGGCGGTGCGCCAGCACGGCGTGGAATCCGGGGTAGGTGGTAACGATCTCGAAGGCGTTGCGGGCGGCCGGATCGCGCGCGAGCACGCAGTCGATGTCTTCCCGCAAACGTTCGAACATGGTGAGAATCCTGGCAGGGTATCCGTTGGCTAATCTTTCATTATACGTCGAAACCCGGTCTCCCGGCCACGCGTTCTAGGGGTGCGCCGGCCCGGCCCCCTTCGGCCAGCGCCGCTTGGTGCACAGCCACTGGTCGGGGTGCGCCCGGATCCAGTCGGCGACGATATCGTTGAGGGTGGCGGTCACCCGCCCGATGGCCCGGTCGTCGCTCTCCCCGGCCCGGGGCTGCACGTCCAGGGCCTCGTGGACGGTGATGCGAAAGCGCGGCCCGGGGCCCAGGCGTTCGACCTGGATGGGCAGGATGGGCGCACCGGTCTTCAGCGACAGCCAGGCCGGCGCCAGCGTGGTCTCGGCTTCGACGCCGAAGAAAGGCGTCAAGGTTTCGCTGCTGACCCGGAAATCCACCAGCAGGCCGACGGAACGGCCCTGGCGAAGACTGGAATACAGGGCGCGCAGGACGTTGACCTTGCCGAGATAGCGGCCGCCCAGCGCGGTGCGCTGCTGCTGGATGGCCCGTTCCAGCAGCGGGTTCTTCTGTGGGTTGTAGACGATGTCCATGCCACCCTTGAACAGCCGCGCGGCGTAGGCCGCCAGCTCCCAGTTGCCCAGGTGCGCGGTGACGAAGATGCAGGGAGTGTGCGGGTCGTCCAGGTGCCGGCTTGCGCCCGTGCTCACGACCGTCTCCACGAAGGGATTGTCGCCGCCGGCCGCCGTCAGCTCGTCCAGCCGGCCGTACTCGGCCAGCACCGCGCCGGTGTTGGCCCAGCCGCGGCGGGCGATGGCTTCCAGCTGCTCCGCGCTGTGCCCGGGCAGCGCGATACGCAGGTTGGACAGCACCTGGCGATGCTTGGAGGTGCGTGGCCCCAGCCAGCCCATGAAGCGGGCGCCGATGGCCGAGGCGCGCCGCAGGGAGAAAGGCCGGCCCGCCAGCCACAGCCCCCGCATCATGGCGATCTCCTGCAGCCAGCGCAGGCGCCTGAGCAGACCGGGCGAGCGACTTGCCGGGCTCCCTGTGTTGCTCATGCCGACGGGTCGCGCCGCGTCGGGGCCGGCCCCGGTCGCGGCCGGTAGGCGCCGGCCGCCTCCATGGCCGCCTTCGGCCAGCGCCGCTTGGTGCACAGCCACTGGTCCGGGTGCGCCCGGATCCAGTCCTCGATGCGATGGTTGATCTCCAGCGTGGTGCGGAACAGCACCTCCTGGTCGGATTCGCCCTCGCCACGCTCGGCGCGCAGCGGCGGACCGAGCGTGATGCGGAAGCGGGCGCCGCGCAGGCGCTCGACATGCACGGGCACGATGGGGCGGCCGGTCTTCAGCGACAGCCAGGCCGGCGTCGTGGTCGATTCCGCGTCCATGCCGAAGAAGGGCACCAGCACCCCGCCATCCACCCGCACGTCGGCCAGCAGGCCAATGGAACGACGCCCCTTCAGGGAGCGGTACAAGGCGCGCACAGCATTGACCTTGCCATAGAAGGTACAGCGCAGCGGTTCGCGCATGCGCTGCACCATGTGCTCCAGATAGAGGTTGTTCTGCGGACTGTAGACCGCGTCCAGCACACCGCACGCCCGCTGGCCCACGAAGGCCACTAGTTCCCAGTTGGCGACGTGGGCGGTGACGATGATGCAGGGCCCGTCGACGCGCAGGGCGTCGGCGTCGCAGCCCTCGTACACCACCTCGATGCGCGGGTCGTCCGGGTCGGCGGCGGTGATGCGATCCAGGTGCACGAACTCGGCCAGCACCGAGCCGAGGTTGGACCAGCTGTCCGCCGCCAGGCGCCGGATCTCCTGCTCGTCGCGGTCGGGGAAGGCTACCCGCAGATTGGCCAGCACGTGGCGGTTCTTCTTCGAACGCAGGCCGATCCATTGCAGGATGCGGCCGCCCAGGCGCGACGCGCGGTCGACCGGAAACAGCCGCACCAGGCCCCACAACAGGTACAGCAGGCCGGCTTCCAGTGCCCAGCCCGCGCGTTGCAGCAGCCGCGAGCCCTCGGCTCCGCTCCAGAACACTCTCGCCATGGTTTATCCTGTCACCGCGGCACGACGCCGCCCGGCGGTCGCGAGGCATCGGGACGGGCACTTGCTCGACGACAAACTGTCTCAGCTCCTGTCTGCGGCGCGGGCCAGGGGCCGGCGCCGGAATCACGAAACGCGTAGTATATACGGGGCAGGCAGACGCATACATGGAAAGAACCGGGATTCGACGATTTGTCCGACGGCTGGCGGTGATACTGCTCCCGCTGCTGCCGGCCGTGACGGTGGCCGGCGGCCTGGAGGCCTGGCCGGCCTTCAGCGCCCGTTACAGCGTCACCCTCGCCGGGGTGAAATCGGCCGAGACCGTCGTATCGCTGGCCAGGGACGGCGACGGCCGCTGCCGCTACCGCCAGGTCGCCAGGCCGGTGGGGATGGCAGCCCTGCTCTCGTCCGACCGGGCCGTGCAGGTCAGCCGCCTGCTGTGCGACGAGCGCGGCATCCGCCCGCTGGAATTCCTGTCCCGGCGGCCGAAGGGCGACGCCGACGACAACGCCCACCTGCTGTTCGACTGGGACGCCGGCGTGGTGGAGAACCGCGGCGCCGGCGACCACTGGCGCATCACGCTGCGCCCGGGCACCCAGGACAGCCTCAGCATGCAGCTGGCGCTGATGGCGGCGCTGCGCGAGGGCCGCAGCCGCATCGAGGTGCCGGTGGCGGTGCGCGGCCGCATCAAGCACTACCGTTTCGAGCGGGTCGGCGAGGAACGGGTCGACACGCCGGCCGGCGATTTCATGGCGATCAAGCTGGCCCGCACCGACGACGACCGTGACCGGAGCTGGTTCTGGCTGGCGCCGGAACTCGACTACCTGCTGGTCCGTTTCGTGAAGAAGAAAAAGAACGGCCTCGGCACCGAAATGCTGCTGCAGTCGGTTCGCTTCTGAGGCGGCGCCTCAGCCGCGCCCGCGGCGGATGGCCGTCAGGATGCCGCGCAGGATGTTGATCTCGTTCTGGTCCGGCCGGGCGCGGTTGTAGAGCCGGCGCAGGCGGCGCATGAGCTGGCGCGGGTTGCCCGGGTCCAGGAAACCGATCTCGACCAGCGTCTGCTCCAGGTGGGCATAGAACTGCTCCATCTGCCCGGCGCTGGCGTAGTCGGCCTGCGGCGCCGGCGCCGCCTGCCCGGCCAGGGCGGCCGTACGCAGCTCGTAGCCGATCACCTGCACGGCGGCGGCCAGATTGAGCGAGGCGTAGGCCGGGTTGGTGGGTATCTGCACCAGGGCGTGGCACAGGTCGATCTCGGTGTTGCTCAGCCCGGAACGCTCGTTGCCGAACAGGATCGCCACCCGCTGCGGTTCCGGCTCTTCCAGCACCCGCCGGGCGCAACCGCGCGGGTCGAGCAGCGGCACCGGCAGGGACCGCGGCCGGGCGCTGGCGCCGATCACCAGGGTGGCATCGGCGATGGCCGCCTCGACCGTCGGGTAACGGCGCGCCGCCGCCAGCAGGTCGTCGGCGCCCGAGGCGCGCGCCGTGGCCTCGGCATGCGGGAACTGCGCCGGCGCCACCAGGCGCAGCTCGCTCAGGCCCATGTTCTTCATGGCGCGGGCCGCGGCGCCGATGTTGCCCGGGTGGCTGGTGCGCACCAGCACCATGCGCACCTGCGGCACGGCCACCGGATCCTCCGCGGTCATGCCGGAACCCGTGCCGTCGGCCGCTCAGACACGACGGAAAGAGAACGCCAGGGCCGCATCGATGTCCGCCAGCCCGGCTGCCGCCATCACCAGCCGGTCGAAACCCAGCGCCACGCCGGCGCAGGCCGGCAGGCCGGCTTCCAGGGCCGCGAGGAAACGCCCGTCGACCGGCAGTGGCGCCAGCCCGGCCTGCCGGCGCCGGGCGTTGTCGGACTCGAAACGGGCGCGCTGCTCGGCGGCATCGGTCAGTTCGTGGAAGCCGTTGGCCAGCTCGACACCATCGAGATAGAGTTCGAAACGCTCCGCCAGCGGCGGCTCGCCGGGCCGCACCCGCGCCAGCGCCGCCTGGTCCGCGGGGTAGTCGTAGACGAACACCAGCCCGGCGCCGAGGCGCGGCTCAACGACGTGGGTCAGCAGCAGGTCCAGCCAGCCGCGGCGCGCCTGGGCGGCGACCGCCGCCGACGGCTGCAGGCCGGCTGCGCGCGCGCAGCCGGCCAGTTCGTCTGCAGTGGCTGTGAACGGATCGATGCCGGCCAGGTCGAGAAACAGCTCGCGGTAGCTGAAACGTCGCGCCGCCGCCGTACCCGGCAGCAGCATCATGACCAGCGCCTCCACCTCGGCCATCAGGGCGTGGTGATCGAAGCCGGGCCGGTACCATTCCAGCAGGCTGAATTCGGGGTTGTGGCGGGGACCGGCCTCGCCGTCGCGGAACACGCGCGCGAGCTGGTAGACCGGTCCGCTGGCGGCGGCCAGCAGCCGCTTCATGGCCGGTTCGGGCGAAGTGTGCAGGTACAGGGTCCGGCCGTCCGCCGCGCCCGGTCCGGTGTAACGGGTGCGCAACGGCTCGATGGCGGGATCGGGCACCGCGGCCTGTGCCAGCACCGGCGTCTCGACTTCCAGCACGCCGCGCGCAGCGAAGAAGGCCCGCATGCCGGTCAGCATGCGGGCCCGCAGGCGCAGCGTGTCCAGGCTGGCGCCCGGCCGCCAGTCGGCCGCCTCAGTCCTTGGCCCGGCCGACATATTCGCCGGTGCGGGTATCGACCTTGACCACCTCGCCGATGTCGATGAACAGCGGCACCCGCACCACGGCGCCGGTCTCCAGGGTGGCCGGCTTGCCGCCGCCGCCGGACGTGTCGCCGCGCACGCCGGGGTCGGTCTCGACCACCTTGAGGAGCACGAAGTTGGGCGGTGTCACGCTGATGGGCTCGCCGTTCCACAGCGTGATCCCGCACATGTCCTGCTCCTTGAGCCACTTGGCGGCGTCGCCCACGGCAGCGGCACCGGCTGCCACCTGTTCATAGGTCTCGGGGTGCATGAAGTGCCAGAACTCGCCATCGGAATACAGGAACTGCATGTCGGTATCCATGACATCGGCGGCCTCGACCGTCTCGCCCGACTTGAAAGTGCGCTCGATGACGCGGCCGGTCTTGAGGTTGCGGATCTTGACCCGGTTGAACGCCTGCCCCTTGCCTGGCTTGACGAACTCGTTTTCAATGATGGCGCAGGGGTCGCCGTCCAGCATGATCTTCAGACCACCCTTGAACTCGTTTGTACTGTAGGTCGCCATTGAGCACCCTTTGATAACGGATTTTCCCGGAAAAACGGACGCGTATGATACCCCGAAGCCTGAGCCTGCAACAGGGTGAGCGCTGGCAGCAGCAGCTGGCGGCGGCCGTCACCGACCCGGCCGAACTGCTGGCGCTGCTGGACCTGGACCCCGCCCTGGCCGCCGGCGCCCGCCGCGCCGGCCGACTGTTCCCGCTGCGCGTGCCGCGCGGCTTTGTCGCCCGCATGCGCCGCGGCGACCCCGCCGACCCGCTGCTGCGCCAGGTGCTGCCGCTGGACGCCGAATGCCGGCCGGTGCCCGGATTCACGGCCGATCCCCTGCAGGAAGGTGAGGCCATGCCGGTGCCCGGCCTGCTGCACAAGTACCGGGGGCGGGCCCTGCTGACCGTCACCGGTGCCTGTGCCGTGCATTGTCGCTACTGCTTCCGCCGCCATTTCCCCTATGCCGAGGCAAACCCCGTGCGCGACGGCTGGCGGCCGGCGCTGGAATGGCTGGCTGCTCACGCCGACATCCACGAAATCATCCTGAGCGGCGGCGACCCCCTGTCGCTGGGCAACCGCCGGCTGGCGGAACTGGGCCGCGCCCTGGAGGCCGTTCCCCACCTGCGCCGGCTGCGCATCCACAGCCGCCTGCCCGTGGTGCTGCCGGCACGGGTCGACGAAGGCCTGCTGGCCTGGCTGTCGGGCAGCCGTCTGCAGACCGTGATGGTGCTGCACACCAACCATGGCAACGAAATCGACGCCGCCGTCGCCGCCGCCCTCCGCAGGCTGGGCGACGCCGGCGTGAGCCTGCTCAACCAGTCGGTACTGCTGCGCGGCGTGAACGACTCGGCGGGGGTGCTGGCGGAGCTGAGCGAGACCCTGTTCGCCGCCGGCGTGCTGCCCTACTACCTGCACCAGCTCGACCCCGTCGACGGCGCGGCCCATTTCGCGGTGGCCGACGACGAAGCGGTGGCCCTGCACCGGACCCTGGCCACGCGCCTGCCCGGCTACCTGGTGCCGCGTCTGGTCCGTGAACTGCCGGGCCGGCCGGGCAAGTCGCCCCTGGCGGAGGTGGCGGACGCCGGCGACTGACCCGCCGCCGCTGGCCGGCGACTGCCCCCCGCACGTCCGCTGGCCGGTGACTGGCCCGCGCCCCCCCTGGCTGGTGACCGGCCCGCCCCTCCCCTGGCTGGTGACCCGCTCGCGCCTCCCCTGGCTGGTGACCGGCTCGCGCCCCCTGGCTGGTGACGGGCTCGTGCCTCCCCTGTAGGAGCGGGCTTGCCCGCGAATGCCATTGCACCGGGCCGACACGCCCGGCTGCGCCGGGATCGCGGGCAAGCCCGCTCCTACAGGGGGGTGGACAAGCATGGGCAAGGGGTCAGGCACACGGGCGGGGGCGGGCATTCAGTTTTCCCGCCCCGGGACGATAGACCGGTGGCATGCAGGGCCCACCGGCCCCCCATCGATCACGGATTCAGTGGATGAACACGGAACTGCAACTTTCGGTACCCGACCGGCTGCCGCCCCAAGACGGCGGCTTCGACGCCCGCCCGGCCAGCGTCAAAGCCTGGATAGAAAACCTGCCCATGGCCAACATCGGCCAGGCGACACGCGCCCTGTATGCCGCGCTCACCGAGATGAACCACCAGGAAATGCCGGCCCCACAGCGCTTCAAATCGCTGGAATTGCTCAGGTTGCCAGTAAGTTACGTATGCGAAGAAATGAAGCGCCACTTTGTCGGCCGGCCGCTGCCGCTGCCGGAGCGCACCTTCCGCATCGCCTGTCTGGCGCGCGCCCTGACCGGGGAGCTGGCCACCGGCTACAAGATCCTGGTGGCCGAACATGCGGCCGGCGGCCGCAG
This sequence comes from Thiohalobacter sp., assembly GCA_026984835.1. Lineage (GTDB taxonomy): Bacteria > Pseudomonadota > Gammaproteobacteria > DSM-19610 > DSM-19610 > JALSRI01. The sequence goes on along the minus strand of JALSRI010000031.1, from coordinate 9,081 downwards.
CAGGGACCGCAAGCGGCTGGTCACCAGCCTGCACCGCGCACTGCGGCTGCTCGGCACGGTGCTGCTGCGCTCCTACCAGGTCTATGCCGCCTACCCGCAGCAGGTATGGCAGGAGATCCACGCGCTGTACCGCTACGCCGAGGCACAGCGGCGCCACAACGACCGGGTGCTGGAAGAAGACGACGGCGGGACGCGCACCGGCACCATCGCCGACCTGTACAAACAGATCCTGCTGCTGGCGCTGGCCTGCCCCTACCGGCTGCGCCACGGCGAGGCGGAGAAAATCTGGCAGGCGCTGGAACACTGGGCCCCCTTTGCCCACCTGCTGCCCTATGGTGGCGCGGATTCCGACGCCCTGTTCGTGACCGACCTGGCGTCCGACCAGCCGCCCACCTACCTGGTGCTGTACGAAGCGGGCGGCGACACCGGCAGCCGCCGCACCCTGGACACCAGCCGGCTGGGCGACGAGGTCCGCCACGCGCTGACCGGGCTGCGCCACGGCGGCGCGGCGGCCTGCCCCCTGTCCGCCAACACCCTGCGGCGCCTGATGCTGGCCTGGGGCGTGCTGCCCAAGCGACGCTTCTCGCGCACCCGCGATCACGCCCAGGTGATCGTCGCCATGGGCCTGAGTTCCATTCACTACTTCGTCAGCGGCGAGGTGGCATTCAACAGCAGCTCCGGCAATCTGGACTGCCCGGCCGAGCTGGGCTCACAGCGGGGCAACCCCTTCGCCGTGCGGCCGCCGGGCGAACGCGACGGCGCCATGCCCGACCTGTGGGAAGCGGATTTCCGGCTCGAGGGCCAGGCCGCCCCCTCGACGCTGGAGATGGCGGTCGCCCAGGCCAGCGCCGGCATCCACATCGATCCCTCGCACCGCACCCAGAGGTGGAAGATGATCAACGTCAGCGCCGGCGGCTACTGCCTGCTGTGGGACAACCCGGAGACCACGCGCGCCCAGGTCGGCGAGCTGATCGGCCTGCGCGAGCAGAGTGATCCCGATACCTTCCACTGGCGCCTCGGCGTCATCCGCTGGCTCAAGTACGTGGAGAAACGCGGCCTGGAGCTGGGCGTGCAGATGCTGTCACCGGGTGCGGTCGCCGTCGCCGCCCGCGGCGACGGACAGGGCGGGCAGAACGGCTACACGCGCGGCCTGCTGCTGCCGGAGATCGCCTCCATCCAGCAGCAGGCCACCCTGCTGCTGCCCTCGCCGCCGTTCCGCCCGGACGACACGGCGATCGTCAACTGCCACGGCAAGGAGATCCGCGTCCGCCTCACCAAGCTGGTCGAGAACACCGGCAGCTTCGCCCAGTTCCAGTTCGCCCCGCTGGGCGAAGTGAACAAGCCGGACAAGCGCCGGACGGCTGCGCCGCCGCACGACTTCGACGACATCTGGGAGATCTTGTAGGCCGGGGCGTGCACAGGGCATGCCTTTCACCACCCGCGAAGGAAACCGCCCGCTGTCGGAAGACCCGACCGTTCCCGATGTCCACCAGGCCCTCGAATTCCGTCGGCCCGCAGATTTTTCCCTTCGCGTCCTTCGCGGTTAACGACCCGATCCGGGGAAGAACCATGAACACCAGACACCCCGTTCAGACGGGACCGGGCCGCGCCTCCCCGCCTTGTCTTCATACCTACAGCGTCGTGATGGCGGGATTTGTCAGGGCGTGCCCTGGCTAGAACAGCTTGCGGAAGATGTCCGGATAGACGACCTCGCCGCCGGCGGCCAGGGTGCCCTCGACCAGCTCCATGGCGGTGAGGGCGTCCTCGGGGATGGCCAGGTTGCAGGTCAGGCCCCAGTCGCTGGCGGGGCGGAAGCCGAAGCGCAGGTAGTAATCGGGGTGGCCGGCCACCACGATGGCGCCGAAGCACAGGGCCCTGGCGCGCGCCACGGCGGCGTCGATGAGCTCGGAGCCGATGCCGCGGTGCGACTGCGAGGGCACCACCGACATCGGGCCCAGCGCCAGGATCCCGGTCTCGCCGTCCTTGTTGATCAGTTTCACCCGCGACAGCACGACATGGCCGACGATGCGGCCGTTCAGCTCGGCGACCAGCGACAGGTCGGGGATGAAGCTGTCGGACTTCCTCAACTCGCCGACCAGCTGGGCCTCGGCCTCGCCCTCGAAGGCGCTCAGATTGACGACATCGATGGCCCGGTAGTCGTCGGGGGTTTCCGCCCTTACCTTGATCTGCTGCATGGTTCTGCTCCGTCTCCCTCGCTCGTGCCGGCTGGTTTCAGGCCATGCTAACAGGAAAGCCGGGACCGGAAAACCGTTTGCAAATCGGCCACAAAGGACGCATCCGACCGGTGTAAGGAATCCCCGGCGCTGGCCGATAAGCTGGGGGCGGCGCCTCCCCGGCCGGGGGTGGCCGCCTGGACAACAAGGGAAGGTGTACGACTTGGATCAGGAACTGACTCTGCAGCTGCTGGTGGCCGAGGAATCGCGCAACGATGCCGAGGCACTCGCCAATATTCTGCGCAACGCGCGCCAGAAATCCCGACTGACTTTCGTCGCCGACCAGGACGACCTGGCGGCGGCGCTGGAGCGGCAGGCGCCGGACCTGGTGCTGTGCGCCACCGGGCTCGAGGCGTTGCCGCTGGAAGCCCTGCTGGCCGCCCTGCGCGAGCGCGGGCTGGACGTGCCGGTGATCGCCATCGGCGAATCGGCCGACGAGCCGGCCGTCGTCGAGGCCATGCGCGCCGGCGCCGACGACCTGTGCTCCTACGACCAGCCCGAGCACCTGCAGCTGGTGGTGCAGCGCGAGGTGCGCCAGCTCAGGCTGCGTCAGGACGCGCAGCGCTACGAACTCAAGTTCCGCGAAAGCGAGAAACGCGCCCGCACGCTGATGGAGAGTTCCCGCGACGCCATCGCCTACGTCCACGAGGGCATGCACATCTTCGCCAACCACTCCTACCTCAAGATGTTCGGCTTCAGCGAGCTGGAGGAAATCGAGGGCACGCCCATACTCGACATGGTGGCGCCGGCCAACCACGACGCCTTCAAGGACTTCCTGCGCAACTACGACAAGGACGGTGAGACGCACGGCGAATTCGAGGCCCGCGGCCTGCTGCCGGACGGCAAGCAGTTCGACGCCGTCATGGAATTCACGCCCGCCAGCATCGACGGCGAACCCTGCACCCAGATCATCATCCGCAGCCAGGCGGCCAACAGCGCCGAGCTGGAACAGAAGCTGAAATACCTCAGCAAGCAGGACGTCCTGACCGGCCTCTACAACCGCCAGTACTTCCTGGAAGAGCTGGAGCTGGCGGTCACCGATGCCGTCAGCGGGTCCGCCCCCAGCGGCGTCATCTACCTGTTGATGGACAACTTCAAGGATGTCAAGGACAACCACGGCATCGGCGCGGCCGATATGGTGATCAGCGAAATCGCCGACCTGGTGCGCGAGCAGGCGACCGAAGACGACATCATCGCCCGCTTCGGCGACCACTCGTTCGCGATCCTGCGGCGCGACTGCGACGCCGACTCCATCCAGGATCTGGCCAGGCGCCTGCACCAGGCCGTGGAGGAACACATCGCCGAAGTAGACGGCCAGTCCATCACTACCACCTGCAGCATCGGCATGAGCCTGGTGACGGAAAGCACGCCCTCGGCGCAGGAAGTCATTGCGCGCGCCGACCTGGCCTGCGAAGTGGCGCGCTCCTCGGGCGGCAACCAGATCCACATGCACAACCCGGTGGTCGACGAGCAGATCGGCAAGGAGCGCGACCAGCAGATGCACGCGCTGATCAAGGATGCGCTGGACAACGACCAGTTCCGGCTGGTGTTCCAGCCCATCGTCAGCCTGCAGGGCGATGCGGAGGAGAAATACGAAGTGCTGCTGCGCATGCTCGACCACGACGGCGAGCAGATCCTGCCCTCCCAGTTCCTGGCCGTGGCCCAGCAGACCGGCCAGGTCGCCGACATCGACCACTGGGTGATCCGCCACGCGGCGCAGGTGCTGGCCGAACACCGCAAGCAGGGCAACGACACGCATTTTTTCATCAAGCTGTCGACGGGCACCCTGCTGGACGAAAACCTGGGCGCCGTCGTCCGCGAGGCCATCGAGGCCGCCGGCCTGCCCGGCCACGCCCTGATCTTCGAGATCGCCGAACAGAGCGCCTGCCAGCATCTCAAGCAGGCCAAGGCGTTCGTCAAGGCGGTGCACGAATTGCAGTGCAAGACCGCGCTGGAGCATTTCGGCAGCGGGCCCAACTCCTTCCAGCTGCTCAAGCACCTGCCGGTCGACTACCTGAAGGTCGACGGTTCCTTCATCCACAACCTGGCCACCGAACCGGACAACCAGGCCATGGTGAAGTCGATCCTGGAGACCGCCCGGTCCATGAACAAGCAGTGCATCGCCGAGTTCGTGCAGGACGCCCACAGCCTGGCGGTGCTGTGGCAGAGCGGCATCGACTACATCCAGGGCAACTTCCTGCAGGAACCGAGCGAGTCGCTCGACTACGACTTCTCCAGCGAGATCGCCTGAGTCTCAGTCGTCCAGCACGTGCGAGACCAGGCCGTCGGCCAGCTTGGGCTCGAACCAGGTCGACTTGGGCGGCATCACCTCGTTGGCATCGGCCACCGCCATCAGGTCATCCATACTGGTGGGATACAGGGAGAAGGCCGCCGCCATCTCACCGCTGTCGACCCGTTTCTCCAGCTCACCCAGGCCGCGGATGCCACCGATGAAATCGATGCGCGGATCGGTGCGTGGATCGGAGATGCCGAGCACCGGTTCCAGCAGGTTGTCGGCCAGCAGGCTGACGTCCAGGCGCCTGACCGGGTCGTCGGGAACGCGCGCCGGGTCGATGGCCAGCCGATACCAGTGCCCGTCCAGGTACAGGCCGAACTCGCCGGCCTGGCGCGGTGACACCGGCGCGTCCTCGCGCGTCACCCTGAATACCTCGCCCACCCGCTTCAGGAACTCGTCCGACGACAGGCCGTTGAGGTCCTTCACCACGCGGTTGTAGTCGAGGATCTTCATCTGGTCGTGGGGAAAGATGACCGAGAGGAAGTAGCTGCTCATGGCGTCCGGGCCGCGACCCAGCTTCGCCGCCACCCGGGAAGCGGCGGCCGAGCGGTGGTGGCCGTCGGCGATGTAGATGGCCGGCATGGCGTCGAAGCCGGCCGTCAGCCGCTCGATGACGGCCGGGTCGTCCAGCACCCAGAAGCCATGCCCCACCCCGTCGTCGGCCTCCAGCTCGTATTCCGGCGCCTGCCGGGTGGCCGCCTCGATCAGGCCGTCGATCTCCGGGTCGGCGCGGTAGGCCAGCAGCACCGGCCCGGTCTGGGCGTTGAGGGCCTCGATCTGGCGCACCCGGTCGTCCTCCTTGGCCGGCCGCGTGAACTCGTGCTTGCGGATGCGGTTGGAATCGTAATCGGCCACCGAGGCGGCGGCCACGATGCCGGTCTGCACATGGTCGCCCATGGTCAGGCGATAGACGTAGTAGTGCGGCCGCTCGTCACGTCGCAGCACGCCCGCCTCCACCATTCTGCGAAGATTCTCCGCGGCCCTGGCATAGACAGCGGGGTCGTAGGGGTCGGTCCCTTCCGGCAGGTCGATTTCCGCCTTCGAGATGTGCAGGAAACTCCAGGGCCGGCCGGCCGCGCGCTCGCGCGCCTCCTCGCTGCTCAGCACGTCGTAGGGCGGCGCCACCACGTCGGCGGCACGTTCGGGCACCGGGCGCAGGCCGCGGAAGGGACGAATCAGGGACATGGCTTTGGATCCTTGGTTGGGAACGGTTTTTTTGAAAAAAACGATACATAACCGCCAAGACGCCAAAAACGCCAAGAAAAAACGTCTTTGGTTTTTGGCCACGCGCTTTGCGCGTGGGCCAAAAACACAGGGTTTCCTGGCGTTCTTGGCGTCTTGGCGGTTAAATCCTGTGGCCTTCCATTGTACCCGCTGCGGTGTGCTTCATTCCACCGCCATCCGCTCCACACGCTGCAGGCCGCGTGGCAGTTTCCTGCCCTTGCGGCCACGGTCGCCGGCATAGGCGTCCAGGTCGGCGGGCTTGAGGCGCAGGTGGCGCTTGCCGGCGTACAGCACCAGGCTGTCGCCGGCCGGGACGCTGGCGACGGCCAGCAGGTATTCCTCGCCGGCGGCGAACTTCTTGCCGTTGATGCCGAGGATCCTGACGCCCTTGCCGCGTGACAGGCGCGGCAGTTCTGCCGCCGGGATCACCAGCAGGTGACCCTGGTTGCTGACCGCGGCGATCCGGTCGCCTTCGATGTCCAGCACCCGCGCCGGTGGGAGCACCTCCGCCCCCGCGGGCACCGACAACACCGCCTTGCCGGACTTGGTGCGCGCCGCCAGGTCGCCGAGCCGGGCGATGTAGCCGTAGCCGGCGCTGGTCGCCAGCAGGTACAGGCTGTCCTCGCCGCCGGCCATGACGCCGACGAAACGCGCTCCCTCCGGCGGTTTCACCCGTCCGGTCAGCGGCTCGCCCTGGCCGCGCGCCGAGGGCAGGCTGTGGGCGGGCAGCGCGTAGCTGCGGCCGGTGGAATCGAGGAACACGGCCAGCTGGTTGCTGCGCCCGCGGGCGGCAGCCAGGAAGGCGTCGCCGGCCTTGTAGCCGAGGGCGGCGGGGTCCACTTCGTGGCCCTTGGCGGCGCGCACCCAGCCCTTCTCCGACAGCACGACGGTGACCGGCTCGCTGGGCACCAGCGCCGTCTCGTCCAGGGCCTGGGCCGGCGGCCGTTGCACCAGCCGCGACCGGCGGGCGTCGCCGTAGGCCTGGGCGTCGGCGGCGATCTCCTTGCGGATCAGCGTCTTCAGGCGTCGGCTGGAGGCCAGGATCTTCTCCAGGCTGTCGCGTTCGGCGGCCAGTTCTTCCTGCTCGCCGCGAATCTTCATCTCTTCCAGCCTCGCCAGGTGGCGCAGCTTGAGATCGAGAATGGCGTCGGCCTGCAACTCGCTGAGGCCGAAACGCTGCATGAGCACCGGCCGCGGCTCGTCCTCGCTGCGGATGATGGCGATCACCTCGTCGATGTTCAGGTAGGCGACCAGCAGGCCGTCGAGGATGTGCAGGCGCGCCTGCACCTTGTCCAGGCGGTACTGCAGGCGCCGGCGCACGGTGGCAGTGCGGAACTCCAGCCACTCCTTCAGCAGCGCACGCAGGTCCTTGACCTGCGGCCGGCCGTCCAGGCCGATCAGGTTGAGGTTGATGCGGTAGCTGCGTTCCAGGTCGGTGGTGGCGAACAGGTGCGACATCAGCGCCCCGACGTCGATGCGGTTCGAGCGCGGCACGATCACCAGCCGGGTCGGGTTCTCGTGGTCGGACTCGTCGCGCAGGTCCGCCACCATGGGCAGCTTCTTTTTGTTCATCTGCGCGGCGATCTGTTCCAGCACGCGCGCGCCCGACACCTGGTAGGGCAGCTCGGTGATGACGATGTCCGTACCCTCGGTCTCGTAGCGGGCGCGCAGGCGCACGCTGCCGCTGCCGGTCGCGTAGGCGCGCAGCAGATCCTCGCGCGGGGTGACGATCTCGGCGCCGGTCGGGTAGTCCGGCCCCTGGATGTGCCCGCACAGTTCCTCGACCGTCGCCTTCGGGTGTTCCAGCAGGTGCATGGCGGCGGCGGCCACCTCGTTCAGGTTGTGCGGAGGAATGTCGGTGGCCATGCCGACGGCGATGCCGGTGGCGCCGTTGAGCAGCACCGTCGGCAGGCGCGAGGGCAGCAGCAGCGGTTCCTGCAGGGTGCCGTCGAAGTTCGGCCCCCAATCGACCGTGCCCTCGCCCAGTTCCGCCAGCAGCACCTCGGCGAACGGTGCCAGCCGCGCCTCGGTGTAACGCATGGCGGCGAAGGACTTGGGGTCGTCCGGCGAACCCCAGTTGCCCTGGCCGTCGACCAGCGGGTAGCGGAAGGCGAAGTCCTGCGCCATGTGCACCATGGCCTCGTAGCAGGCGCTGTCGCCGTGCGGATGGAACTTGCCCAGCACGTCGCCGATGGTACGCGCCGATTTCTTGAACTTGGCGCGCGCCGACAAGCCCAGCTCGGACATGGCGTAGACGATGCGCCGCTGCACCGGCTTGAGGCCGTCGCCGATGTGCGGCAGGGCGCGGTCGAGGATGACGTACATGGAATAGTCCAGGTACGCCTTTTCGGTGAACTCGCGCAGCGGCAGCTGCTCGATCTTGTCGGGGGTGGTCTCTGTGGTCATGGGGTTTCCGTTACTGCGTCGGGGCGCGACGTCAGGGCACGACGTCCGCCAGGTTGCCCTTGGTCTCCAGCCAGCCGCGGCGGTCGGCGGAGCGGCTCTTGGCCAGCAGCAGATCGAGCAGCTTGTGGCTGTCGTCGCCGGGGCTCACGGTGAGCTGCACCAGGCGGCGGGTGTCGGGGTCGATGGTGGTCTCGCGCAGCTGCATGGGATTCATCTCGCCCAGGCCCTTGAAGCGCTGCACGTTGACCTTGCCCTTGATGCCCTCGGCCGCGATGCGGTCCAGCACGCCCTGCTTCTCGGCCTCGTCGAGGGCGTAGAACACCTGCTTGCCGACGTCGATGCGGTACAGCGGCGGCATGGCGACGTACACGTGGCCGGCCTCCACCAGCGGCCGGAAATGGCGCAGGAACAGCGCGCACAGCAGGGTGGCGATGTGGGCGCCGTCGGAGTCGGCGTCGGCGAGGATGCAGATCTTGCCGTAGCGCAGGTTCTTGAGGTCCGGCGATCCGGGATCCACGCCGATGGCCAGCGCGATGTCGTGCACCGCCTGCGAGGCCAGCACCTCGGCCGGGTCGACTTCCCAGGTGTTGAGAATCTTGCCGCGCAGCGGCATCACCGCCTGGAACTCGCGGTCGCGGGCCTGCTTGGCCGAACCGCCGGCCGAGTCGCCCTCGACCAGGAACAGCTCGGAGTGCTTCAGGTCGGTGCTGGCGCAGTCGGCCAGCTTGCCGGGCAGGGCCGGGCCGCTGGTGACCTTCTTGCGCACCACTTTCCTGCCGGCGCGCTGGCGACTCTGGGCGTTCTCGATGGCGAGCCGGGCGATGCGCTCGCCGGCCTCGGTATGCTGGTTCAGCCACAGGCTGAAGGCGTCCTTGACCACGCCGGAGACGAAGGCGGCGCATTCGCGCGACGACAGGCGTT